>NZ_JCASIE010000010.1:0-186257 GCF_059685865.1 Telluria sp. ZB4P36
CTTCACGGCTTCTTCCTTGAGTTCCGGGGTGTACGTCTTCTTCAATGTCATCATAAAAGCTCCTGTTGGTGAACTTTACCAAACAAGAGTGTCCGAAAAAATCAGAGTACCTCACCGGTACAGGCGCGTGAATTCGAGCGTTTGAGAGTGGTAGTCTGTCTCACGCTGAATCTTTTCACGTGTCGCGACGTTGATGGGATTGCCAACCTCAGAGGAAAACGAAGGAAGATTCTTGTGGCATGAGGCACATTGCGGCGGTTTTCCCACCGCTGGGCACGTTATAGGAGTGCGACTAGTTCCCCACCCCGCCCTAGGGCAAGCAAAGGCCCAAAGGAACCAATTTTGATGTTGCAGCCCCCAATTGAACCGGCAAACCGGCTGCATGCTTGGATGAAAATTATTGCTTTCGTTGGCATCGTTGCCGTATTCAATATGGTCCAGAGTACCGCCAGGAGCTTCACAAACCTCCTTCGCAAGATCTAATTCGTTGGGGTACATGTAGATGGAAGAGCTGTACCCTTCCAGCGGCGGTCGTGCCAATGTTTCTGCAATGGATGGCGAAGCCAACCCAAGCATTACAAAAACGCTCAAGAGGAAGCGCCATAGCGGAGGTCTTACAGCGTGGTACTGCCATTTGTGCGTTTCGAAAAGAACAAATAGAACCTGCATGATTATTCCAGCTTCGCATTGGGACAACCAACATGATAATTTATATTTCCATGCGGAAACTATCAAAAATTCACGTTTCCTTCGTTGCAGCAAAGTCGGAATTGATCAGGTGCCGCGTTTCGAGTAGCACGCCCAAGTAGAGGATATCAAGGCACGACGAGGTGCTCACACCGGCTCGCAAGGAGCTGATTGATGAGGATACCGTCATGGCGTCCTGCCCCATTGGGAAGCGGCACCTTACTTGCTAGGAAATAGTTCGGATCATTGCGCGAGCATCAATCTGCTCTCGACCTAGGCTGTCTAAAACCTCATAGCAGAATCTGTGAGCCGTGTTTCGCGGGTCGGAACGCGTCCCGACCTACATAGCAGCCCCGCAGTGGTTTATTCCCCACCTCATTGGGGCCCCGGCCTTGCTTCGAGTGGGTTCGGAATGGACTGGCTGTCGACGCTCGACGCCGTCCCCTCCTGGATGGCTCATACCATGTCGGCGGTTTTCCTGACCTCGTTCGGAATAGGGATGAGGGCCGTCACCGTGGCCCTCACTGCCGTGCACGGGGGCGATGAGTGGACGGGCGTGCTCTCTGCTGTCGTGAGTATGTCGCAGCAGATTGGTGCAGCCTTGGCTTGCCATCTTCACGAAGGTGGTTGTGTCGCCGACGCACGAGCACTTGCCGGACGCAGCAATCGATTCTCGTCAAGCAGCGTGACAATCCGCGTATCTGTAGCACCTCATGAACGCGTACATTCATGAAATGAAGACCACCATCCTTTTTTTCGCTGCCGCCGCCTTCATTCTTCCCACGCATGCAAGTGCCGCCCGCATCCAGGACGCGCAGCAGGTGATGGTGATCGATTTGAACGCCTGCCCTCGCCCCGTCTGGCCCGCTGCCGCGCTGGCGCAGCGCGCCGAGGGCAAGACGACGGTCGAGGTACAGATCGGCGAGAAAGGCCTGGTCACCGATGCCCGCGTGCTCGTCTCCAGCGGCAGGGAAGACCTCGACCAGGCGGCGCTCGACGGCATCCGCCGCTGCGTCTTCCGCGCGGTGCTCGCCACGAACGAGACGCCCACCGGCTGGCTCAAGACGCAATATGTCTGGGTGCCTGGTACGGCAAACAGCGCGACGGCGCAGGATGCCGCGCAGCTGGCCAGTACCAGGGCGCTGGCGGCATCCGGCGAGCCGGTCGCGCAGAACAGGCTTGGCGCCTGGTACGAGAATGGCACCTACGTCAAGGCCGACCTGACCCAGGCCGCAGTCTATTACCGTTTGGCAGCGCAGGCGGGCAACGCCGTTGCGCAGAACAACCTCGGGGTGCTGTACAACCGTGGCGCCGGCGTTCCGCGTGACCAGAAGCAGGCGGTCGAATGGTATGCCAAAGCGGCTGGGCAGGGACACGGCTGGGCACAGGCAAATCTCGCCTACGCCTATCAATTCGGGACCGCCGGAGAACGCGATCTCGACAAGGCGCAATACTGGCTGACGAAATCCGCCGAGGGCGGACTGGCTGCCGCCCAGGTTCGGCTTGGCCTGTTGCTGATGCAGCGCGCGCAAACCGATGAAGAGCGTACGGCAGCGTCGGCGTGGCTGGCACGCGCCGCGGCCCGCGACTATCCCCAGGGCCTCTACTATCTCGGCCGCAGCTTCGAACTGGGATTGGGCAATGCCCAGGACGATGCCCAGGCGTTGGCACTGTACCGACGCGCGCTCGGACGTAGCGAGGGCCGCGCCGAAACCGCGTTGGGAACCCTGCTCGAGGCGGGACGGGCCGATATTGCCGGCGACGAGGAACTGAGCCGGCTGTACCGGAAAGCCATGCAATCGCGTTACCCGGCTGCCTTCTATCGCTATGGCCTCCTGCTCGAACGCCAGGGAGAAACCGGCATGGCGGCAGCGGTTCTCCGGCAGGGTGCGGAACTGGGCGACTGCGATGCGGCACTCAAGCTGCTGCAACTGCGGCAAGCGCAAGGCGTGACCGGTGCCGATGCCGCCGACGCCACGCTGGACCCGCAGGCCCGCTTGTGCACCGTTCTCCAGGCCTTGCCACCAGGGCTTTGATCGGCCTGTCTCAGGCTGCCGCGGCCAGCCGGCCGAGCAGCGCGTCGATCTCTTCCAGCCCGGCGGGCTTGGTGAGGTGGGCGTCGAAGCCGGCGGCCGTCGCCTCGCTGCGGTCGTGTTCCGCACCCCAGCCGGTATGCGCGGCCAGCAGCGCGCCGTCCAGGTGCGGCAGCCGGCGCAGGGCGCGCGCCAGCTCGTAGCCGGACAGGCCGGGCATGCCGATGTCGAGGATCAGCAGTTCGAAGCGGGCTTCGCGCGCCAGCGCCAGCGCGGCGGGTCCGTCGTGCGCCAGCGTCACCCGGTGGCCGCGCGCCTCCAGCACGGCGGCGAGCATGGTGGCCGCGTCGACGTTGTCGTCCGCGACCAGGATCGGCAAGCCGCTGGCCCGACCGGCCGGCACGGCGGCGCCGCCATCCGGGCCGTCACCGCCTGCAGGCAGGCAGGCCGGTGCCAACGGCAGACAGAGCGTGAAGCAGCTGCCCTGTCCCACCCCGGCGCTCTCGGCATGGATGGTCCCGCCATGCATCTGCACCAGGCTGCGCACCAGCGCCAGGCCGATCCCGAGGCCGCCCTGGGCGCGGCCGATGTTCTGCGACACCTGGCTGAACATGTCGAACACGCTTTCCAGCGCGTCCGGCGGGATGCCCATGCCGGTGTCGCGCACCGCGACCGCGACGCTCTCGGTGCCGTCGGCGCGCGCCGACAGCGTGACCATGCCGCCCGGCGGCGTGTACTTGCAGGCGTTGGTGAGCAGGTTGGTCAGGACCTGCGCCAGCCGGGTCGGGTCGGCGTCGAGCCACAGCGCCTCTTCCGGCAGCTCGGCATCCAGCCGGTGCCCGGCCGCCTCCATCATCGGCATCACGCCCTCGATCGCGATCGTGACGACCTGGCGCAGCGCGACATGCTCGCGCTTGAGCTCGATCTTGCCGCTGTCGATGCGGGCGATGTCCATCAGGTCGTCGATCAGGTGCACCATCTGGCGCAGCTGGCGGTCCATCATCGTGCGCGCCCGTGCCAGCGTCTGCGGGCTGCTGCCCGGCAGCTGCATCAGGTCGAGCCCGGTGCGCAGCGGCGCCAGCGGATTGCGCAGCTCGTGCGCCAGCGTCGCCAGGAAGCGGGTCTTGCGGTTGTTGGCGTCCTGCAGGTCCACCGTGACCTGGCGCAGGCGTTCCTCGGCCAGCTTGCGCTCGGTGATGTTGCGGCTGACCGTGGCATAGCCTTCGGGCTGGCCATCCTGATCGCGGATCACATAGACAGCGTAGATCATCCAGATCGCCGCGCCGGAACGGACGTGCCGCATGCGCACCTCGGTTTCGCCATACCCGTCGCGTGCGACGCGCGGCAGGAACTCCTGCGCGATGTAATCGCGGTCTTCGGGGAAGAAGAAGCCTTCCACCGGCGTGGCCAGCGCTTCCTCGAGCGAGGCCGCGCCGATCAGGCGCACCGCGGCCGAGTTCAGGAAGAACACGTTCAGGTCGAGTCCGGCCATGCCGATGAAGTCCTCGCTGCGCTCGGCCAGCGAGACGAAGCGCTGGCGTTCCAGCTCGCTCTGGCGGCGGTCATGGATGTCGGTGGTGGTGCCCACCCACTCGCGGATCGCACCGTCCTGGCCGAAGATCGGCACCGCGCGCGCGACGGTCCAGCGGTACATGCCGTCCGCCGTGCGCAGGCGCTGCTCGGACTCGTAGGGGATGCACCGGGCGACACACGCGCGCCAGTGCGCCTGCGCGGCCGCGCGGTCGTCCGGATGGACGGCGTCGAGCCAGCCGAAGCCTTTCCATTCGTCGTAGGTCTGGCCGGTGTAGGCGCGCCAGGTCGGCGAATCGGC
Source organism: Telluria sp. ZB4P36 (assembly GCF_059685865.1). Taxonomy (NCBI): domain Bacteria; kingdom Pseudomonadati; phylum Pseudomonadota; class Betaproteobacteria; order Burkholderiales; family Oxalobacteraceae; genus Telluria; species Telluria sp. ZB4P36. The sequence goes on from NZ_JCASIE010000010.1 coordinate 4,552, forward strand.
TTCCATCATGCCTTCCGGCCCGCAATGCCATACCATCTGGGTGGTCGCGACGATCAGCGAACGGAAGCGCTCCTCGTTCTGCCGGATCGCTTCTTCAGCCTCCAGGCGCTCGGTGACGTCACGCGTGGTGCCGGCCACTGCCTCGACCTCGCCGTCCGGTCCGAACACCGGCACGAAGATGTACTCGTACATGCGGCGCCCGAAGCTGCCGTCGAAGGGCACGATGCCCTTGATCGGCGCCCTGGTCGCCTTGACCTGTTCGATCTCGCGGCCATGCATCTCGGCGTGCCAGGCTTCGTAGCCGAGCTCGAGGCAGGTCTTGCCGATCGAGTCTTCCCAGCTGCGGTTCCACATCTTGAGCAGGACGTCGTTGGCATAGGTGAAGCGGTGCTCGAGGTCGAACACATAGGCCAGGTCCGGGGTGTTCGACAAGAAGGTCTCGTATAGGCGACGCCGCTGTTCCGACGCGCGGCTCAGCTCCTGGAGCTCGCGCTCGGTCTCGCGCTGGCGCGTGATGTCGCGGTACAGCACCGCCACCCCCTCGTCATACGGGTAGGCATGCACGCTGTACCAGCGCGTCTGCCCGTCGCGCTCGTAGGACACCGGCATGGCGGCGGCGACGCGCTCGCGCATCACGCGCCGGTACAGCTCCCCGGCCGCCTGCCGCTCCGAGCCCGGCCACGCGTCCCAGTGCGTGCGTCCGACAATCTCGGCGGCGGACCGCCCGTCCATGGCGGCGCCGGCGGCATTGATCTGCAGGATGCGGTAGTCCCGGTCCATCAGCACGAAGCCATCCTGCAGGGTCTGCAGGATGCGGTGGCTGCGCTGCTGTTCCAGGTGCAGCTGCGCCTGGGCGCGTTCGCGTTCGACGATCGGCGCCAGGTGGCGCGCGCAGATGTCGGTGAGCTGCATCTCACGTTCGTCCGGCACGCGCTGATCGGAAAAGTACATGCTGATCACGCCCAGTGCGCTGCCGTCGTTGGCAAAGAAGGGCGTACTGTACAGCGCCTTGATGCCCTGCTCCAGCGCGAAACCGCGGCACTCGGCGTACAGCGGGTCGGTGGCGATGTCGGCGACGACGATCCGCCGCTTGTCCCTGAAGGCGGTGCCGCAGGCGCCCGCGCCCACCGGCACGCAGCGCAGCGCGGCCAGGCCGGCAGTGCTGATGCCCTGGCTGGCCTGGGTCACCAGGCCACCGGCGCCGGCATCGTGGAGCGAGACCACGCCCTGGTGGCAGCCATGCAGCTGCGTAACGGTGCGCAACACGATGTCGAACTGGCCGGACAGCGTGCGTGCCTCGAGCAGGCGCTCGCTCATCGCATGCAGCTGCTGCCAGTCGCCGAGCTGGCGTTGCAGCTGGTGCTCGGACACCGCCAGCGCGACCTCGCTGCGCATCGCCGCCGCCGCCAGGGCAGCCCGGGTTTGGTGTTCCGCGGTGACGTCCTTGCAGATCGCCAGCACGCCGCGCACCCCGTCGTCGTCCTCGATCGGGCTGTAGCCGTAGGTCCACCAGGCATCGGACAGCACGCCGTCGCGCACCAGCGGCACCAGGTGGTCTTCGTGCCAGGTCGCGCCGCCGCCGCGCATCACCTGCTCGATCTGGGGTCCGATGATCGGCCATGCCTCTTCCCAGCAGGCGCGTCCGCGCTGGCCGAGCGCGGACGGGTGGCGCCGCGCGTCCAGGGTGGCGCGGTAGGCATCGTTGTAGAACTGGATGAGTTCCGGCCCCCACCAGATGAACATCGGATGGTTCGAGGTCAGCAGCAGGCGCAGCGTGGTCTTGAGGGCGGTGGGCCAGGCTGCCGGCTCGCCCAGGGGCGTGGCGTTCCAGTCGCAGGCACGCATCAGTGCGCCCATTTCGCCGCCGCCCGAAAGGAAGGCTGCCGGCGCGGACATCAGCTTGTCGCAATCGGCAGGCAGCATGGCGTCATCAGGTGATGTTGAGGTGGCGGACAGTATAGCCCACCTGCCCGTCTACCCCCTGTCTTGCAGGAAAGCACCACGGGCCTTCCCGTAACGCGCGGAAACGAATGTTTCGTCCGTTACGGTTTGGAACAATTTTGAATCGTGCAGTCGCTCAGCCGGGATTACGATTTATGCATGAACTTCAGCTTTTCAACCCCAACCAGCGGCGAGTGCCTGGTGAAACTCTGGGCCAGCGGCCGCTACGGATTCTCGCTGCCGAAGAAGGTCGAGATCACCGGGCCGGACGGCCTGACCTCGACCTATCAATACCACAGCCGGAAAGTCGGGCTCTCGGCCGAACTCACCAACCGTATGCTTGTCAGAATCGCGATTGCCCACTACCTGGCAGGCGCCAGGGGCGAGACGGCGGACGAGATCCGGCAGATCGACGACACGGTGGCGCCCTTCGACGGCACCCTGAGCCAGATCCGGCCCTTCGCCCCTCCGCCGCCGCCGCCGCGCGTACGGCCCTCGCGGATCATGCCGAAGGCGGCGTCCGTCCATCCGCGGCCAGGCAGGCTCGCCTGCAGCAAGGAAGCGGCATGAACCCACCACCGAAGACGAGGTAGACGCATGCGTATCAGCTTCACTCCCGGCCAGGTCGCCATGCTCGTCGGCAGGGCCGAACGCCAACTCGAACAGATCGTCGCCGACTCGATACGCGATTCCGGCAACGGGCGCAACATCGCGCGCGGCGCGCAGCACATGCTGCACGAAACAGTGGTCACCCTGATCCGCCTGTACCGCGAGCAGGTGCAGGATGGCGCGCCGGTGGCGACCCGCATTGCCCGGGCCTACGCCAAGGGAGCCGACGCCCAGAGCGGGGTGCCGACCCTGGCCTGCGTGCGCAGCATCCTGGCGATCATCCGCGACGCCCGCGCGCTGCTGGCGGCGCCGCAGGAGGAGACGCCGCAAACGGCGCCGCCGCCGGCACCGCAAACACGCGCCAACATAACAATCTGATAGTTTTCCGGCTGCGCCGCCACGCTACACTCCCCAGATCACACGATATTGGGGAGAACCAATGCGCGCACTCTTGAAGCTGTGGAACGCAGTGCTCATCGGCCTGGCGCCGGCCATCGCACTGGCGGCGCTGCCCGACGGCTGCGGGCCGGTAGAGGATACGCAGCAGCTCGCGCGCACGGCGCCCATCATCCTGGTCGGCGAAATGCACGGCACCCATGAATATCCGGCGCTGGTGGCGCGCCTGGCCTGCCTGGCACTGGACGGCGGCCGTCCGGTGACGCTGGCCCTCGAAATGCCGCATGAGGAAGAGGCGCGGCTGGCCGCCTACCTGGCGTCAAGCGGCGACGCCCTGGCGAGCCGCGCACTGACGGCCGATTCCCCGTTCTGGCAAAAGATCCGCGACGGCCGCTCGAGCGGCGCGATGCTGGTCCTGATCGAGCAGGCGCGGCGCTGGCGCGCCCAGGGCAAGCCGGTGCGGGCGATCACGATCGACAAGCCGCGCGCCGCGCCGGGCAGCCGCGACGAGCACATGGCCGCCCGCGTGCGCCAGGCGGCGCTGGACGGACCGCAGACCCTGGTCATCGCCCTGACCGGCAACATGCACAACCGGCTGACGCCTTTCGAAGCCCACGACCTGCCCGTCCCCATCCCGACGCCGATGGGCGTGCTGCTGCGCGACCTGGCGCCGGTCTCGATCGGCAGTGTGGGCTCGCGCGGCAGCTTCTTCGCATGCATGCCCGACTGCCGGGTGCACGGAGAGCAAGACGGCGGCGCGCCCCTGGCCGTGCCGCGCATTACACCAGCCCCGGACCGTGGCCGCGGGCCCTTACCCACCTGGTGGAACTAGGCAGCACGACGGCATCGGCGCCTGCCATCGACGCCCTGCGCTAGGCTGCCTTCCTGCTGCCCGCGACCTGGCGCGCACGGGTGCTCCCGCCCACGCCCACCGCGGTGGCGATCGCCAGCGCCTGGAACAGGGCCACGCCGGCGAACACCCAGCCCGGCCGGCCCGCATCCATCACCAGGCCGAACAGCAGCGGCCCGATCGCCAGCCCGCTGTCCAGGCCCGAGTAGACGACGCCGTACACGCGGCCGGTGGCGCCCTGCGGCGCGGCGGCGCGGATCATCAGGTCGCGCGAGGGTCCCGCCACGCCCGAGCACAGGCCGATCAGTCCCATCAGCGGCAAGGCCATCCAGGACGGACCGGCGCCGGCCGCCAGCACCAGCGCCAGCAGCGCGGCCGCTGAAAACGCCAGGGCCACGGTGCGGTCATGGTGTTTCGCGTTCGCGCCGAGGAAGCCGCCGGCCAGCATGCCCAGCGCCGAGGCCAGCATGTACGCCGTATAGGAACTGGTTGCCAGCGCATGCGAGATCCCGTACAGCGATTCCAGGCTGATGGTCGCGAAGCTCTGGATGCCGCCCAGCGCCACCGCCGTCAGCAGGAAGAAGCCGAAGCACAGCCACACTGCGCGCAGCTTGAGGAAGCCCAGGGCGCCCTCCTTGCCGCCCTGGCTTGCGCCGCTCCGGCGCACGATCGGGTCCGGGTACAGGACCTGCCGGTTCAGCACCAGCAGCGCCAGCACCACCATCGGGATTGCGGCCGCCGACAGCAAGGCGACGCGCCAGCCCTGGCTGGCGGCGATCGCGGCCAGGAAGACCGGCGCGGCAGCCCAGCCGATGTTGCCGCTGATGCCGTGCACCGAGAAGCCGTGCGCCAGCCGTTCGCGCGAGACGCGCTGGTTCAGCAGCGTGTAGTCGGCCGGGTGGAAGATCGCATTGCCGCAGCCGGCCAGCAGCGCCCCCGCCAGCAGGCCGGCGTAGCTGTCGGCGCCGGACAGCACCAGCGCCGACACGCCCAGCATCGACATGCCATAGAACAGCACGGCGCGCGCGCCGACCCGGTCGACCACGAAGCCGGCCAGGGCCTGTCCGATGCCCGAGACCACGAAGAACACCGTCATCAGGAGACCCAGCTCGGTGTAAGTCAGGTTGAAGGCCGGCTTGAGCCAGGGGATCAGGGCCGCCAGGATCAGGTGGTAGAAGTGCGAGGTGCCGTGCGCCAGGCCCACCAGGCCGATCACCCGCGCGTCGTGGCGCATGCTGTTGTTCTGTTTGCTCATCCCTGCCCTCCGGTCGAAAAAGCCAGTGTAAGCAGAATTCCGGCGTCCGATTTAAGATAGCGTGTCAAGATTTATCGAGAATCTGCCATGCGCACCTTGCCTCCTACCCCGGGACCGGGCCCCACCGGCGAGCGCCCGGTCTGCCTGTATGCACGCGACCTGCCAGCCGACGTCTCGGTCGGCGCCCACAGCCACGAGTGGGGGCAGCTGACCTATGCGCACAACGGCATGATGCGGGTGAGCGCGGAAAACAGCAGCTGGATCGTCCCGCCCCAGCGCGCGATCTGGATCGCGCCGCACGTCGTCCACGAAGTCACGATGCTGGAAGCGGCCTGCCTCAGCCCCTTGCGCATCCACACCACGCGCGACCCGTTCCGGGGCGAGCGCTGCCGCGTCGTCGAAGTGGGCAGCCTGCTGCGCGAGCTGATCGCCGCCCTCGAGCCGGGCGACCAGCCGCGCGCTCCGCAGCGCGCGGAACTGCTGGGGGAGCTGATCCTGGACGAGCTGGCGCGCGCGCCCTCGCGCCCGATCCGCGTCCCGCTGCCGGCCGACAAGCGGCTCAGGGGCCTGTGCCAGGCGCTGATCGACGCTCCCGGCGACACCCGGACCCTCGCGGACTGGGCGCCGGCAGTGGGCGCCTCCGAGCGCACGCTGGCGCGCCTGTTCGAGCGCGAGCTGGACATGAGCTTCGGCCAGTGGCGCCAGCAGGTGCGCCTGGCCCATGGCGCCTCCCTGATCGCACGCGGCATGCCGCTGTGGCAGGTGGCCCAGCAGCTCGGCTACGCCAGCCAGTCGGCCTTTACGGCGATGTTCAGGAAAACCTTCGGGACCACGCCGTCCGCCTTCTTCGCGGACGACCGCGTCAGAAGCTGATGATAAAGCGCGCGCCTGCGCCGACCGGCCGCGCATAGCGCACCGTGCCGCCGTTCTCGTGCGCCAGGTGGCGCACCATCGCCAGCCCGATGCCGCCGCCCTGCTTCTTGGTCGTGAAGAAGGGCGTGAAGATGTGCTTGACGAGTTCGGCCGGCACGCCGGGACCGTCGTCCGCCACCTCGATGCGCAGGCGCCCGCCGCGCACCAGCCTTGCGCTGACCCGGGCCCCGCCCCGGGCGACGCCGGCGCTGGCCTCGAAGGCATTCTTCAGCAGGTTGATCAAGGCCTGCTCCAGCTGCCCCGGATCGGCCACCAGCTCGAGCGAGCCGGGTTCCACCGAAAACAGGACCTCGCCGCCACGGGCACGCCAAGCGGGCGACACCAGCGCGCGCACCCGTTCGAACAGGGCGGCGACAAGAATCCGTTCCGGCCGCGCGGCCGGTACGTTCGACAGGCTGCGGTAGCTGGTCACGAAGTCGGCCAGGCTGTCGGCGCGCCGGCTGATGGCATCCAGGGCCGTGACCAGGTCATGCCCGACATCCGGCGGCAAGGCCTCGCGGCAATCCTCCAGCATGTCGCGCGCGGTGCGCGACAACGAGGCCACCGGGGTGAGCGAATTCATGATCTCGTGGGTCAGCACGTGCACCAGCTGGCGCCAGGCGTTCAGGGCCTCCGCTTCCAGCTCGCTCTCGACCGGCATCAGGGCCGCCAGGCGCTGGGCGCTGCCCTGCAGCGAAAGCAGCGATACCGCCAGCATGGCACGCTCGGCCCCGCGCTCGGTGTCGAACTGGATCAGGCTGCGGCGCTCCGAGGCTTCCTGCGCCAGCTGCCGGTACAGCGCTGCCGGATCGCTGGCGCGGCCCGGTGCGACCAGCTTGCGCGCATTGCCGTTCAGGGGCGCCACCTTGCCTTCCCCATGGACGCCGTCGATGCGGAACAGCGCGATCGGCGCGTGTTCGAGGCTGGTCTCCAGCGCCAGCGCATTGTCGACCAGGTGCTGCTGCTCGATGCTGAGCACGGCCTTCGGTTCCGGCGGCTTGGGATGGCGCAGCATGGCCAGGCGGTCCAGGCAGCGCCACAGCCTGAACACGAACGGCAGCGCCGCCAGGCCGCACAGCACCACCAGGCGCGGGGAATCGTGGACCATGCCCGCGCCGAAACCGAGCAGCGCGACGCCTGCCACGCACAGCAGGACGCCGGCTTTGAGCCGGGTCTCCTGTGAGTCAGATGCCATGCTTGCCCAGCTTGCGGTACAGGGCGGCGCGGCTCAGGCCCAGCATGCGCGCCGCCAGGCTGATGTTGCCCTTGGCCTTGTCGAGGGCGGCGGCGATGGTCTCGCGTTCCAGCGTGCCGAGGCTGAATTCCTCGGGCTGCGCCGGCTCGGGCACGGCAACGGGGACGGCTGCCGGCGCGGCCAGCCCGAAGTCCTCGAAGCGGTATTCCGGCTGGGCCGCCAGGATCGCCGCGCGCTCGCAGGCATGGCGCAGCGCGCGCACGTTGCCGTGCCAGGGCCAGGCGCACAAGGCTTCCTGCGCATTCGGCGCCAGCTCGCGCACCGGGCGCCCGTACTGCTGTTCGTACAGCGACAGGTAGTGGTGCAGCAGTTGCGGGATGTCTTCGCGGCGCTCGCGCAGCGGCGGCACGCGCAGCACGATGGTGTTCAGGCGGAACAGCAGGTCGGGCCGGAACACGGCCGGATCGAACAAGCGCGCCTCGTCCAGGTTGGTGGCGCTGATGATGCGCACGTCGATCGTCTCGGCGCGGTCGGCGCCCAGCGGGGTAACTTCGCGCCGCTCCAGCGCAGTCAGCAGCTTGGCCTGGGCGCCGAGCGGCATGTTGCCGATCTCGTCGAGGAAGAGGCTGCCGCCGCGCGCGGCCTGGAAGCGCCCGGCGCGGTCGGTCCTGGCATCGGTGAAGGAACCCTTGCGGTGGCCGAACAATTCGCTTTCGAAGGTCGATTCCGGCAGTGCGCCCATGTCGACCGCCAGGAAGGTGGCGCCGGCGCGCTTCGAGGCAGCGTGAATGGCGCGCGCGACCAGTTCCTTGCCGACGCCGTTTTCGCCCAGCACCATCACATTGGCCTCGGTCGGCGCGACGGCGGCGATCATCGCGCGCAGTTCGCGCATCGGGCCTGACTCGCCCATCAGCGGCGAGGCGGCCGGGGCGGCCGGCGCGGATGCCGCCTGGCGCGCCAGCGCGCCGTCGACCGCCGCCACCAGGCGCGCGTTGTCCCAGGGCTTGGTGATGAAGTCGCTGGCGCCGCGCTTGAGCGCCTCGACCGCCAGCGGAATGTCGGCATAGGCGGTCAGCGCGATCACACCCGGCGGCCGCGGCAGCGCGCGCAGGCGGTCGAGCACCGCGAGGCCCTCGGCGCCGTCGATGCGGCCCGGGGTGAAGTTCAGGTCGAGCAGCACCAGGTCGGGAATACCGTCCGCCAACTGCGCCTCCAGTCCGCGCGGATCGTCCAGGGTCGCGACCCGGCCATGGCGCCGGCGCAGCAGCATCTGCGCGGCGCAGGCGACGTCGGCGTCGTCGTCGAGGATCAGGATGGATGCGGTCGAAGGAAGCATGCAGGGTGGGCGCAGGTAGGAACAAAGCGCATTCTAGCAGCGCAGAAAGGGCAAGTGATCGTCCGCCGGACAGCTGTCCGCCTGCGAACATGCATACCTGTCCGGATCCGGACACTTTTGTCCGAAACCCTGTCCGGACGGGCGAAAAAACGGGTGGCACGGAAGTTGCGATGACTGAGGCATCGCAAACCAGTCATACGCTGATTCTGAAAACATGGACCGACTCCCTCCCCAAGCCGTCACCGGCGCCGCCATGGATGCGGTGCTGCCCAAGCGCCGCAGCAAGCTGTATCTGCGTGCCGGCCGCAGTTTAGCCCTGCTCGCCCTGCTGGCCGCCTTCGGCGCCGCCGCCTGGCACTTCATGCCGCACGGCCTGCAGGTGGCCGCCGCCGACGTGCGCTTGGCAAGCGCCGCCAACGGCATCTTCCGCGACGACATCGTGGTGCGCGCCAGCGCCCAGCCGCTGAATTCGATCATGCTCGACTCGGTCGAATCCGGCCGCGTCGAAGAAGTGCTGGTGCAGGACGGCCAGTCGGTCGACAAGGGCCAGCTGCTGTTCCGCCTGTCCAATCCACAGCGCAACCTGGCCCTGCTCGAGCGCCAGGCCGAGCACGCGCAGCAGATCTCCAACCTGGCGAACCTGCGCGTGGCCCAGGAAACCAGCCGCAGCGAGCATCGCCGCCGCTTGTCGGACGCGCAGTATGCCGTGCAGCAGGCCGAGAAGCAGCATGCCCGCAACAGCCGCCTGTCGCAGCAGGGCTTCATCTCGGCGGTGGCGCTGGAAGAATCCGCCGACAGGCTGGCGCAGCAGCGCCGCACCCTCGACAACGAGCGGCGCCGCTTCGACATCGAAGAAGGCGTGCGCCAGCGCGGCCTGCAGCAGATGGAGACCGCCATCGACGGCCTGGCCTCCGGCCTGCGGCTGGTCAGCGCCACCGTCGATGCGCTCGCGGTGCGCGCTCCGGCGGCCGGCATGCTCACCGATTTCCGCCTGCAGGTGGGCCAGACCGTGCAGCCGAACCAGAACATCGGCCGCATCGACGATCCCAAGCGCTTCAAGCTGTCGGTCCAGATCGACGAGTTCTACCTGCGCCGCATCACGCGCGGCCTGTTCGGCAGCGCGACCCAGGATGGCAAAGCCTACCCGCTGCAGGTCAGCGCGGTGTTCCCGCAGATCCGCGAAGGCCGCTTCACCGCCGAGATGGTATTCACCAAGGACCAGCCGGCCGTGATCAGTCCGGGCCAGAGCCTGGACGCCCAGCTGACCCTGGGCCAGTCGGTCCAGGCCCTGCTGCTGCCGACCGGCGCCTTCGTGAACGACACCGGCGGCGCCTGGGTCTTCGTGGTCGACAAGGCCAGCGGCCGCGCGGAAAAGCGCCCGGTGCGCCTGGGCCGCCGCAACAACAGCCACGTCGAGGTCCTGTCGGGCCTGGCCGCCGGCGAGCAGGTCATCATTTCCGGCTACGGCCCCTTCGGCAAGGCCGAGCAGCTCCAGGTCAATCAATAAAACAATTCAACACGAAAGGAAGCAGCATGCTGAAACTCAGGGGCGTCTCCAAGATCCACCTCGCGGGCGAAGTCCAGACCCGCGCCCTCGACCGTGTCGATCTCGACATCGCGGCCGGCGAATACGTCGCCATCACCGGGCCTTCCGGCTGCGGCAAGTCCACCCTGCTGAGCGTACTCGGCCTGCTGGACGTGCCGAACGAGGGCGAGTACTTCTTCGAAGGCCAGAACGTGGCCGGCTGGAGCGAGGCGCGCCTGAACGCGCTGCGCCGCGGGCGGGTCGGCTTCATCTTCCAGAGCTTCAACCTGATCGAGGAGCTGAGCGTCTACGAGAACGTCGAACTGGCGCTCGAGTACACCGGCACCCCGGCGGCCGAGCGGCGCCGCCGCGTCGACGCCATGCTGGACCGCCTCGGCGTGGCGCACCGCGCCAAACACCGCCCTTCCCAGCTGTCGGGCGGCCAGCAGCAGCGCGTCGCGATCGCGCGCGCCCTGGTGGCCAAACCGGCCATGCTGCTGGCCGACGAACCGACCGGCAACCTGGATACGGCCCATGGCGACGAGGTGATGCGCCTGCTGCGCAACATCAACGCCGAGGGCACCACCGTGGTCATGGTCACCCACTCGCCCGCGCACGCGGCCCAGGCCTCGCGCACCCTGCACCTGGTCGACGGCCGCGTGGTGGTCGACGCCCTGCAGGCAGCATGAGGAGCCAGCGATGATCTTGCGCGACTTCCGCATCGGCTGGCGCCTGCTGGTCAAGGAATCCAGTTACTCGGCCGTGGTGGTGCTGGGGCTGGCGGTCGGCTTCGCCGCCTGCTTCCTGCTGCTCGGCTACGTGGCCCATTCGCTGTCCTACGACCGCCACGTGCCGCAGCGTGAGCATATCTACCGCCTCATGCAGAAATGGAATACCTCGGGCGCGAGCGGCCACTGGAACGATTCGACCAGCCTGCCCGCCCGCGACGCCATCGTCGCCAGCGGCGCGCCGCTGCTGGCCAGCGCCTTCATCGCGCGCGACATCGACGTGCGCTCTGTCGTCAACGGCAATGCCCAGGTGCAGACCATCAGCCTGACCGTGGTCGACCCCGACTTCCGCCGCATCTTCAAGCCGCCGGTCCTCGCCGGCGACCTGGCCGCCGCGCTGGCCCGCCCGGATGCCCTGGCCCTGACCCGCGAAACCGCGGTCAAGCTGTTCGGCAATACCGACGTGGTCGGCAAGACGGTGCAGGTGGGGGGCCAGCCCTACCAGGTGCTGGCGCTGCTGGAAGACCAGCCGGCCGCCACCACCCTGCCCTATGCCTCGCTGGCCGGCAGCAAGACCTCGATCTGGCACCCGGAATACCGCCAGCTGGTCACCACCAACTGGGGGTCCTCGCACGGCGGCGTCTATGTCAAGCTGCTGCCCGGCGCCCGCACCGCGCTCGATGCGGTGCGCCGCGCCATGCTGGCCTCGAGCTTCTACCAGCGCCAGAGCCCCGAGCAGATCGCGTCCCTGAATGGCCGCGACATGATCGATTTCCGGCTCGGCCCGCTGGGCGAAGCCTACCTCGACCCGCTCATCAAGGGGTCGACATCGACCCACGGCGACCGCAAGACCATCTTCGGCCTGGCCGCGGTCGGCGTGCTGATCCTGGTGCTGGCCGCCACCAACTACGTCAACCTGGCCACCGTGCGCACCCTGCGCCGGCAGCGCGAAATCGCGGTGCGCAAGGTGCTCGGCGCGTCCACCCAGGCGGTGAGCCGCCATTTCCTGGCCGAGTCGGTACTGGTGTGCCTGATCGCGACCGCCATCGGCCTGCTGCTGGCCTGGCTGCTGCTGCCGGTGTTCTCCGACCTGGTGCAGCGCAAGCTGGACCGCATGTTCACCCCGGCCTCGCTCGGGCTGAGCGTGCTGCTGGGCGTATTCGTCGGCGTGCTGGCCGGCGCCTATCCGGCCTGGTCGGCCATCAAGGTGCGCCCGACCTCGGCCCTGGCCGGCCGCGGCAACAGCGAAACCGTGGGCGGCCTGCGCCTGCGCCGCGTCCTCACGGTGCTGCAGTTCGCCACCGCGATGGGCCTGACCGGCCTGACCCTGGCGGTGGCCTGGCAGACGCGCTACGCCAGCAATCTCGATCCAGGCTTCGACGCGGCCCCGCTGCTGATCGTGCCGACCGCCGACGACATGCGCAGCGCCAACGTGCGCGCCTTCCGCGACGCCCTGGCGCGGCTGCCGGGCGTGTCCGGCGTGGCCGTCAGCGATGCCCCGGTGACCATCAACTTCAACAGCACTGCCCTACAGCGCGACGGCGGCGCCCCGATCGAGATCAACTGGTCCCGGGTCAGTCCGGAATTCTTCGGCGTCTACCGGCTCAAGCCGGCGGCCGGACGGGCGTATGAGGCAGCGCGCGACAAGCCCGAGGACGAGAACAAGATCGTCATCAACGAGGCCGCGGTGCGCAAGTTCGGCTTCGCCAGCGCCCAGGATGCGGTCGGCAAGTTCGTCCGCACCCCGCACGACAAGGACGTCATGCAGGTGCTCGGCGTGGTGCCGGACATCCGCCACCGCTCGGCCCACGAGGAAATGCAGGCCACGGTCTACTTCCTGGGCGACCGCACCGGCATCTTCACCGTCCGCGCCGAGCAGGATCAGGCGGCGGTCCAGCGCGCCATCGAGGAACTGTGGCCGCGCTACTTCCCGAACGACGTGCTGGAGGTGCGGCGCATGGCGGCCATGTTCGCGTCCAGCTATGCGGACGACCTGCGCCTGGCCAAGCTGCTGGCCGCGTCGAGCGTGATCGCCACGGCCATCGCCGCCTTCGGCATCTATGTGCTGGCGGCCTACAGCGTCCAGCGCAAGGCGCGCGAGATCGTGCTGCGCAAGCTGTACGGCGCCGGCCACTCGGCCATCGGCCGCCTGGTGGCGCGCGAGTTCGTGGTGCTGATCGGGATCGGCGCCCTGTTCGGCCTGCCGGTGGCCTTCGTGGCGGTCCAGCGCTATCTCGCCAGCTTCACCGAGCAGGCGCCGGTCGGGGCCTGGACCCTGGCGGGTGCCCTGGTGGTGGCGGCGCTGGTGGCGATGGGCTCGACCGCCCGCCACGCGGTGGCGGCAATGCAGATTCGTCCGGCGCAGGCGCTGCGCGAGTAAGGGCGAAGGCCGGATGCCCAACGCATCCGGCCTCTTGTTTAGTAAACCAGCTAAACAATGGCTGAGTTTCGGCCGCAATATTGCTCAAAAAGCAAACTGAGCTTATACATGGGGACACGATTCGTTTGCCGTCATCGTTGGAGACCCCATGACCGTTCGCACCACCCGCACAGCCATCTGCCACCCTGCCCTGGTCCTGTTGGCCGCACTTGCCACCGGCATGGCGCCGGCGCAGGCCGCGGCGCCCGGCACCCCGGCCGCCGCCGTCAACGTCTTCATCGGCACCGGCGGCGACGGCCACACCTTCCCCGGCGCCTCCCGCCCCTTCGGCATGGTGCAGCTCAGTCCCGACACCCAGGTGCGCCACTTCCGCCAGAGCTACCCCTGGGCCGCCGGCTACCGCTACGAAGACACGTCGATCCTCGGCTTCTCGCATACCCACTTTTCCGGCAGCGGCCACTCCGACCTGGGCGACGTGCTCCTGATGCCGTATAGCGGCGAGACCAAGCTGGAGCCGGGCTATCCCGAGCGCCCCCACTCCGGCTACCGCTCGCGCTTCTCGCACGAGCAGGAAAAAGCGGAACCGGGCTACTACGCGGTGCGCCTGAAGGACAACGAGGTGGACGTGGAACTCACCGCCAGCGAGCGCGTGGGCCTGCACCGCTACCGCTTCGGCAAGGATGCGCAGGCCAAGGTGATCCTCGACCTGCGCGGCAGCATCTACGACCACGCCGGCAAGAACCTGTGGTCGCGCCTGCGCCTGCGCGACGCCCATACCCTGACCGGCATGCGCGAGACGCGCGGCTGGGCGCCCGGCCGCCAGCTCTACTTCGCCGTGAAATTCTCGCGTCCCATGAGCGCGCACCAGCTGCACAACCGCGAGGAAGCCATCGAGTACCGCGGTTTCGCCGCGCCGGGCAAGACCCCGGCGGACAAGGTGCTGATCGAGGGCAAAGCCCTGGTGGCGGCGCTGGAATTCGGCGCCCCGCCGGATGGCACCCTGCTGGTGAAGGTGGCGCTGTCGCCGGTCAGCGAAGACAATGCGCTGGCCAACCTGGACGAGATGCCGGGCTGGGACTTCGACGCCGAGCGGGCCACCGCCTCCAGCGCCTGGAACGGGGCGCTGTCCAGCGTCAAGGCCGAGGCGCCGGAACCGATGCGCACCATGTTCTACACCGCCCTGTACCACAGCATGCTGGCGCCTTCGCTGTTCATGGACCGCGACGGCCGCTACCGCGGGCCGGACAACCAGGTGCACCAGGCCAAAGGCTTCAACTTCCATTCGACCTTCTCGCTGTGGGATACCTACCGCGCCCTGCACCCGCTGCTCACCCTGGTGGCGCCGGAAAAACGCAATGCCGACTTCGTGAATTCCCTGATCGCGGCCCGCGAGCACAGCCCCTACGGCATCCTGCCGGTGTGGTCCTTCCACGGCCTCGAGACCTGGTGCATGATCGGCTACCACGCGGTGCCGGTGATCGCCGACGCCTACATGAAGGGCATCCGCGGCTTCGATGCGGACAAGGCCCTGGCCGCGATGCGGGCCAGCGCCGAATACGGCCCCTACGGCGGGCTGGAACACTACATGAAGCTCGGCTACGTGCCGATCGACCGCGAGCCGGAAGCCGCGTCCAAGACCGTGGAGTATGCCTTCGATGACTGGACCATCGCGCGCATGGCCGAGAAGATGGGCAGGAAGGATGTCGCCGCTACTTACTACAAGCGGGCGCAGAACTACCGCAACGTGTTCGACAGGGAGACCGGTTTCATCCGCGCCCGCAAGTCGACCGGCGAATTCCGCACGCCCTTCAACCCGGTGCAGTCGAACTACGGCAGCGACTACACCGAGGGCAGCGCCTGGCAGTATTCCTGGTATATGCCGCACGATAATGCGGGACTGATTTCCATGCTGGGCGGCGATACCGCGCTGGCGGCAAAGCTCGACCAGGTGTTCGACGCCAGGATCGACGACAAGGTCTACGGCCACATGGAAGACATCTCCGGCCTGATCGGCCACTACGCCCACGGCAACGAGCCTTCGCACCACGTGGCCTACCTGTACAACTATGCGGGCGCGCCCTGGCGTACCCAGGAGCGCCTGAGCCACATCATGGCGACCCAGTACGGCAACCGCCCGGACGGCCTGTCGGGCAACGACGACCTGGGCCAGATGTCGGCCTGGTTCGCGTTTACCGCGCTGGGCTTCTACCCGGTGGCGCCTGCTAGCGGCGAGTACGTGATCGGGCGTCCCTTCCTCGACAAAGCCCAGCTGGCCCTGCCGAACGGGAAGCGCTTCACGGTACGCGCCGAACAGTTGTCGGACGCGAACCGCTACGTCGGCCGCGTCACCCTGAACGGCAAGCCGCTGGCCCGGACTTACCTGAAGCACGAGGAGCTCAGCGCCGGCGGGGAGCTGGTGTTCACGATGCAGGCGACGCCGAACAAGGACTGGGGCAAGGAGCGCGCTGCCCGTCCCTACACCCAGACCGCCTACCAGCCGTGATCAGCGCAGGTCGCCCGTCTCGAAGTAGATAGTGCCGCGTACCGGAGCCAGGCGCTTGATCTGTGCTTCCGGGTTGTCGAGACCGGACTTGCGGATCGTGAGCGGGGACGGCGCCGGCGCGGACAGCGCGACGATGTGGTCGAAGTCGGGCCGGCTGTCGATTTCCTTGACCAGGAAGCGGCCGACCGGCAGGTAGCGCGCCTCGAGGCGGCTGCGCACGGCAGGGTCGAGCCGGCGGTACAGGATCACCTGCTCGACCATGAACTGCGCCGCGGCATGCACGCGCTTGCCCTCGCGTTCGAAGTGGCCGTTGAAGACATCCGCGCCGAATGCGCGCAAGGGCGAGGCGTTGGCCGGATCGAGCCGCGACAGTTCAAAACGCTCCGGCTCGATGGTCCACAATGCCGTCTTCCGGTCCAGCTGCGCGCGCAGGGCACGGTCGAGCGCAGGGTCGGCCAGCTTCACCCTGAGCACCACCTGGTGCTCGTGCGGCGCACGGAACAGCGGCAGGTGCGAGAGGTAGAGCCCGTCGCGGTCGCCGAACAGGGCCATGCCATGGGTGCCGAAGCTGTGGTCATGCGCGTGGGCGGTGCCGCCCGTCAGGGCGAGCAGCAGCAGGAGAGCAAACAGGCGACGGATCATGGGAGCGATGCGATGGAGGACAAACCGGCATTATGCCTTCTTTCATCGCGGAATCGGACGCTCGGCAGGCAGGCGATGCGCTAGCATGGGCGCCTACACAGCAAGGAGACCAAGATGGGCGAATCCGAAATGGCGAACGTGCAGTCGTGCATCCAGGCTTGCGAAGAGGCGATGCGGGCCTGCCAGGCCTGTGCGGCAGCCGACATCCGCGAAGGCCGGAACAACTGCGCGCTGATCAACCTCGACTGCGCCGACATCTGTGCGGCCACCCTCAACGTACTGTCGCGCGGCTCGCCCCACCACGGCGACTTCTGCGCGCTGTGCGCCCACATCTGCCGCGCCTGTGCCGCGGAATGCGCCAAACATGCGGCCATGCACCGGCATTGCGCCGACTGCCGGGCGGCCTGCGAACGCTGCGCCGCCGAGTGCGACAAGCACGCGCGCGAACGCCACATCTGACGGTGCCGGCGGCCACGCCGCCGCCTTGCCTCCCTTGCCAGCTTCCGGGCTGGCCTCGCCGCGTCCATGTCACCGGAGGGCAACAGTTGTGCCAGACCGTCAAGATTTGACCCGGCAAAAACCTCCCTTTTCCGCGTGGCATCAGCTATGATTTGTCCATACATATGCATATAGGCTGCGGCGCTTACCAGTGCCGGGCCACCGGACATCGCCTGGCGATGTGTGTTCCACGTCAACAGGCGGCCTTACGCGGTTTCCATGATTCCAACAGCATCGGGCATTACCCAGCAGGACAAGACCCCTTCCGCGCGGCTGGCGCGCTTCACCCGCTGGGCCGGGCCCTATGCCAGCCTGCTCCAGATGCTGCTCATCGGGCTGGCTTTCCTGAGCCTGTCGCGCCTGGGCCTGGCCGTCTGGCAGTGGGACCGGGTGCAGGCCACCGGCATCTCGGGCGTCCTCTTCCTGCAGGGCCTGCGCGCCGACCTTATCCTGCTCGGCTATTTCCTGGCCATTCCGCTGCTGCTGGCGCCCCTGCTCGCGCACCGCTTCGCGGCCCGCTTCTGGCGCGCGGCCACGGTGGGCTGGGCCACCTTCGCCCTCGTTTTCATCGTCTTCATGGAACTGTCCTCGCCGCAGTTCATCATGCAGTACGACGTACGCCCGAACCGCCTGTTCATCGAATACCTGAGCTATCCGCGCGAAGTGTTCGCGACCCTGTGGAACGGCTTCCGCACCGCCCTGCTGCTGGGCGTGGGTGCGACCCTGGTGCTGGCCGTGGTCCTGTTCCGGCTGCTGCAGCGCGCCTCCTCGGGCATGCACATGTGGACCTCGCGCAAGCTGCTGCTGCTCTGGCCGCTGCTCTGCCTGGCCGTGATCATGCAGGTGCGCTCGACCACCGGCCACCGCCCGGCCAACCCCGCCCTGTTCGCGCTGACCGGGGACTCGATGGTCAATTCCCTGATCATCAATTCGGCCTGGTCGGTATTCGACGCCCTCGGCTCGATGCGCAAGGAAGCCGTGTCGTCCGAGATCTACGGCGACATCCCGCGCGCCAAAGTGCTGGAGCAGGTGAAGGCGGCGCCCTGGCTGCGTGAGGCCCGCTTCGACAACCCGCAACTGCCGACCCTGCATCACCAGCAGGCCGCGATCGCGCGCGCGCGGCCGCTCAACCTGGTGATCGTCCTCCAGGAAAGCCTGGGCGCGACCTTCGTCGAATCGCTGGGCGGCCTGCCGGTGACGCCGGAGCTGGAAAAGCTGAAGCACGAAGGCTGGTGGTTCGAGCAGCTGTACGCCACCGGCACCCGCTCGGTGCGCGGCATCGAAGCGGTGGTCGCCGGCTATGCGCCGACGCCGGCGCGCAGCGTCGTCAAGCTGTCGCTGGCCCAGCAGAATTTCTACACGCTGGCGGCCGGCCTGGGACAGCAGGGCTACCAGACCGAGTTCGTGTACGGCGGCGAAGCCCACTTCGACAACATGCGCAGCTTCTTTACCGGGAACGGCTTCCAGCGGGTGGTCGACATCGGCCAGATGCGCCCGAACTTCGTGGGCAGCTGGGGCGCCTCGGACGAAGACCTGTTCGACAAGGCGCTGGAGCGCCTCAAGGACCTGCACGCGCAGAAGAAGCCCTTCTTCAGCTTGGTGTTCACCTCGTCCAACCATGAACCCTTCGAATTCCCGGACGGGAAAATCGCGCTGCACGACCCCACTAAACAGACCGTCAACAACGCGGTGAAGTATGCCGACTACGCGCTCGGCAAATTCATCCGCGCAGCGAAGCAGCAGGACTACTGGAAGGACACCCTGTTCCTGATCGTGGCCGACCACGACAACCGGGTCTACGGCAATGCCCTGGTGCCGATCAAGAAGTTCCACATCCCGGGCCTGATCCTCGGCGCCGACATCCAGCCAAAGCGGATCGCCACCATCGCCAGCCAGGTCGACCTGGGCCCGACCCTGTTGTCGCTGCTGGGCGTATCGAGCACCCACCCGATGATCGGCCGCGATTTCGCACGCGACAGCACGACGCCAGGCCGCGCCCTGATCCAGTTCGACAACCTGTTCACCTGGCTGGAGGGCAGCTCGGCCACGATCCTGCGGCCCGGCAAAGCCCCCCTGCTGGGCCGCTACGATGCCGCCACCGGCGTCCTCGATCCGCATGCGGGCACGCCCAGCCAGGCCCAGGTCGACCAGGCGATGGCACACGTGATGCTGCCTTCCCTGCTCTACCGCGAACAGCGCTACCGGCCGGCACCCTAGGCTTGCAGCGCGGCAGCGCTGGAAACAAAACTGCAACAAAGTCGGCCGGCCACGACGGTTTCTTCGACTTGGGATCCTGCTAATATTGTCCTGCCCCGCTCGCCTTGGCGGCGGGTGCAAGGCGCAGTGCTCTTCCAACCGGGGACGACCAGATGAACGCATTACCGCAAGCGACGAATGGCGGCCTGTCTGGTCGCGCCGTGCGCTTTTTCCTCGCTCTTGTCCTCCTCTTCCAGGCCGCCTGGGGGCAGGCCGCCTCCTCGGCCGCCACCGGCCATGCGCGCGCCGAACTGCTGGTCCACGCCCCTGGCGGCGTCAAGCCGGGCGCCGAGGTCTGGCTGGGCCTGCGCATCCTCCACGATCCGGGCTGGCATACCTACTGGCTGAACCCGGGCGATTCCGGCCTGCCGACCACCATGGCCTGGACCCTGCCGGCCGGCTTCACGGCCGGCGCGATCGCCTGGCCGACCCCGAAGCAGATGCCGCTCGGTCCCCTGATGAACTACGGCTACGACGGCGAACTCCTGCTGCCGGTGCGCCTGACCGTGCCGGCCAGCTATCGGGGCGGCGCGCTGCCGGTGAAGCTGCGCGCGGACTTCCTGATCTGCGAGGAAGCCTGCATCCCCGAATTCGCCGAACTGGACACCGAGCTCGCGCCGGGGCCGGCTTCCGCGCATGCGGCGCTGTTCGAGCGCGCCTTCCGGGCCGCACCGGTCGCCGTCCCCGGCCTGCGCGCCGGCGCCCGCATCGAGAACAATGCGCTGGTGATCGAGGCCACCGGCCTGCCGCCCGCCTGGCGCGGCCGGCCGCTGCAGCTGTTCCCGGAAAACGGCGGCGTGCTCGAACCCCCGGCGCCGCCGGCACAGGAATGGCAGGGAGAGAAGCTGGTGCTGCGTGCGCCCCTGTCGGCGCAGCGCAGCGACAGCCCGGCTGCGATGGACGCGGTCATCACGGCGGACCACAAGGCGCCGGGCGTGCGCATCGGCTTCGCGATCGCCGGCGCCTGGCCGCAGGCCGGCGCCGCAGCGGCGCCCGCTGCGCCACCCGCCGCCGATGCTGCCCGTCCCTGGCTGCTGGTGCTGGCCTTCACCTTCCTCGGCGGCGCCATCCTGAACCTGATGCCCTGCGTATTTCCGGTGCTGTCCCTGAAGGTGCTCGGCTTCGCCCAGCACGGCGGCGAGCGCCGGCGCATCGTGGCCGGCGGCTTCGCCTATACCGCCGGCGTGATCGCCTCCTTCCTGCTGCTGGCGGCCCTGCTGCTGGCGCTGCGTGCCAGCGGCGAGCAGCTGGGCTGGGGATTCCAGCTGCAGTCGCCATTGTTCGTGGCCGCCCTCGCCGTCCTGTTCACCCTGATCGGCTTCAACCTGGCCGGCCTGTTCGAATTCCACCACATGCTGCCGAATCGCCTGCTGAATGCGCGCGCCCGCAACCCGGTGCTGGACGACTTCCTCACCGGCGTGCTGGCGGTCGCCGTCGCCTCGCCCTGCACCGCGCCCTTCATGGGGGCGGCCCTGGGCGCCGCGCTGGCGCAGCCCGCGCCCCAGGCCTTGTCCGTGTTCGCGGCGCTGGGCGCCGGCATGGCCGCGCCCTACCTGGCCGCCAGCCTGTTCCCCGGCCTGGCGCGCATGCTGCCGCGCCCGGGACCCTGGATGGCCCGCTTCAAGACCTTCATGGCCTTCCCGATGTTCGCCACCGTCGTCTGGCTGCTGTGGGTGCTCGGCCTGCAGGCCGGTCCCGACGCGATCGCGGCGACCCTCGGCCTGGTCGTGGCGGCCGCCTTCGGCGTCTGGGTGCTGGGCATCCCGGCGCGCAGCAGTGCCGGCAAGTTGATCGGGATCGGCGCCGCCGGGCTGGCAGTGGCCGGCGCCGCCTTCTGGGCCTGGCCCGCCTTCCAGGGCGCACAAGCGGCTGCACCGGCTGCCGCCGGCTGGCAGGCCTGGTCGCCGCAGGCCCTGGCCCTGGCGCGCCAGGAGGGGCGGCCGGTGTTCGTCGACTTCACGGCCGCCTGGTGCGTCACCTGCCAGTACAACAAGCGCACCACCCTCGCCGACCCGGGACTGATGGAAGACTTCCGGGCGAAGCAGGTCGTGCTGCTGCGCGCCGACTGGACCCGGCGCGACGAAACGATCACGCAGGCACTCAAGGAACTCGGACGCAGCGGCGTGCCGGTATATGCGCTGTACCGCGAGGGCGCGGCGCAGCCGGCGCTGTTGTCGGAACTGCCGAGCGTGGAAGAAGTCAGGCAGGCACTCGCCGCGCCCTGATGCATCAGTAGCAGAGACCAACCACACCATCACCAGGAGGATCACATGAAGCGCACCATCGCACTCTCGCTGCTCGCCGCCGGCCTGACCCTGGGCGGTAGCGCCGTGGCCGACGCCGTCGTCGGACAGGCGGCGCCGGCCTTCAAGGGCGTCGACGCCGCCGGCAAGCCGGTCTCGCTGGACCAGTACAAGGGCAAGTACGTGGTGCTCGAATGGGTCAATCCGGAATGCCCCTTCGTCAAGAAGCACTACGATAGCGGCAACATGCCCAGCACGCAGAAATACGCCGCCGACAAGGGCGTGGTCTGGCTGGCGGTGAGCACCAGCGCCGACGGCGACCGCGCCGGCAAGTCCGCGGCCATCAACGACTGGGTCAAGGCGAAGAAGGCCATGCCCGCCGCGACCATCATGGACCTTGGGGGTGCGATCGGCAAGGCCTACGGCGCGCGCACCACGCCGCACATGTACCTGATCGACCCGAGCGGCAAGCTGGTGTATGCGGGCGCGATCGACAGCAAGCCGAGCGCCAACCCGGGCGACATCAAGGACGCCACCAACTACATGGTCAAGGCGATCGACGAATCGCTGGCCGGCAAGCCGCTGAGCCAGGCCGTCACCAAGCCTTACGGCTGCTCGGTCAAGTACGGCTGATGCACCTGGCCGGCCGGAGTTCCGGCCGGCCGCTCATAACAAGGGGATCCGAATGCGTCACACACCAACTTCCCGCCGTGCCCTGCTGGGCGCTGCGGTCCTTGCAGCCTTCCTGCCGCTGGCGAATGCGCTCGCGGCGCCCTTCGAATCGCAGCGCATCACCGTGCGCACCGAGGGTTCCGGTCCCGACGTCGTCCTGATTCCGGGCCTGAATTCCTCGCCGCGCGCCTGGGCGACGACCGTGGCCGCCTTGCCGGGCTACCGCTACCACCTGGTGCAGGTGTCAGGCTTCGCCGGCCAGCCGGCGGGCGGCAACAAGGAAGGCAATGTGGCGGCGCCGGTGGCCGAGGAGATCGCACGCTACATCAAGGAAGCAGGCCTGAAGCAGCCTGCCGTGATCGGCCACTCGATGGGCGGCACCATGGGCATGATGCTGGCGGCCCGCCATCCGGAGGTGCTGTCGCGCCTGATGGTGGTCGACATGGTCCCTTACCTGGGCACCTTCTTCGCCGGCCCCGGCGCGGCGCCGGACAAGGTCGAGGCGGTCGCGAATGCAGCGATGGTGGGCATCCGCAGCGCCAGCCCGGAACAGCGCGCGAAGAACGTCAGCGATACCATCGCCAGCATGGTCGACACCGAGGCGATGCGCGCCGGCGCCATCGCGGATTCCTCGGCGAGCGACCTGGACGTCAGCAGCCGCGCCTTCCGCGAGCTGCTGGTCACCAACCTGATCCCGGAACTGCCGAAGATCACCAAGCCGGTGACCGTGCTCTACGTGCAGCCGAAGGGCGTGCCGCTCCCGGCCGAACAATTCGATTACGTCTACAAGAGCGCGTATGCGCCGGTGAAATCCCTGACCCTGAAACGGATTCCGGACAGCGCCCACTTCATCATGTGGGACCAGCCGCAGCGCTTCCAGGGCGAGGTGAAGGCCTTCCTGGCCGCGCCGTGACAAGCTTGGTCAGATGAAGGGCCAGGACAGGACGCGCTTCAAGTGCAGCACGGTGCGCGCGACCGGATAGCCGATCGCGAAGGCGAAGGCCGGCAGGCTCCAGGCATCGCCGAGCACCGCCAGCCAGGCGCCGCCGACCGTGGCGGCGGCCACCAGTCGTGTTCGCAGTTTGGCAATGTTAGAAATGAAAGTCCGGCGCCGGAAATGCAAATCGCCGGCACGGGCCGGCGATTTACTATTTTTTGTTGCAATGCATTATAACTGCGTGAGCCGCTTCAACGCTGCATGCGCACCAGCGCAATCTCCTTGACCGGCTGCCTGAACTCCTGCAGCAGGCGTGCCGTCTCCTCCTGCGCGCGCGCCATGTTCGCCGCCTTCACGTGACCATAGCCGCGGATCGACTCCGCCACCTGGGCCAGCTTGAGCGCCGCCGCGCGGTTGTCCGCGCTCAGTTCGGCGGCCAGCATGTCGACCAGCGCGAGGTAGTCCGAACGCAGCCGGCGCTCGGCACGCCGCTCGTGGGTATAGCCGAAGACGTCGAAGGCGGTCCCGCGCAGCACTTTCAGGGGCGCCAGCATGCGGAAGGCCGAGCGCATCCACGGACCGAAGCGCATCTTCGCCGGGATGTCGCTGCCGGGCTTCCTGCGCGCCAGCAGCGGCGGCGCCAGGTGATATTCCACCCGGAAGTCACCCTCGAACTGCTGCTGCAGCCCCTCCAGGAAGCCGGTCTGCGTGTGCAGGCGCGCCACCTCGTATTCGTCCTTGTAGGCCATCACCTTGAACAGCGAGCGGGCCACCGCCTTGCTCACGGCCCGCTTCGATGCCGGTCCTTCGATCTCGACTTCACGCGCTTCGACCTTCGCCACGGCGGCGCGGTACTGCTGCGCATACGCGGCATCCTGGTACTGCGTCAGCCAGTCGGCGCGGAAGGCCACCAGTTCCTCGAGCGAGGCCGGCGGCGTGAACTGCACCACCCTGGCCGGCTGCGCCAGGCGCGCCGCCGCCTTCTCGTCGGCCGCCACCAGGCGGCCCAGCATGAAGGCCTTCTTGTTCATCTCGATGGCGACGCTGTTCAACTCGATCGCCCGCATCAGGGCTTCCAGGCTGACGGGCACCAGTCCCAGTTGCCAGGCCGCGCCCATCATGAGGATGTTGGCGCCGATCGGGTCGCCCAGCACGCCGCTGGCGACCTGCTGCGCGTTCAGGCGCAGCGCCGGGCCGCCGGCGTCCATGATCTTGGCGAGCAGCTCGTCCTTGCGGATGTCGGCGTCCGGATCGCGCGTGAATTCGGCGGTCGGGGTCTCGTTCTCGTTGGCCACCACGCGGGTGTGCCCGCGCCGCATCACCGCCAGCGCATCCGGCATCGCCGCCACCACCAGGTCGCAGGCCAGCAGGGCGTCGGCCTGCTGCAGGTCGATGCGCACCTGGTGCAGCGCCGCGGGCGACGGCGCCACCCGCACATGCGACATCACCGCCCCGCCCTTTTGCGCGAAGCCCATGAAGTCCAGGGTCGAGGCGCCCTTGCCTTCCAGGTGGGCGGCCATTGTGATCAGGGCGCCCACCGTGACCACGCCGGTGCCGCCGACGCCGGCCACCAGCATCTCGAAGGGCTTCTCAAAAGCGTAGGGCTGGGGCAGCGGATAGGCGGCCAGCATCTCCTCGAGCCGGCGCAGTTCGAGGGCGGCGGCGGCCGGCTTCTTCAGCTGGCCGCCGATGACCGACACGAAGCTCGGGCAGAAGCCCTCGACGCAGGAATAATCCTTGTTGCAGGAAGCCTGGTCGATCTGGCGCTTGCGCCCCAGCGGCGTCTCGAGCGGCAGGATCGACAGGCAGTTCGACTGCACGCCGCAGTCGCCGCAGCCCTCGCACACGGCCGGATTGATGACCATGCGGCGCGCCGGATCGGGGAACACCAGCTTGTCCGGCTTGTTCTTCTTGCGGCGGCGGCGCTTCTCGGCGGCGCAGGTCTGGTCGTAGACCAGCACCGTGACGCCGGGCGTGTCGCGCAGGCGGCGCTGGACCGCATCGAGTTCGCTGCGGTGGTGCACGGCCACGCCGGCAGGCAGGGTGACGCCCTCGTAGTTCGCCGGCTCGTCGGTGACCACGGTCGCCGATACCGCGCCTTCGCTCAGCACCTGTTGCAGGATCTGCGGCACGCTGAGCTTACCGTCGACCGGCTGGCCGCCGGTCATGGCGACGGCGTCGTTGTACAGGATTTTATAGGTGATGTTGGCGCGCGCCGCGATGGCCTGGCGGATGGCCAGGGAGCCCGAGTGGTAATAGGTGCCGTCGCCCAGGTTCTGGAACACGTGCTTCTCGCGCGAGAAGCGCGAAGCCGCGACCCAGGGCACCCCCTCGCCGCCCATCTGGGTGAGCGTGACGGTGTCGCGCTTCATCCAGCTCGCCATGAAGTGGCAGCCGATGCCGGCCAGCGCGCGGCTGCCCTCGGGCACCCGGGTCGAGGTATTGTGCGGGCAGCCGGAGCAGAAGTAAGGCGTGCGCTTGATCGCGTCGGCGCCATTGGACAGGACGTCGGCGCGGCAGAACTGCGGCAGGAATTCCTCGAGGCGCAGGTCCGGGAAGGCCGGCGCCAGCCAGCGCACCAGCACCGGCGCGATGCGCGAGGGGCGCAGCTCGCCCAGGTTCGACAACAGCGGCGCGCCCGCGGCGTCGTGCTTGCCGAGCACCTGGGGACGCCGCTCGGGCGCCAGGTTGTAGAACAGGCTTTTCAGCTGGCCTTCGATGACCTCGCCCTTCTCTTCCACCACCAGCACTTCCCGCAGGCCGTGCGCGAAAGCCTTCAGGCGGCTGCGCTCGAGCGGAAAGGTCAGGCCCGGCTTGTACAGGCGCAGGCCGCGTTCCTTCAGCTTGTCCAGCGTGAGGCCGAGGCGCGCGAAGGCTTCCAGCAGGTCGAGATAAGCCTTGCCGGCCGCGATGATGCCGAGCGTGGCGCCGGGTGCGGCCACCACCAGCTTGTCGATCGAGTTCACGCCCGCGAAGGCATGCACGGCCTCGAGCTTGTCGGCGACCCGCTGCTCGATCGCGAGGCTGGGCAGGTCCGGCCAGCGGTAGTGCAGGCCGTCGGCGGGCGGCACATAGGTTTCCGGGGTCTTGAACACGGGTGGCGCGGGCAGTTCCACGACGGCGCCGCCTTCGACGGTTTCCGAGATCGCCTTGAAACCGACCCAGGCGCCCGAGAAGCGCGACAGCGCCCATCCGTACAGGCCGAACTCCAGGTATTCCTCGATATTGGCCGGGTTCAGGACCGGCATGCCCCAGGCCATGAAGGCATGGTCGCTCTGGTGCGGCATCGACGAGGATACGCAGCCGTGGTCGTCGCCGGCCACCACCAGCACGCCGCCCAGCTGCGAGGAGCCATAGGCATTGCCGTGCTTGAGCGCGTCGCCGGCACGGTCCACGCCCGGTCCTTTGCCGTACCACATGGCGAATACGCCGTCGACGGTGCGGTTCGGATCGCCGCCGACCTGCTGGCTCCCCAGTACGGCGGTGGCGCCCAGTTCTTCGTTGATCGCGGGGAGGAATTCGATGGCGTTCTGCTGCAGGATCGTCGAGGCGCGCCAGGCTTCCTGGTCGACCGCGCCCAGCGGCGAACCGCGGTAACCGGAGATGAAGCCGCCGGTATTCAGGCCGGCGCGCTCGTCGAGCGCCTTTTGCATGAGCGGCAGGCGGATCAGGGCCTGGGTCCCGGTCAGGAATACCCGCCCTTCGCTGCGCTTCAGGTTGTCGTCCAGCCGGTAGGAGGGATCAGCCAGCCCGACTTCCTCATGCATCGTTCCCATCTTGTTGGTCTCCACTGTGCTCTTCTTTAGTGGGGACATGATAGGTCCGTGTAAAGGAAATAACTTTTCTAACTTACCGACTTTTGCTTCAGAATAGGCAAATCATTTCGATTTATACCTATTTATGGACAAGAATAACCTCGACCCCGCTTCGCTGCGCATCTTGCGCGAACTGCAGCAGGATGCCCGCCTCTCCGTCAACGAACTGGCCGAGCGGGTCGGCATGTCGGCCTCGCCCTGCTGGCGGCGCCAGAAGGAGCTCGAAGAGAACGGTTTCATCCGGCGCTACGCCGCCATCCTCGAGCGCCGCAAGCTCGATCTCGGACTGGTGTGCGTGCTGCACGTCTCGCTGACCCGGCACGAGGCCGGCGTGGTCGACACCTTCGAGGCGCAGATGAAGGCCTGCCGGGAGGTGATGGAGTGCTACGAGGTGACCGGCACCTCGGACTACATCGTCAAGGTGATGGTCGCGAACATGGATGCCTACCACGACCTGCTGCACAACGTCCTGCTCAAGCTGCCGGGTGTCTCTCAGCTGAATACCAGCGTGGCGCTGCGCGAAGTGAAGTACGAGACCGCCCTGCCGCTCTAGGCTGTCGCATCCTGCCGCCCCTGTTGCTGCGCCAGGCCTAGCGCATCGGCAAAGGACATCGGCCTGCCGAACAGCCAGCCCTGCGCATACTGCACCCCGTGGTCCCTCAGGAAGCCCGCCTGGGCCTCGGTTTCGACGCCCTCCGCGATCATGCGCAGTCCCAGGGTGCGCGCCATGGCGATGATGTGCCCGACCACCTGGCTGGTCGGCGCACGGGTACCGATGGCTTCGATGAAGGAGCGGTCGATCTTCAGGAAATCGAGTTCCAGCGATTCCAGATAGGACAGGCTCGAGTAACCGGTGCCGAAGTCGTCGATCGCCACCTCGATGCCGCGCGCGCGGAAGGCCGCGATGACGCGCAAGGCATTGTCCATGTCGAGGAAGCCGCGCTCTGTGATCTCGACGATCAGGTTGGACGGGGTGGCGCCGCTGCGCTGGAGGAAGCGCTCGACCAAGCCGACGATCGCCGTCGATTGCAGGTCGGCCGCCGACAGGTTGAGCGCCACGTGGAAGCCGGGATGGGCTGCCAGGTAGCCGCCCGCGTCGGCTTCGACCAGCGCCAGCACCCGCTCGGTCAGGCGGGTGATGATGCCGGAATGTTCGGCGACCGGAATGAACAGCTCGGGCCCGATCGGCTCCCCGGGCGCGCGCCTCCAGCGCAGCAGCGCCTCCACGCCGACGCAGCGTCCACTCGCCAGCTCGACGATGGGCTGATACTCCAGGTAGAACTCGTCATGGCGCAAGGCATGACGCATGGCGGCGCCGATCGAGCGCTGCTGGCGCCCCAGGGCCAGCACGGCCGCCGCCATCGCCAGCCCGACCAGCGCCGCCGCGGGAACCAGGCGCCAGGCGATGCCGATGGCGCGCTCCTCCATGGTCGCAGCCGGCACCGCCGCGACAGCCACCATCAGGAAACGGGACGAGCGGACCATGGCGACCAGTTGCTCGCCGTCGATGAAGGCGGCTTCCGGCCGGGCGCCAAGCGTCGCGAGCCAGGCCCGCCTGACGGCGCCCCGCCTCAGTTCGGGGGCACTGCCGACGGCCGCCTCCACGTGCATCAAGCCGAGTGCGGTCCCGGGAATCGAGGCCGAGATATCGAGCGGGAGGTCACGGTGCAACAGCGCGGCGAAGCCTCCGCGCTCCAGGGCCATCAGCGGCGAGGCGCCTGCCGACGCCAGCGGGACATGCGTATAGACGGCGACGCCGCGCGAGGTACGCAGGGTGGGTTTGCCGAGCGGTACCGGCACGCTTCCCATCGAGGAGCACACGATCGTGTCGTCCCGGACGAAGCCGACCGCCTGGATATAGGTGGATGTCAGATCGAGCTGGCGCATCAGCGCCAGTGCCTCCGGCGCACAGGGGTCCCCTTGCACGCTCGCCAGGCGCCGCATCGCGGCATCCGCCTGCCCGGCGGTCTGGTCGGCGCGATGCAGGACCGCGCGCGCATACGCCCGGGTCATCTCGGCCGCCGCATCCCAGGCCTGGCGCTGCGCCTCCTGCCACGCCAGCCAGGGCAGCAGGATGGCGACCGCCAGGGCACTGAGGACGCTGATCCAGGTGATGGTCCGGCTGCGCATGCGCTAACCCTGCGATGAATGTGGAAACGTGGCCTTGCCGCGGCGGTAAGCGGTCGTGACAGTATATCGCCTCCGAAAAAAAGGCGGCATGGGCGGCGGTTCCCCGCCACGCATGCCGCCCCGATTCAGGAGCTCAGGGACTGGCCCCTGCTTAGAACTTGTACTCCATCGACACGCGCACCACGCGGCCCATCATGTCGGCCATGCTGGTCAGGTAGCCGCCGCTGTAGATGGTGTTGGCGGTCAGCGGTGGCCATTCTTCCGTGATGTTGTTCACGCCCAGCGACAGGGTGGTGTTCTTGATGCCCGTGTAGCGCACGTTCACGTTGAACTGGCTGTACGATTCCACTTCGGTCAGGGTCGATCCGGCACGCGGCGTCAGGTCGGTCAGCGCGGTGTTGAAGCGCTGCGACAGGGTCGCCTTCCAGTCGCCGGTGCTGTAGGTGACCGCGGCGGTGTACTTCCAGCGCGGGTTCACCTGCGGCATGCCGGCCAGGCCCGAGTTCGGACCGGCGCTGCCGAAGCGGCCGTCGTTGGTGATGATGCCGACGTTGCTGTTCCATGCACCGCCCGCCTCGCTCTGGAACTCGTACTTGTGGTACCAGGTCGCGTCCAGCTTCGCATCGAAGCTGCCGATGCTGGTCTTCGGGAAGCGGTAGGAACCCGAGATGTCGGCGCCGCGGATGCGGGTCTGGCCACGGTTGGCCTGGCTGGCGATGATGTAGTCGATGGTCCCGTCGGCGCGGCGGTTGATGACGCTGTCGTACTTGACCGGGTTCTGCTGGATCTCGGCGATCGAGACCGCACCCAGCACGTCACGCAGTTTCAGGCCCCAGTAGTCGACCGTCAGCGACAGGTTCTTGATCGGCTCGAGGCCGATGCCGAAGTTGAAGCCGCGCGACTTCTCGGGCTTCAGGTGGGTGTTGTTCGGCGACTTGGTCCAGTAGGTGGTCTGCACGTTGCAGACCTGGTCGGCCGTGAAACCCTGGCGCGGGGTACCGGTGCCGGCCACCAGTGGCTGGCTGCTCGGGCACAGGACCGGGTCGTCCATCACCAGGGTGCGGACTTCCGGCGTCGGGTTCTGGATGTCCATGATGGACGGCGCGCGGAAGCCGCTCGAGACCGAGCTGCGCAGCACCAGCTGCTGCATCGGCTGCCAGCGCGCCGCCAGCGCCGGGTTCACCGTGGTCTGCTTCAGGTCGTCGTAACGGTCGGCGCGCACCGAGCCGTTGACCAGGAAGGTCTTGGTGATCGGCGCATCGACCTCGAGCACCAGCGAGGAGATCTTGCGCTTGAGTTTCTTGGCCACGCCCTGCGGCAATTCGCCGACCAGGTCGCTCTGCACCACGTTGCCCGAGGCGTCGATGTTGTAGCTGCCGTCGGCCTTCTTCAGCACATAGTCGAGCGGCGCGTTGAAGGTGCGCGCCGAATCCTCGCGCAGTTCGCCCGACACCGCCAGGATCATGTCGCCGCCACCCAGCTCCCACACCGGACGGGTGACGGTCAGGTCGACGCTCTTGTTGAAGGCCTTGTTCAGGCGATAGGTGTAATCCTCGGCCTGGATGCTGCGCAGGTAGTCGGCGCCGGCGGCGTCCTGCGGACCGAAGGGATTCAGGATGCCCTTGTCGAAGCCTTCCTGGGCCTTGGAGTACAGGATGTAGCCTTCGCCGACGCGGGTGTCGCGCTTCGAGCGGCCGTAGTTCAGGCCGGCGCGGTAGTCCCAGCCCAGCACTTCGCCTTCGGCCGACAGCACGATGCGGTCATTGCCCTGCTCGTCGTTACGGTAGGCCGGCCCGAGTTCGCCCGGCCCCCACTGGAAGTAGATGGTCCGGTTGTTCATGTTCAGGTCGCTGACCGCGCCGGTGGTCCGGGTCGGGTCGATGAACATGGCCGGGGTGTTGGCGCCGGTATTGCTGCCCACGACTTTCGGCAGCGGCGTGATGCCCTTGCCCGGGTAGAAGCGGCTGGTCGGCGCCATCGAATAGGTGGTGAACGGCTGGTTCGTGCCCGGCACCTGCATGCCGCGGAATTTCTGCACGGTGAACTCGGAATGCAGCACGTCGAGGTCGATCTTGTGGCCGCCCGCCACGTTCCAGCTGGCGCGCGCGCTGACGGTGGTGATCTCGCTGCCGTCGGTCACCGCATTCCAGAACAGCGGATTGCGGATGCAGCCCGGCGCATAGGTCGGCGGCGTATTCTGGCTGAGGTTGCCCAGGGTCGGCAGCGAGTACGGCGAGCTGCAGCCGGTGGCGAAGTTCGGATTGAAGTTGGAGTTCGCGTTGCGGGCGAAGCCGAAGTTGGCCAGCGGGTTGGGATTGCGTCCATCCGGCGTGATGCCCAGGCCCAGGGTGCGCAGCACGGCCGGGTCGTGCTGCTCCGGGCGGTCGCCCTGGAACAGCGCATCCTTCTTCTGGTGGTCGACCGCGATGTAGGCATTGAAGCCGTTTTCGCCCAGGTCGCCCCAGCCGGCGATCGCGCCGATGGCCTTGGTCGTGCCGCCTCCGCTCAGTTCCGGACGGGCGTATTCGGCCTTGATCGACGCGCCCTTGTAGCCACGCTTGGTCCAGTAGTTCTGCACGCCGCCGATGGCGTCGGCGCCATAGATCGAGGCGCCGCCGCCGTTGAGGGTCTCGACGCGGTCCAGCGCCATGCGCGGGATCACGTTGACCGAGACGTACTGGTCCTGCAGCGGCTCGTTCGCCAGGCGGCGGCCGTTCAGCAGCGACAGGGTGCGCATCGGGCCGAGGCCGCGCAGGTTGGTCACCGGACCGGCCGCGCCCGAGTTGGTGCCGAGCGACAGCGACTGCGGCTGCTCGAGCACGAAATCCTTCAGTTCGGTATGGCCGCGCGCCTCCATTTCCGCCGCCTTGACGGTGGTGACGGGATTGGTGCCCTCGTCATCGACGCGGCGGATCAGCGAACCGGTCACGACCACGGCCTGGGCAACCGGGCTCGAGGAAGGTGCATCGGCATTCTGCGCCTGGGCCTGCGCGGACAGCTGGAACAGCGCCAGGCTCACCGCGGAGGCGAGCTGGGCTCGGCGCAGGGTGGGAACGAAGTAGGGGTGCATTCACGTCTCCTTAATTATTGTATAAGAATTGATATGACCAAACTACAAATTGGTCAGGCCACTCTGCTTGCAAAGCTGCGAACCTTTCCGCCAATTCTCAGCCGCCTTTGCTGGCTTTTTTCGAATTGATATGACCGCATTATAAAGTGGTCGGGCCACTTTGTTGAAAAAAATATTTACGCTGTTCAAAAGATACGGAATGCCGCGTAAACGCGCACGGGCCCTGGATGGGCCCGTGGCGACATCGATCTGCATTGTTTGGCCCGACACCGCCGGAGCCGGCGCCTGGCCCCGATCCAGTCGCCGTCCTGCGTTCGGGAGGGACTTCAGCGCCGTGCGCGCACGAACTTCATGACCGCGCCTGTATTGCCGAGCAAGGTGCCGGTGCGGTTGGCCAGGACGTACAGCTCGCCCCGGTGATCCTGGGCGAAGCCCAGCACCGCCATGTCGAAGGGATTCCGGCTCACCGGGGTGATATGTTCGACCCGATTGTTCCGGCCCAGCACGAACAGGCTGCCACGCGGCGTGGCGGTACCCCTGCCGGCATAGTCGCCGAACACGTAGTGGCCGCGCAGGTCGCGGACCCGGTTGCCGCGGTAGACGTAGCCGCCGATGACGGCGACCCGTTCCGGCGGCCCGCCCGCGCGGTCGGCGCGGTCGTACTGGGCGAGGGGATCGACCAGGTTGGCCGGCAAACCGGGGCTGTCGGCATACACGAAGCTGGGGGCGTCCGGTCCGGCGGTATCGAGCAGGAAAGTCCCCTCCTTGATGCGCCAGCCGTAGTTCCCGCCTGCCGTGACGACGTCCACTTCCTCGACGGCATTCTGGCCGACGTCACCCACGATCAGGCGGCCGGAGGCATCGATGGACATGCGGAAGGGGTTGCGGAAGCCGTAGGCGAAGATTTCGTCGGCGCCGGTCCTGCCGACGAAGGGATTGTCCGCCGGGATGCCGTACTTGCCGTTGGCCGCGTTCTGTCCAAGCGGGTCGATGCGCAGTATCTTGCCGAGCACGTTGCCGGCCGCCAGGCTCTGCGCATTGCCCTCGGGAGCGTGGCCGACGCCCTCGTCGTCCGCGCCGCCGCCATCGCCCAGCGAGATGTACAGCATCTGGTCGGTGCCGAACGCGAGCGCGCCGCCGTTGTGGTTGAACTGGGGCTTGTCGATGCGCATCAGCTCGCGCGCGCTCGACAGGTCGACCGGGCTGTTGCGCCTGCCCGGGCGCTGGACCCGCCATTCGGTCACGACGCTCTGGTGGTTCGGCGCCACGCCCTCCGGCATGGTGCTGAAGTCGGCACGGCCCCGCACCGGCTGGGAGGTGAAGGTATAGAAGCGCCCGTTGAAGCGGAATTGCGGGTGGAAGGCGATGCCGAGCAGGCCGCGTTCGTCATATCGGCCCGGCCCCAGGCCCAGCGGCGAGACCAGCAGGCGGCTCACGTCCAGGAACAGTTCCGGCCGCCCCGATCCGCCGTCGTCGTCGTCGTCCTCGTCCTCGCGGTTGGCGATGGGAACGCGCCAGAGCTGGCCGGGCTGGTCGGCCACGTACAAATGCCGCCGGTCGCCCGGCGCAACCGCCGCGGCCACCGGCGACACCAGGCCGGATATCACGGTTTCCAGGTCGAACCTGGCGGGGTTGTGTGGAATCGGTGCTGGTATCGGATCGAGCAGCGGGGTACGTTCCTGCGCGCCTGCTGCGGCATAGGCAGAAGCCGCGGCGATGCCGGCGACTGCCTGGATGATGACGCGGGTAATGGTGCGAGTTCTCATGATCTCCCCTTCCCTTCGGCCTCACGGCTGTTAAGAAGACTTCAGGTTATTCCTGAAGCACGCACAAGTGGTTAACGATTTTGAACACCTGCCAAATAAATTCACGAGCCCGCCTGCTCGAAGAGTCTGTGGGGCAAACGAATGCAGCGCAGCAATGGGGGTGTTGCCGGAGGCTCTCAGGCGCAGACGCCGGTGTCGAGCATTTCGCCCATCCGGCCCGCATCGACCGGCTTGCTGAAGAAGTAGCCCTGCCCCTCGTTGCAGCCGTGTGCCTTGAGGAAAGCATGCTGGCCGGCGTCCTCGACGCCTTCGGCAATGACGCGCTGGTGCAGGTTCTTGCCCATCCCGATCACGGCGCTGACAATGGCCCCATCCGTGTCCGCCGCGCCGTCGATCGCCCTGACGAAGGACTGGTCGATCTTGAGCACGTCGATCGCGAACTGGTTCAGGTAGCTCAGGCTCGAATAGCCGGTGCCGAAGTCGTCCACGGCAATCTGCACGCCCATCGCCTTGAACCTGGCGAGCAGGCCGGCACTGGTGGCGACGTCGCGCATCAGCACGCTTTCGGTCAGCTCGAGCTGCAGGCAGGCCGGGTCGACGCCGCTGTCCTTGAACACGGCAAGCGCATGATCGAAGAAATCCCGGTGCCGGAATTCGAGGGCCGACACATTCACGGCGATCGACACGGGGGACAGGCCGCGGCCGCGCCAGCGCACCGCCTGCGCGCAGGCTTCGGCCAATACCCAGCGCCCGATCGGGATGATCAGGCCGCACTCCTCGGCAATGACGATGAAGCGCTCCGGCAGCGTCATTCCCCATTCCGGGTGC
The DNA here is from genome assembly GCF_059685865.1 of Telluria sp. ZB4P36. Classification (NCBI taxonomy): domain Bacteria; kingdom Pseudomonadati; phylum Pseudomonadota; class Betaproteobacteria; order Burkholderiales; family Oxalobacteraceae; genus Telluria; species Telluria sp. ZB4P36. Next base: position 39,039 of record NZ_JCASIE010000010.1, read on the forward strand.
TCCCAGCGCAGCAGGGCTTCGACACCGCTGATGCGCCTGGTTTCCAGGTCGACCTTGGGCTGGTAGTGCAGCGCGAACTCGTGGCGTTCGAGCGCCCGCCGCAGGCTGCTTTCGATCAGTTGGCGCTCCACGGCGCGGGTGTTCATGTCGGGACGGAAGAACTGGTAACTACCGCGCCCGCTCTCCTTGGCGTGATACATCGCGGTGTCGGCATTCTTGATCAGGGCTGCGGCGTCGCCGCCGTCGAGCGGAAACACACTGATGCCGATGCTCGTCGAGGTGTGCAATTGCTGCCCCTCGATGTCGAAGGGGCTCGACAGGGCCAGCAGGATCTTTTCAGCCGTGAGCGCCGCGTCGTGCGGGCGCCGTTCGTCCGCCAGCAGGATCACGAACTCGTCGCCGCCGTGGCGGCTGACCGTGTCCGAGGTGCGCACGCACTGGAGCAGGCGTGCGGAGACGGCCTGGAGCAACTGGTCGCCCACTGCATGGCCCAGGGAATCGTTGATGTGCTTGAATTTGTCCAGGTCAAGGAACAACAGGGCCGGGTTGGTGTCATGGCGTCTGGTTGCGGCAATGGCTTGTGTGATGCGGTCGTGCAGCAGCACACGGTTGGGCAGGCCGGTCAGGAAATCATGCTGTGCCTGGTGCCGCATTTTCGATGTCAGCGCGACGGTATCGGAGATGTCCCTGAACACCATGACGGCACCGACGAGCTGCTCGTTCCAGTCGTGGATCGGGGTGGCCGAATCGTCGATCGGAATGCGCCTGCCATCGCGGGCGACCAGGACGGCATCGCTGCTCAGCTCCTCTGAATGACCTCTCTGCAGGATGGTGTCGAAGGGGTTGGCGATGGCATCCCCGCTGAGCCCGTCGACCATGGCGAGCACCTCCCGGACAAGCCGCCCGCGGGCCTCGTCGCGCGGCCACCCGGTGATGAGTTCGGCCGCGCTGTTCAGGTAATCGACGCGGCCATGCATGTCGACCGAGATGACGGCATCGCCGATCGAGTTCAGCGTGACCGCGGCACGTGCCTGGGCAAGGTAGAGGCCTTGCTCCACCTTCATGCGCTCGATGATGTTGCGCAAGGCCTGGGGCACCAGGCTGTTGTCGAAGTAGCCCTTCGACAGCCAGCCCTGGGCGCCCTGCTGGACCGTCTCGCGGGCGTTTTCCTCGTCGTCGAGTGCGCACAAGGTCAGGATGGGCGTGTGGCGCGCCGCTTCGTGACACCGGGCGAAGGAAGCCAGGCCCTGGCTGTCCGGCAACATCATGTCCATGAGGATGACATCGATCCCGCCCTGGCGGACGCGGCCGATGCCCGCGGCCAGGGTGGACGCGCTCTCGACATCGAAGGGGCCGTCGCGCGCATCGCCCAAGGCATGTTCCAGCGCACGGATGTCGTCCGCGCTGGGCGAAATGATGAGGACTCGGTTTGCCACTATGCCTCCGCTGCCGCCTGCCTGGCCTGGCCCGGCGGTGTCCCATGCTAGCACGATGCGGACAACGTCGTTGGTCATCGCAGGCGTGCGCACAACAGCTTTCCTGTCCCCCGGAGTACACTCTGGAGACGGGGCCTTCCATGCATGGCCCCGCCTGCCCTTCCCGGTCGCCCGGCGACCACCATCAGCCCGCATGCTGCGGGCCGTACCAGTACGGCACGACCGTTCCAACGGCAAGCACCAACCCTCAACGGCAGCAGGAGGACATCATGCGGCATACCTTGAAAGCGGTCTACGAAGACCGCGGCACGGCCCAGCGCGCGCTGGATCAATTACTGGCCTCGGGCTATCCGGACGCCGAGCTGGCGCTGGCGAACGCGCCGGTGGCCGGAGACGCCGCCTCCCCCGTATGGCAGGATCCGCCAGGCACATCGACGGCACGCTTCCTGTCGCGGCTGTTCGACCATGCGCGCAGCGATCCGGTCGCGGCCGCCCCCGACCCGCTCCCCCATGACAGCTACATTCTTACTCTTGCGACACACTCCGAAGCCGAAGCGGAGCGCGCCGTTTCCCTGGTCCCGGGCTTCGTTCGCATCGACAGGGAGGATGCCGGCACCTGGCAGCCCAGGCGCGAACAGCGCAATGCGCCGGGAGCGCTGCAGCACTACGGACGCGGCCCCGCCCACTATTTCGGCACCCGCGACGCGGACGACACGTCCACGATCGGCACCACCTTCCGCGAACCGATGCTTCCCGCCGGGCAGTGGCCGGACACGGCGCCGGACGCGCCCCGCGGCGGCGCGGCGCTGGCCGCCTACCGCTTCGGCCGCGACCTGCACGACAGCGACCGTTACCGCAACCGTTCGTGGGACGAGTCCCGCACCGAACTGCGGCAGGCCTGGGAGGCAGGCGATCCGGAAGGGCCGGCCTGGGACGCTTCCGAAGCGGCGATCCGCACCGGTTGGGACAGCACCAGCCCGGAGATCGACGGCGACGAGCATTACCGGAGCCACTGGAAGACCCACTACGCGAGCGGAAGAGGCGCCGGCGGCCCTGCCGCCCACCGCCCGGACCCGGAGGATGCCGGCGCGGCGGCCAGCACCTGGAAGCGGCGCCACCCCGGCGAACTGCCGCCCTGGGAAGGCTTCATGGATGCCCTGCGCCACGGATGGGACAGGATTTCCCTGGGCATGGATACGGACGAGGCCAGCTACCGCTCCCACCACGCGGACAATTATCCCGGCACCCCTTACGAAGATCTTGCCCCGGCTTACCGCTACGGCAAGAATACGCACCGCCGGGCGGCGTTCCAGGGCCGTGACTGGGACGATGTGGAAGACGGGCTGCGCGCCGAGTGGGAAGGCGCTCATCCGGACGCCCGTCCCTTGCCATGGGACGGCATCCGGGCGGCCGTGCACCGCGGCTGGGACCAGTGAGCGGTCCGGCGCTGCGCTAAGTACTAGAAGGCCAGCGTGACGCTGCGCGGGCAGTGATCGCTGGTCTCGATGCGCTGGCCCGGCGCCTGCACGACGGCCGTCTTGCGCGAGCCCAGGCCGGCCGGCTGGCGCGCCGCCAGCGAGCCGCTGAGCACGATATGGTCCAGGCCCGAGAAGCCGCGGCACCCCTCCTCGACGCCCGCCAGCGGCACCTGCTGCAGCGACCTGCCGCCGTCATTCAGCTCCTGCCACAGGTAGCGCGTCGCCACCCTGCCGTCCGCCGCCGGCGCCGGTACGCCGGCGGGACCGCTGCCGTCCGCGCGCACCTGTGCCGGAGGGATGCCTGCCGCGGCCTCCTCATCGATGCGGCGGTTGAAGTCGCCCAGCAGGACGAAATCGGCGCTCCCCTTCGCCACGCTGTCGATCCAGCGCTCCAGCGGGGCCACCTGGCGGTTCAGGACCTTGCAGGCGCCGGCCGGATCGTCGAGCAGGCGCGCCTGGTAGACCGGGGTCGGCACGATGTTGGCGCAGCCCGACTTCAGATGCACGTTCAGGAAGCTGATGCGGCGTCCCGCCACCTGCAGCTCGAGCGCCAGCCCCGGACGTACCTTGCGCGCATCCGGATCGGCGGGATTGTCGCTTACCGCCAGGCCGGTCTCCACGCTGCAGCGGCCCTCCTGGCCCAGGCTGCGGTCCCAGGCGAAGGCCAGGGTCTGGAATCCCTCGTGCGGCGCGTCGCAGACGCCGAAGCGCTCGGCATGGCGGCCGAGCAGCTGCTTCACCACCTCGGCCGAGCGCACTTCCTGGAAGGCGATCACGCGCACGCCCTCGCCTTCGATCAGCCTGGCGATGGTCGCCTGCAGGCCGGCCAGCTTGGCTGCATAGTCGGCGCTGACCAGCGGCACCGGGGCGCCGCGGCCCTGGTAGGCGTTACACGGCGCCATCATGGCCGCCCCCGCCGGCCCGCCGGCCAGGCGCTCGGTATCGGCGACGCACTGGCGTGCCACCCGCGTGGCTTCTTCGGTGATGGTGGCCTGCCCCGGCTGGCGCCGCGGGCGCGTATCGCACCAGAACACGGTCTTGCAGACGGCATTCTGGCGGTCGAAATCCTGTTGCGAGCCGGCCCAGGCCATGTTGAAGGAAGCGACGCCGATCCGCACGGGCGCCGGCTGCGGGGCGGGATCGGCGGCATGGACGGCTGGCGCGGCGAGCAGCGCGGCCAGGACGGCGGACGAGAGCGGCTTGAAGGTGAACATCGGGACTTTCCTGTGGTTGGACGCTGGATTGACAGCAGCGATTATCGCGGAGACTGCTTCCCACAGCAATGGCTAGGGCTTTTCCGCAAGGACGCGCTTGAGCGCCGTCTCCGGGTCCAGACCGGCCATCAGGAGGTTGATGATCTCCTGCTTGTCTTCCTGCGTGAGGGTTTCGCAGGCAGCGCGGTGGGAACAGAAATACGCGTACCAGGCCACGTCCGCCGGACGTTCCTTGCGCGGCTTGAAGCGTGCCGGCACGGTCGCGCGGATCGCGTCGGCATAGGCAGGCAGCTGCGTATCCGCCGTGGACCAGTCGAAGGCGGCGACGGCGCGCCGCTCCGCTTCCAGCCCCGCAGGCAGGCTGCCCTTGCCCACCGCGAGGCAGGCCAGGTTGGGATAGCCGTGGGCCGCGCAGAAACCCTCGACGAAGCGCAGTTTCGGCCCGATGCCGACCACCACCGCCCGGCCCAGCACCGCATCTTTCGAGTGCAGGGAACGCGCCAGCGTGAGCAGGTCGCCATGCGTGATCGGCATGCCCTGCAGGGACTGCGCCTGCCTGACCAGGGCTTCGACCAGGCGCGCGCCGACCTCGATGTCGTTGTGGGTGAACTGGATCATTGCTGGATGCCGACTCTTCAAAACCGGCATCTTAGCAAACACGCTTACTGCGCGGCGTACATGGACGCGTACTTGACGCCGAAATACAGGATGAAGGCATAGCAGGCCGCCGGCAGCAGGAAGGATGCCTGGACGCCCATGGCATCGGCCAGCGCGCCCTGTGCGAAGGGCACCACCGCGCCGCCGACGATGGCCATGCACAGGATGCCCGAGCCCTGGCCCGTGTACTTGCCGAGGCCGTGCAGCGCCATGCTGAAGACGGTCGGGAACATGATCGAATTGCACAGGCCCACGGCCAGGATCGCCCACATGGCGACAGCGCCCTCGCCGAAGGTCCCGGCCAGCACCAGGGCGATCGCCGCCAGCGCATTGAAGGCCAGGGTCTTGCCCGGGCTGACCACGCGCATCACCGCGAAGCCGATGAAGCGGCCGACCATGGCACCGCCCCAGTAGATGCTGACGTAGTGCGCGGCGTCGGCGTGCGACAGGCCGGCGATATGCGACTCGCCGAGGAAGTTGATCAGGAAGCTGCCGATGCTGACTTCCGCCCCCACGTACAGGAAGATCCCGATCGCGCCCAGCACCAGGTGGCGATGCGCCAGGGCAGAGCCGTGGCCCTCGCCCGCCAGCGGCAGGTCTTCGCTCTCGGCGATGTGCGGCAGCTTCGCCGCCAGGAACAGCACTGCCAGCACGGCCAGCGCGCCGGCCAGGGCCAGGTAGGGGCCGCGCACGCTCGCCGCATCCGCGGCGACTGCCGCGCCGGCGGCCGAGAAGATCAGCAGGCCGCCGACCGCCGGGCCGATGGTGGTGCCGAGCGAGTTGAAGGCCTGGGTCAGGGTCAGGCGGCTGGATGCCGTGCGCGCCGGTCCGAGTACCGCCACATAGGGATTGGCCGCCACCTGCAGCACCGTGATGCCCGAGGCCAGCACGAAGAAGGCGAACAGGAACAGTCCGTAGCCGCTGAACGAGGCGGGATAGAACAGCGCGCAGCCGGCCGCGGCGATCAGGAGCCCGGCCACGGCGCCTTTCTGGTAGCCGATGCGGCGGATCAGGGCGCCGGCCGGCAGCGACACGATGAAATAGGCGCCGAAGAAGCAGAACTGGACCAGCATCGCCTGCACATAGGTCAGCGTGTAGATCGCCTTCAGGTGGGGAATCAGGACGTCGTTCAGCGAGGTGATCAAGCCCCACATGAAGAACAGGATGGTGACGATCACCAGTGCGCTCCTGTTGCTCCCCTGCTGCGCCATCCCTGCCCCCTCATGGGGGGCGGCGGGCGCCACGTTGTTGACCATGTTTGCCATGCTGTCTCCTGGTGTCGAATAAGTTTATATAGTTATTTTGCTTGCAGGCCGGCCGGTGGGCGCGGCAGGTCGGCGGCGCGCGTGCCCCATCCCGCGCTGTCCGGCTGCGCCGTGAGGCGGTAGCCGAGGGTGCCGCCGGCCTGCAGCTGCTCCCAGTCCAGCCACACCCGCGACACGGGGCGCCCTGCCCACTCTACATCCTGCACGAAGCGGCGTTCGCCGGGCTTCGTCCCGGGCGCCTCGATGCGCAGCACGCGGCCCTGCGGCAGGTCGATCTCGGCGCGCGCGAAGCGCGGCGCGTGCAGCAGGAAGCGGCCGCTGCCCGGCGCGTCCGGATACAGGCCCAGGGCGCTGAACAGGTACCAGGCCGACATGGTGCCGAGGTCGTCGTTGCCGGTGACGCCGCCGGGGCCGTTGGTGAACAGGGTTTCCGCGCCGCGCAGCACCGCGGTGGTCTTCCAGGGCTGGCCCATCAGGGTGTACATCCAGGGCGCGTGCAGGTCCGGCTCGTTGTTCGGATTGTAGCGGAACTGGCTGTAATAGCTGTATGGTCCCACCACCCAGGACTTGCGCACCGCATTCGGGTCGGCCAGCACGGCCTCGTAGTCGAAGAACTGGTCGAGGCGGCGCAGGGCCTGGGCGGTGCCGCCCATCGCCGCGGCCAGGCCGGGCACGTCCTGCTGCACCAGCCACTGGTATTGCCAGGCCGTGCCTTCGTGGAAGCCGTGGTCGCCGCGCGGGTCGAAGCCGCTGCCGACGTCGGCGAACCAGCTGCCGTCTTCCAGGCGCGGACGCGGGAAGCCGCGCTGCCCGGTCGGGGCGTCGACCACGGACGGGTCCCAGACCTTCTTCCAGTTGAGGGCGCGCTGGGCCAGTACCTGCGCGTCTTTCGTGTGGCCGAGTGCTTTCGCCATCTGCGCCAGCGCGCTGTCGGCCAGTGCATATTCCAGGGTCGCGGAGGCGCCGTGGTGCGGGTCGGTGTCCATGCCCTTGGAAATGAAGCCGCGGTCGTACTGCACGAAGCCCTGGCGCAGGTAGCTCGGGTTGCCGGCACGCCCCTGCGGACGGATGGAGAAGGCCGGCACGCCGAAGGCGTTCTCGCGCAGCGCGGCATAGGCCTGCTTCTCGCGGCCCTTCAGGGCGCCGTAACGCCACAGGTCGACCAGGAAGGGCGTGACCGGATCGCCGGTCATGATGTTGGTCTCGAAGCTGGCATAGCCCCAGCGCGGCAGCCAGCCGCCTTGTTCGCGGATCTTCAGCACCGAGTTGGCGATGTCGCGCGCCCGCTGCGGACGCAGCAGCGCGATCAGCTGGTTCTGGGCGCGGTAGGTGTCCCACAGCGAGAAGTACTCGTAATAGGTCCAGTCCTTGGCGACGTGAATCTTGTCGTCGTAGCCGCGGTAGCGTCCGTCGGCGTCGTTGCCGGTCATCGGCTGCAGCAGCGCGTGGTAGAGCGCGGTGTAGAACACGGTGCGGTCGTCATGGCTGCCGCCCTCGATGCGCACGCTGCCCAGTTCGCGCTGCCACCCGGCCTGCGACTTCGCCTTCATGGCGTCGAAACTCAGCGGCCGGCCGTTCGCCATGCCATCTGCCTTCAGGTTGATCCTCGCGCCTTCGGCATCCACGTGCGAGATCGCGCTGACTGCGGTGACCGCCTTGCCGTTCTTCAGGTCGAAGCTCAGCCAGACGCCATGCGGCTTGCCCTCACCCTGCTGGCTGGGACCGTTCGCGCCGGGCCAGCCGCCGCGGTCGTCCCAGATGCCCTGCGCGGCGAAAGGCTGGTCGAACACCATGCGGAACCAGGTGGTGTACTTGGCGCCGCCGCAGAAGCTCCTGGTGACGATGCGGCCCTCGACGCTGCGCTCGTCGACGATCCTGACCTCGCTGCCGATGACCGAATGGCGCTCGTTGGCCTGGCCCAGGTTGAGCAGCAGGTGGCCGCTTGCAGTGCCGGGCGCGAAGGTATAGCGCTCGGCCGCGGCGCGGGTCAGCGCGGTCGATTCGGCGGTGATGCCGCCATAGCTGCTCAGCTTCACCTTGTAGTAGCCGGCCTGGCCGACCTCGCCCTCATGGCTGTACTCGGCGGCATACTTCTTGTGGTCGAAGCTGCCCGGCTTGGCGGTGTCGAAGTCGCCGCCCGGCTGGATGCTGCCGGTGACCGGCAGCACCGACAGCTGCCCGCCCTGCTCCCAGCAGCCGGCGCCGGACACGAAGGAGTGGCCGAAGCCGCGGATGCGCTTGTCGCTGTAGCGGTAGCCGGCGTAATGGTCGGCGATCGGGCTGACCTGGATCTTGCCGAAAGGCGCAGACGCGCCGGGGAAGGTATTGCCTTCGTCCTGGGTGCCGATGAAGGTGTTCACCGGCGTCGGGTTGGCAAGCGCCGCTGCCGGCAGCAGGCAGGCCAGCAGCAGGAATGGAGCAAAACGGGCTTGGCGCATCACGATACCTCTCCTTCGAGCAGTTCGAACAATCGCTGCATGGACGCGGGCTGGGGCGGGGTGGCGCCGGCCTGCAGGCAGGCGGCGGAACCGGCCGCCAGCGCGGCGTGCAGGTGGGCCAGCAAGGACCGGCCCGGATGGCGTGCGAGGCTGTGCAGCAGGCCGGCCACGCTGGCGTCGCCGGCGCCGACGGTGTCCACCACCTCGACTGCCGGTGCATGGGCGTCGCAGCGCTGGGCGCCGTTGAACAGGCTGGCGCCCTGGCCCCCGCGCGTCAGCAGGCACATGGCGCCGGGATTGAAGGCGCGCAGGCGCAGCAGGGCCTCGTCCAGACCGACGCCGGGGAACAGGCCGCGCAGGTCGTCGTCCGAAACCTTGATCACGTCGGCCAGCGCCGCCATGGCCTGCAGGGTCGGCGTGTAGCGCTCGTCCATCAGATTGCGGTAATTCGGATCGTAGCTGATCGCCACGCCGCGGGCTTTCAGCTGCCGCGCCAGGGTGACCAGCTTCGCGGCCAGCGGCTCGCGCGCCAGGCTGATGCCGCCGAAGTGGGCCCAGCGCAGCGCGTCCGGCCAGCCGGCCGGCAAGCGGTCCGGATCGAAGTGCAGGTCGGCGCTGTTCTCGCCGATGAAGAAGTAGCGCGGCGGTTCGCCCTGCTCCACCACGGCCAGCAGCGGCGCACGGTCGACGCGCTGGGTCAGCCGCAGGTCCAGGCCCACCAGCTCGCTGGCCGCCCACAGGGCGTCGCCGAAACGGTCGCGGCCGATGGCGCCGGCGAAGGCCGTGGGTTCGCCCAGGGTCGCCAGGGCGCGCGCCACGTTCCAGGTCGAGCCTCCCACCCGGCTCACCCACTGTTCGCCGCCCCGGTGGATCATGTCGGTGAGCGCCTCGCCGGCGCACAGCATCAGGGGTGCATCATGCATGCCCGGCCTCCCTCAGCACCGCCACGATGTCGTAGCAGGCGCCCATGGTGTGGTAGTCGACCTTGCCGGCCGGGCTCTTCTCGTCGCTGAGCTTGCGGTTCTGGCGGTCCAGGATGCGGAACCAGGCGCCATGCTCGTGGTCGACCATGTGGGTCCAGCTGTACTCCCACAGGCGCTGGTACCAGTCCCAGTACCCGGCATTGCCGGTGCGCTGGGCCAGCATGGCCGCCGCCGCCGCGCTCTCGGCCTGCACCCAGAAATACTTGTGGGCGTCGCATACCGACAGGTCGGGCGCCAGCGAATAGCACAGGCCACCGTACTCGACATCCCAGCCCTTCTCCACCGCGACACTGAACAGGCGCTCGGCGGTCGGCAGCAGCCAGTCCAGGTCCTGTTCCAGCACGCCGCGGGCGCGCTTCTCCAGCTGCAGCAGCAATTTGGCCCATTCGGTGAAGTGGCCGGGCTGGTAGCCCCAGGGGCGGAACAGGTTTTCCGGATCGTCGACGTTGTAGACCCAGTCGGGCTGCCACTGGGCGTCGTAATGCTCCCAGATCAGGCCGCCGCAGCGCTCGGCCTGGCGCCGGGTGATGTTGTTGGCCACGGTGTAGGCGCGCTCCAGGTAGCGGCGCTCGCCGGTGGCCTGGTAGGCTGCCAGCAGCGCCTCGACGGCATGCATGTTGGCGTTCTGTCCGCGGTAGCCGGACAGCGTCCAGTCGCGGCTGGCTTCATCGGCATACAGGCCGGCCTGCGGATCCCAGAAGCGCTTTTCCATCAGCTCGAAGCTTTCCCCGATCCAGATCCGCGCCTGTTCCAGGCCCGCCATCGTGGCATGGGCATAGGCCAGCAGCACGAAGGCCAGGCCATAGGCATGCTGGGTGTCGTCGGCCACCTGGTCGCCGTCCAGCAGCCAGGCATAGCCGCCGCCGACGGGATCGCGGTGCCCGGTGCGCAGGAAGCGCAGGGCATGGCGCAGGCCCTCCAGGTAGGCCGGGTCCTGGAAATGGCGGTAGGCCATGGCATAGGTGAACACGAAGCGGGTGCTGCTGACCAGGTGCCGCTGGCGCGTATCGTAGACCGTGCCGTCGTCCTTGAAAAAGTGGAACAGGCCGCCGGCGGGGTCGATCGCGCGCGGGTGGTAGAAGCGCATCGTGTGGCGCGCATGGTCGAGCAGCACGGTCGGGCTGCGGAAGTTCGGGAATGTGGACATGTGGTGTGGTGGTCTGGGGTGCGTTAGTCGTCGCAGCTGCTTTCGCGCACGATCATTTCGACCGGCACGGTGATCTGGGATGGGTTTTCTTCGGGCTTGTTGAGGAGGAGTTCGACCCCGGCCCGGCCCAGGGCTTCCTTGTCCACGCGGATGGTGCTGAGCGGGGGAATGGCCGCGGCGGCGGCGGCGATGTCGTCGAAGCCGACAATGGCGATGTCGTGCGGGATCTTCATGCCCTCGTTGAGGCAGTACTTCATGGCCGCCAGCGCCGTGCTGTCGTTGTAGCAAAAGACCGCATCGGCCGGTTTCGGCAGGCTGAGCAGGCTGCGCATGGCTTCCACCACGGCCTCGTCGCCGTCGCCCATGGTGGGGACGATGACTTCCAGGGCCGGATCGGCGTGGACCTTGGCATCGAACAGGGCCTGGCGGAAGCCGCGATTGCGCTGCTGGATGCTGTAGTGGGCCAGGGAACCGGACAGCATGGCGATGCGCTTGCGGCCGCAGCGCAGCAGGTGCTGGGTGGCCAGGTAGCCGCCGCGTACGTTGTCGGGATTCACCGAGGTGAAGCCGCGGCGGTGCATGTCGACCAGCACCACCGGCTTGCCGACCTGCTGCAGGACGGCCAGCACTTCCGGCTCGAAGAAGCCGGCGCACAGGAAGGCGTCCGGCTGGTGCAGGCGGATCAGGCCGAGCACCGGTTCGGCCGGGCCGACCGCGATGAAGGACAGCGCGACGCCTTCGCGCCGGCAGGCTTCTTCGGCGCCGTGCAGCACCGGTGAATAGAAGGGGCTGGACGCCAGGGTGTTGTGCTGGCTGTGCAACAGGAAGGCGATGCGCCGGATGCGGCCCTTCTTCAATTGATTGAAGTCGTAGCCAAGCCGCAGCGCCGCATCGCGCACCTTGCCGCGGGTCGCCTCGGTCATGCCGGCCTGGTTCTTCAGGGCGCGCGACACGGTGCCGATCGACATCCCGGTGGCTTCGGCGATGTCGCGCAGGGTCACCTCGCTCATGGCTGCACAAGCGAAATACTGTGCATGGAAAAGTCTCCGATATTCATTTTATTAAACGCTGATGGCCGCGTTCTTCATAGGTAGTTCTTATAGCAGCCGCGATTTACGAGCGTCAATCACGGCGACCGGATCGGGGCGATTTTTAGCGTGTTTTAGTAAACAGCAGTTCCAGCTCGGCCAGGTCGAAGGCTGCGGCATTCTCGAAGCGCAGCCGGTACGCGCGGTAGGCGCCCGGGCTGGCGATGCGGAAGGGACGCAGTTGATGCTCCCAGGCGAAGGTTTCGCCGCGGCGCCGGTCCAGCACGGTCCAGCGGCCCCTGGCGTCGCGGCCTTCGAGCGTCCAGGCCAGCTGCGCCGGCGGCGTCTTGCCGCCGGTGATCGTGTAGTGGCTGACGGCGACCGGATCGGCAAACGCGAAGCCGACCCCGGCCCGCGCCGGCAGCGTCAGCGCGGTCGCGGCATCGTCGTCGACCAGCGCGGTGGCCGCACCGCCGCCATCGACCGTGACCGTGCGTGCCGTGCCGGAGCGGTCCTGCATGGACGCGGGCCGGCGGCCGGGCTTGCTCATCGATGGAGGCAAGGCGCCGGGATCGCTGCCCCAGGCCGAGGGCGCGCTGCCCATCGTGAATTCCAGGGTGGCGCCGGCGGCGATCAGCTCGTGGCCGATCCAGGCTTGGCGCCAGGGCTTGCCGTTGACCTTCAGCGACTGCACGTAGACGTTCTCCGGGCTGTTGCCGTGGGCGATGACGGTCAGCGTACGCCCGTTGTCGAGGCGGACCTCGGCGCGCTCGAAGGCGGGCGAGCCGATCACATACTCGGGGGCGCCCATCCGCAAGGGATACAGGCCCAGCATCGCAAAGCTGTACCAGGCCGACATCTCGCCGTTGTCTTCGTCGCCGGCGTAGCCCTGGCCGATCTCGCTGCCCAGGTAGAGCCGGCCCAGCACCTCGCGCGTGAGGCGCTGGGTCTTCCAGGGCTGGCCGGCGGCGACGTACATCCAGGGGATGTGGTGCGAAGGCTGGTTGCTGTGGGCATACATGCCCATGCGGACCTCGCGCGCCTCGGTCATCTCGTGGATCACCTGGCCGTAGCTGCCGGCAAAGCGGCGCTCGGCGGTTTCCGGGGTGGCGAAGAAGGTGTCCAGACGGCGTGCCAGCGCCTCGCGGCCGCCCAGCAGCGTCGCCAGGCCCTCAGCGTCATGGGGCACGGTGAAGGCGAAGTTCCAGGCATTGGCCTCGGTGTAGTCGCCGCCCCACTCGCGCGGCTCGAAGCCGGCCGCCGGCTGGCGCCACTGGCCGCCGGCGTCGCGGCCGCGGAAGAAGCCGGTGGCCGGGTCGAACAGGTGGACATAGTCGGCGGCGCGGGCCCCGAAGTAGTCGGCTTCCTCGCGATAGCGGCGCGCCCGTGCCGGATCGCGCTCCTCCCGCGCCAGGGCCTGGGCGAACCGGGCCAGGCCGAAGTCGTTGAGCGCGCCCTCCAGCGTCCACGACAGGCCTTCATGGACGCTCGACTCGACGTAACCGCGGTACATCGAGCGCGCCAGTCCCTTGCGGCCGACGTTCGCTACCGGCGGCACGGCGCTGGCGTTCTTCAGTGCGGCCTCGTAGGCCAGGCGCGCATCGAAGCCGCGCACACCCTTGCGCCAGGCATCGGCGAAGGCGACGTCGGAACTGGTGCCGACCATCAGGTCCGCATAGCCCGGGGAGGACCAGCGCGCCACCCAGCCGCCGTCGCGGTATTGCTGCAGGAAGCCGTCGATCATCTCGCCGGCACGCCGCGGCGTGAACAGCGCGTAGGCCGGCCAGGTCGTACGGAAGGTGTCCCAGAAACCGTTGTTGACGTAGGTTTTGCCGGCGCGGACCGGCGCCGAGGTGCGCAAGGCGTCGCCGCCCGTGTTCTTGTCGGACCAGGAGCTCTGGTCGGCGTGGCGCCAGTCGGGCCGCTGCGCGCTGCCGACATTTTCGTGGGCCACGTTCGGATACAGGAACAGGCGGTAGAGATTGGAATAGACGGTGGTCAGCTGGTCTTCGCTGGCGCCCTGCACTTTCACGCGTCCGAGCAGGGCATCCCAGGCCGCCTGGGCGCGCTCGCGCACCGTCTCGAAGCCGGCTTCGCCGATTTCCAGGTCGAGGTTGCGCCGGGCCTGCTCGACCGAGATCAGGGAGGTGGCGATGCGCATCCGCACTTCGCCGTCGTCGGCGGCGAACTTGACATAGCCGGTCGGGCGTCCGGTCTCGAGGGCACCGCTGTCGCGCCAGCGCTGGTCGAAGCGGGCGAACACGAACATGCGGGCGGCGCCGTTCGACAGGCCGCTGCGCGTATCCGTGTAGCCGTGCAGGGTCTGGGTGGCCGCATCCAGGGTCAGGCCGCCGCGCGCGTCGACGTTGTCGAACAGGAGATTGGCGTCGCCCGCGCGCGGAAAGCGGAAACGGAAGATCGCCGCGCGCTCGCTGGGGGCGATCTCGGCGCGGATGCCGTTGTCAAAATCGACCCGGTAGCTGTGCGGGCGGGCCAGCTCGCGCTCGTGCGAAAACGGCAGCGCGCGGCGCGCACGGTCGGGGTCGGGGCGCCCGGACGCGTTCGAGGGCATCACCTGGAAGGTCTGGCGGTCGCCCATCCAGGGACTTGGCTGGTGGCTCAGCGACAGCGCCTGCAGGCGCGGGCGGTTGTCGGCGTCGTTCTTTTCGTTCCAGCGATACAGCCAGCCCAAGGTGCCGGCGTCGGTGACCGGCGTCCAGAAATTGAAGCCATGCGGCATGGCCGTCGCCGGAATATTATTCCCGCGCGAGAAGCTGCCGTTGGCCTGGGTGCCGCGCGTGGTCAGCACATAGTCGGATGGGCGGGCGGCGGACATCCTGGCCTGCTCGCCGATGACGATGTCGTCGAGCCAGCCGCTGGCAGCAGTCCCGCCCGCGGGCCGCAGCTCGACTTCGATCGCGCGGATGCGGCGCCCTTTCAAGGCGCCCAGCCTGACCGCCTTGTGCGCCCACTGCTGCGGATACAGCGTCTTCGATTGCGCCTGGCTTGCCGCGCCGAGCGCCGCGCCGTGATGGTCGCGCAAGCCCAGGCTTGAGATCCGGCGGCCGTCCTCGAGCACCAGGTCGAGCGCCACGCCGGTGGAGGCTTCCGGGTTCGCGCCGACGATCTCCGGCAGCACCTTCCAGGACAGCGTGGTGTCCTCGGCGATGAGGATGTCGACCTGGTACAGCTGCAGGCGCCCGCCCCCGCCTTCGGACGCATAGCGCAGGGCGCGCGTGCCGCTGTAGCCGGCCTTGGGCTTGGCCGCGTAGGGACGGTCCGGGCCGCTGCCCGGCTCCACCCGCACCGCGTCGCCCGCCAGGACCGCGGGAAGCGGATCGCCGGCTTCGAAGGAGGTGGCGAAACGCTGGTCGGCGGCGCCGGCGGCGGCACTGGCGAGCAGCAGGATCAGGGCCGGCAAGGGCCTGCGCATGGAAGTCGGCATCATGGTGCGGGGGAACTCCTGGGTAAAAGCTTGGGTGATTGCACGGTGTCGGCCAGCGACCGGATCCGCAGTGCGGCGCGCAGGGCCTCGCTGCCGGCGGCCG
The DNA here is from genome assembly GCF_059685865.1 of Telluria sp. ZB4P36. Classification (NCBI taxonomy): domain Bacteria; kingdom Pseudomonadati; phylum Pseudomonadota; class Betaproteobacteria; order Burkholderiales; family Oxalobacteraceae; genus Telluria; species Telluria sp. ZB4P36. The sequence goes on from NZ_JCASIE010000010.1 coordinate 54,233, forward strand.
ATGCCACGCGCAGCGTGACTCGCTCGCCGGGCAGCAGGGTCAGGGCATTGTCGGAAAGCTCGGCGTCGAGATCGCCGAAGTCGATCCAGACCGCGCGTGCCAGCCTGGACGCCGTGAGGTCGAGAACGTGAGCATTGCCGTCGCGGCGCAGGTCCGCGCGCAGGCCGGCGGGCGTCCAGTCCATCTGCTTGGCGGCCGCGAAATACACGACGGCGCGCGCCGGTGGCTCGCCTTCCGCCTCCAGCTCGAAGACCGCGGCCGTGGAGGCCGGATCGGCGCTGCCGAGCAGGTCGGCATCGAGGTAAGTCGCCGCCTTCGTGGCCGACAGCGGCGCCAGCTCGACCGCCTTGCGCTCCTCGCGCAAGAGCTTGCCGTCGAGGCCTATCAGCCGCAGTCTCAGCGTGCCGCCGAGCCGCCGGGTGCGGTCGTTGAGCAGGCTGACCGTGGTCTTGCCCTCGGGCCGGCGCAGTGCGGCGACCGCCACCGGCGCAAAGAAGCGGCGCGCATGGAAGTGCAGCGCCTTCCAGCGCCCGAACCAGTCCACGCTGGACCAGGACGCGCCCGGCCACACGTCGTTGAGCTGCCAGTACAGCGAGCCCATGGTCGTCGGGCGGCTGGCGCGGTGGTGCAGCGCCGCCAGTGCGATGCCCTCGGCCTGCATGGCCTGGCTCAGGTAGGCGAAACCGGCAAAATCCTGCGGTTCGCCGAATTCGTCGCGCACGTATTTCAGCAGCCGCTCGTTGCCCTTGCCGGCCATGAATTTCTGGTGCGCCTCGACCACCGGCGTGGCGATGCCCTGCTCGTCCCGTGTGGCGAAGGCGTCGATCGTGCGCTGCACCGGCCAGGCCTGCAGGCCGTACTCGGACATGAAGCGCGGGGTGAGGTCCAGGTACTTCGTCACCGGATGCGCCGGGTTGCCCCACACCTCCCAGTAATGCATGTCGCCGCTGGCCGGCACGTTGGCGGGGTCGCGCAGGTCGTCGCCGGGAGAGCTGGACCAGTAGGCGATGCCGCCGCCCTCCTCCGCGACCACCTGGCGCAGGTCGCCGCCGAACAGCTGGACGTAGCCTTGCCAGACCCGGTCGGCGAAGGCCGGATCGGCCGCCTTCAGGGTCTTGCCATGTCCCCAGTACTTCCACGCGATCTCTTCTTCATTGTTGCCGCACCAGAGAACGATGCTGGGATGGTTGCGCAGGCGGCGCACCTGGTCGCGCGCTTCGCTGACCACGCTGGCGCGGAAGGCGGCGTCAAAGGCCGGCTGCATGCCGCCGCCGAACATGAAGTCCTGCCATACCAGGAGGCCGAGCTCGTCGGCCAGCTCGTAGAAATCGTCGTTTTCGTAGTAGCCGCCGCCCCAGCTGCGCAGCATGTTCATGTTGGCGTCGCGGGCGGATGTGAGCACCCGGCGCAGCTGCGCCTTGCTGACCCGCGGCTGGAACATGTCGAAGGGGATGCTGTTCGCACCCTTGGCGAACACGGGAATGCCGTTGACGACGAAGGTGAAACTGCTGCCCTGCCCGTCCGGGTCGCGGCGCAGCGCGACGCTGCGCAGGCCGGTGCGCGCGGCGATCCGGGCGACCGTGGCCCGGCCGGCGCCGACCTCGAGCTCGTAGCGGTACAGCGGCTGGGCGCCGTAGCCGTTCGGGAACCAGCGTTGCGGATGGTCGACGCGCACGGGCAGCGAGATGCGGTTTACGCCGGCGCGCAGGTCGGCGCGGCGCTGGGCCGCCAGGCTGCGCTTCCCGTTGGGCGCGGTCTGCCACAGGCGCAGCGCGACGCTGCCGGCGCGCACCGCATTGAGGGTGGCGATCGCGACGAGGTCGGCGCGCGCCGCGTCGACCCGGTCCTGGCGCAACTGCAGGTCGTCGGCGCGCACCGCATCCCAGCCCTGCAGGACGACCGGTTTCGTGATGCCGGCCGTGACGTAGCGCGGCCCCCAATCCCAGCCATAGTGGTAGGCCGGCTTGCGCGCGAAGTTGCCGGTCATGGCGTCCTTGGGCTCGTCGCCATAGGGCGAGGGGTAATTGCCGGCGATCTTGTGCGGCATCGCCTGCACCTTGGGCAGCAAGGTCGCGATCGGCGAGCGGAACACGATGCGCAATTCGTTGCCGGTCGCGCGCAACTTGCCCTGCACAGGCACACGCCAGGTCCGGTGCGCATTGTCGGCCGCCAGCAGCCTGGCGCCGTTCAGCCAGACCTCGGCATAGGTATCGAGGCCGCCGAACACCAGCTCGCTGCGCGCCTTGGCCAGCATGGCAGGCGGGACGTCGAAGCTGCTGCGGTATTCCCAGTCGGCCAGGCCGATCCATTGCAGGCCGGCTTCCGCCGCGCCGACATAGGGATCGGGAATCAGTCCGTGTGCGAGCAGGTCGGTATGCACCGTGCCCGGCACCGCTGCCGCGCGCCATTCCGCCGCTTCCGGATGGCCGGCCGCTTGCGCATGGCCGGGAACGAGACGGAAGCTCCAGCCCTTGTCGAGGACGAGCTGCCCCGGTGTGGCCGCCATGGCCATGCCCGCGGCAAGCGCGAGGACGGCGCACAGCATCCAGCGTGCGAGCCTCATGGCGCAGCCGCCTTCCAGTAGCGGTCTATCCATTCCTGGTGGCTCGGCATGGTGGACACGGCCTGGGCCAGGGTGTTGCGCATGCCCTCGACGTAGTCGACCAGCTTTTCCTCGGGCATCTCGTCCACGATCGGGTGATAGGCACGCGGCAGGATGCCCTGCCCCAGCATCACCTGGACCCAGCTCGGCAGCGCGAAGAAATCCTCGCCATGGCGGAAATAGCGGCCGTCGCTGCGGAACAGCGCGATCGCCTCGCGCAGGCTGTCCGGGATCTCCATCGTGCGGCAGGCATTCCAGAACGGCGAATCGTCGCGTTCGGTCGCGTGGTAGTGCAGGATCAGGAAATCGCGCACCCGCTCGTACTCGAAGGCGGACTCGCGGTTGTACCGGTCGGCCAGCAGCGGATCGACGTCGCGCCGCGGGAACAGGGCCAGCAGGCGCGTGATGCCCGACTGCGCCAGGTAGATGCTGGTCGACTCGAGCGGCTCCAGGAAGCCGCTGGCCAGCCCCAGGGCCACGACGTTCTTGTTCCAGAATTTCTTGCGCATGCCGGTGGTGAAGCGCAGTTGGCGCGGCTCGGCCAGGGCCCTGCCGTCCAGGTTCGCCAGCAGGGTCGCGGCGGCCTCGTCGTCGCTGATGTGGCGGCTCGCATAGACGTAGCCATTGCCGGTCCGGTGCTGCAGCGGGATGCGCCACTGCCAGCCCGCGGCCTGCGCGCTGGCACGGGTATAGGGGGTGATCGGCGCCGTGCGTTCGCTGGGCACCGCCCACGCGCGGTCGCAGGGCAGCCAGTGGCTCCAGTCTTCGTAGCCGGTCTCCAGCGCGCCCTCGATCAGCAGCCCGCGGAAGCCCGAACAGTCGATGAACAGCTCGCCGCCGACGGCTTCGCCATTCTCCAGCATCACCGATTCGATGAAGCCGTCAGCGGCGCGCCGTTTCACGCCGACGATCTTGCCCTCGATGCGGCGCACGCCGCGCGCCTCGGCCAGCTCGCGCAGGAAGCGCGCGTACAGGGTGGCGTCGAAATGGTAGGCGTAGGCGATGTCGCCCAGCGGCGAATTCGGCGGCGCATTGCGGTCGCCCGGCGCGAACCTGCCCTGCGGCGCCATCACGGTCTGCGGCGAGTAGGCGCCGATCGGGCCGGCGCGCCCCGCCAGGTGGAGTTTCAGCCAGAACTGGTGGAAAGGCAGCGGCCCGAGCGAGCGGCCGATGGCGCCGAAGCCGTGGATGTAGCTGTCGCCGATGCGGCCCCAGTCATTGAATTGGATGCCGAGCTTGGCGGTCGCCTGGGTCCGCTTCACGAACTCGGCTTCTTCGATGCCGAGCCACTGCCCGTTGAACATCCTGATGTGCGGAACGCTGGCTTCGCCGACGCCGACGATGCCGATTTCCTCGGACTCGATCAGGCGGATCGCCGTTCCCTTGCCCAGGTAAGTGGCCAGTGCGGCCGCGGCCATCCAGCCGGCACTGCCGCCGCCGACGATGGTGATGTTGTTGATCCGGTCGGTGTCCATGCGCCTCGTCCAGAAAAAGACAAAACCCCGCGCCTGGCGGCGCGGGGGCATTGCTGCGGGATCAGAACTTGTAGTTCAGGCCCGCATACACGACACGGCCGGCATAGCCGTTGGAGAAGAAGCGGTCCTTGGTGTCGTTGCCAAGGTGGGCGCGGGTCTCTTCCTTGGTCAGGTTCAGCACCGACGCGGTCAGGCTCAGCTGCTTTGTGAAGTTGTAGGCCACGTTCAGGTCGATCTGGCTGTACGGCTCTTCATACACGTTCAAGCCGTTGACCAGGCCGTTGACCACTTCGCCGCGGCGGTTGTACGAGGCCCGTGCCAGCCACTTGTCGGTCGAGTAGAACACCGTCAGGTTGAACTGGTTCCTGGCGCTGCCGACCAGCGGCGACTTGCCGATCTCGGTGCCGTCCTCGAGGGTGATGGCGGCCTGGTTGGTCTTGTTGTACGTGTAGTTCACCTGGAAGCCGAGGCCGGACTGCAGGGTGTGCTGCGCATACAGTTCGACGCCCTGCGACACCGCGTCGCGGCCGCCGGCACTGGTCGAGTAGTTCTGCACCGTCACGGTCTGGCCGGCGATCTCCATCGACATGTCGACCACCACCGGCACCGCGAAGTTGCTCACGTTCTTGCGGAACAGGCCGGCGCCGAGCACCGAGCCGCGGTCGAAGTACCATTCCAGGCCCAGGTCGTACTGGGTGGCCTTGTAGGGCTCCAGGTTCTTGTTGCTGCCCGAGCCGAACCAGCCCTGCTGGTCGCCGCCGCCGATCAGGCGGCGGTCGTTGACGTATTCCTGGCTGTAGTAGTTCAGGCCGCCCGGGAAGGCGATGTCGCCGTAGCTCGGACGCGCCACCACCTTGGACGCGGCGCCGCGCAGCAGCAGGGTATCGCTCAGCTCATAGGCCAGGTTCAGGCTCGGCAGCACGTCGTTATAGCTGCGGTCGAGCGAACTGATCTCGAAGGACGACTTGCGTGCGGTGCTGTCCGGCAGCCTGGTGAAGCCGCTGGTGCAGCCGGAACCGGCCGGTGCGCCGAGCGCCGGCAGGCCACCCGCCCGGCAAGGCGCGGGCGCGCCGTTGGCGCCATTGTAGAAGTAGTCGTTGTAGCTTTCGACCTGGTCGGTCGAGTCCGCATGCTGCCTGGTCCGCACATAGCGCAGGCCGAGGTTGCCGCGCAGGCGCTCCATCTTGATGTTGGCCTGCAGGTAGGCCGCAGAAATCTTTTCGTCGACGTGGTAGACGAAGTTCTCTTCGTTACGGGTCTGCATCGCACCATAAGTCGCGTTCAGGTGGGCGATGTAGGCCGGGTAGTTAATCGCCGGGAAGGCGCTGGTCTTGATGCCGCCAGCCAGGTTGCCCAGGGATTCCGAGTACAGGAAGGACGGCTGGAAGCGGCTGGCGGTCGCGTCGCAGCCGGCCTGGTAGCGCTTGTCGTAGTCGGCCGGGTTGGCGCCCTTGCACACCCAGTAGTTGTTGCCGGTGCTGCGGCTGGTTCCGCCGTCGCGGTACTTGGCGCCGAATTGCAGCGAATCCAGCCAGTTGCTGTCGGTACGCCAGGTGAAGTCGGCCTGGGCGTATTTCTGCTGGGTGCTGTTGCGGGTCCAGGAAGACGAGGTCGAGCCGAGGTCGATCTCGCCGATCCCGTTCTGCAGGTTCTGCATCAGGGCCGGCGCAAACGTCATGGTCGGCGTGCCGGACAGGTCCCAGGCGCTGGCGGTGTTGCCGAGGGCCCAGCTGCCGTCCGCATTCTGGCGGCGCGGCTTGATCGGCATGCCGAACTGCAGCTCCGGACCGCCGCCGGCCCAGGTACGGCCGGCCGTGAGGTTCATGTCCAGCGACTCGCCGCGCCATTCGGCCGTGAAGTCGAAGACTTGCGAGCGGGCCTTTTCGCGGTTGAAGCTGCCGGTGATCTGCGGGGTCGGAATGGTGCAGTCGTCCGGACCGAAGCCGCCGGTGTTGGTCAGGCCGCCGGCCGCGGCCGCTTCACCGCTGCAATAGTATTTCTTGCCGGGGCGCGCGCTGTACTGGGCGCCGGTGACGATGGTGCCGCTCGGGTCGAAACTCAGGCCGTCGAGCAGGCGGCCGCCCGGCCAGTTGCCGTCGCCGTCATAGCGCGCCAGGTTCCATTCCGGGACCTTGAGGGTATTCGTCTGGGAATTCTGCGACAGGTCGAAGCGGAAGTAGTTCGCCGTCAGGTTCAGGTTGCGCAGCGGCTTGAACTGCAGGGTCAGCTGGCCGCCCTTGCGCTCGCGCTCCTCGCTCTTGACGTTCAGGTTGACCGAGGTCGGCATCATGAAGTTCTTGTAGTACTTGCCGTTCTGGTCGTAGAAACCCGACTGCCCCCACCAGTAGGAGTTCAGGTCCGATTCCTTGCCGTTGACGTCGGTCGCCGGATTGGTGCGGTAGTTATCGGCGTACCATTGCCAGTTTTCGGTGCTGGCGCCCATGGTGCGGGTGGTGCGCTTCTGCTTGGTCAATCCGACCAGCACGCCGAAGCGCTTGCTCTCGTCGTGCCAGGCATATTGGCCGGAGATCTGGCCGTCGGTCTTCTTGGTGGTGTCGGCCCAGGTGCCTTCGGTATTGATGAAGCCGCTGCCCGACTCCACGTCCAGCGGACGGCGGGTGCGCAGGATCACGGTCCCGCCGATGCCGCCTTCGTCGAGGCGCGCTTCCGGCGTCTTGTACAGCTCGGCGCTGGACAGCATGTTCGACGGCATCAGCATGTAGTTGAAGGAACGGGTCGGATCGCCGTTCGATTCGGCCGTGGCGACGTAGTTGCCGTTCAGCTGGGTCAGGGTCAGTTCCGACGACAGGCCGCGCACGCTGACGTTCTTGCCCTCGCCGCCGCTGCGGCTGACGACCACGCCCGGCACGCGCTGCAGCGCGTCGGCCACGTTCTTGTCGGGGAACTTGCCGACGTCTTCGGCGGTGATCACCTCGACGATCGCATTGGCGTTGCGCTTCTGGTCGAGGCTTTTTTCGATCGCATAGCGGTAACCGGTCACGACCACGGTCTGCGCGCCTTCCGCCTCGGCCTGCTTTTCCACCGGCGTATCCGGCGAAGCGGCAGCCGGCGCGGATTGCGCGTGGGCGTTGGACAGCGAAAGCAGGGCGAGGCCGACCGCCATGGCGATCGGGGTGGCGCGGAAAAGGAATTGCCGCGATGCGAGTTGAGTCCTTGAGGTCATGCGTGTCTCCTGAATTCCCGATGTCGGGCTTATTTTTTTCGATTTGCGGCAGGCATCGCGGTGCATCCTTGAGGATTTACTAAAACCCTCGCGACGGTGCTTGCAGCTCGCTGGAACCCTTCATTCCATAGGAGAGTATTTATACAAACGAAAATAACGAGGATCAATAAACTTTCAAATTTCGGCGAAAGTTTAGTGCCGTTTAGTAAACGACGGTGGACGACGCGATGCTGGCGACCGGTCCTCGCCTGCCCTTGCGGTCGAAGGCCGCGACCCGGATCGTGCCGCGCTCCAGGATCGGCCCGGTCACCGGCTTGCTGGCGGGCGTCGGCTCGCTGCCGTCGCTGGTATAGCGCAGCACCGTCCCCGGCAGCACGTGGTTGGCCAGCACCCTGTCCCCGTCGCGCACCAGGCCCGGCGGGGCGATGCGGTAGGCCACAGCGGAGCCGTCCAGGTCGAGGCGCGGCAGCACGCGCTGGCCCAGGGCGTTGACGAAGCCAGACCAGGCGCTGCGGTGCAGGACCGCGCCCTTGACCGGGTCGGCGGCGCTGGCCCAGGGCGGATCGGCCGCCCAGGCGCGCTCGGCCAGGGCCGCGAGGCGCGGCATCACCAGGTAGTCGATGCGGCTTGACTCGCGCGCGGTTTCCGCGAACAGGTTGGCCTGGATGCCGCGCACGCGCCGCTTGCCGTAGTCGGTCAGGCGGTCCTTGCCGATGCGGGCCGCCTCCGGCGCATCGCGCATGATGTCGAAGGGGACGAAATCGTAGACCGTGTCGAGTTCGACGTAGGCGCCCCAGTTGACGCCGTGTTCTTCCGGATTGGCGTTGTGCGCCATGTCGAAGTAGGTGCGGGTCACCGGCGTGAGCACGATGTCGTAGCCGGCATTGGCCAGGCGGTAGGCCAGGTCTTCGGCGCCGACCGTGTTGTTCCACACGTAGGCGATGAAGCCGTGGCGGGTGAAGCGCGGATTCGGGATCATCTTCGCTGCGCCGTCCAGCGTCGTCTTGCGCGCGGCCAGCTCTTCCCAGCCGGACGTCACCATGCCGTGCTTGCGCACGATGGCGTCGACGCGCTCGTAAAAATAATCCCACAGGTCGGCCGTGGTCTCGAGCCCGTTCCTGCGCATCATGGCCTGGCTGGCGGGCGACTTTTCCCAGGCGCCGTTGGCCAGTTCGTCGCCGCCCATGTGGATCGTCGCCAGGGGCACGCCGGCCGCCCGGTGCAGCGCCGCGACTTCCCTGACCACATGGTCGATGAAGGTATAGCTCGACTCGTGTCCGGGATTGATGACGTTGTCCCTGAAGTACTGGGCCGACAGATACTCGGAGCGGTCCTCCAGGTCGTTGAGCAGGTAGCGCGCGGCATCGCGGCTTCCCTGCGCCTGCAGGCGGCGGTAGCGCGCCTCCATGGCCTGCACGGCGGCGCGCGCATGGCCGGGCATCTCGATCTCGGGGATCACCTCGATGTGGCGCGCTTGCGCGTAGCGCAGGATCTCGATGTAGTCGGCGCGGGTGTAATGGCCGCTGCCGGCGCGGTCGCGCGGATCGGGGCCGGAGCCGTAGGCCGGCTGCAGGCGCAGGCCGGGCCCGGCGCTGTGGCCGCGCACGGCGCCGATCGCGGTCAGTTCCGGCAGGCCGGCGATCTCGATGCGCCAGCCCTCGTCGTCGGTCAGGTGGAAGTGGAATTTGTTGAGCTTGAAGCGCGCCATCAGGTCGAGCCACTTGAACACGGTCTCCTTGCCGTGGAAGTTGCGCGCCACGTCCAGCATGAAGCCGCGGTAGCCGAAGCGCGGCGCGTCCACGATCGTCAGTTCGGGCAGGTCGAGCACCGCCGCACCGGGCAGCGGCATCAGCTCGCGCAGGGTCTGCAGGCCATGGGCGACACCGGCCGCGCTGTTGCCGACGATGTCGATGCCGCCGGCGGCGCTGATCGCGAGGCGGTAGGCCTCAGGCGAGGCCTGCCCCTCGACCACGCCGACGCGCAGGCGCAGGGAAGGCCCGCCGCCGCCAGGCAGGGCAGCCGGGAACAGCGAGCGTGCCAGCGCGGCCTCGTTGGCCAGCGCCGCGGAGGCGCTGACGGCGGGACGTCCCGCCAGCGCCAGCCGGCCGGCGCCGGGGCGGAGCTGCACCGGGGTCGGCAAGACCGGCGGCACGCTCGACGCGGGCAGCAGCTCGGCGCGCGCGTTGCGCCAATAGGTATCCTCCGGCGACACCGCCGAATGCGGGCTGCCGGCCTTGCCGCGCTGGGCCGGCTCGGTCAGGGTCGCCACCGTGAACTGGAGCGGGACCGCCGCATCCGGCGCCGCGTCGTACACCAGGTAAGGCCCGCTCGGCGAGCGTGAGGGCATGAACACCGCATCCCTGTGGAGGTAGGCGAATTCCAGCGTCTGGCCCGGGGCCAGGCCCTTGAAATCCGGGCCGGGGCGCAGGCGGAACAGGCCGCCGGCCACCTGCTCCAGCACCAGCCCACTCGACTGGACGCCGGCCGGCATGCGGTCGATGCCGGTGAAGTACAGCGACCAGCCGGACGGCGGCAGCGCGTGCCGGTCCTGGTTGCTCAGGATGAAGCGCGCCGGCGAAGCGCCCTGCGGCAGCTGCAGGCCCGCCGGCTTGCGCTGCAGTTCCCAGCGCAGCTGCAGGCGGGCGCCGTCGGCCAACCCGGACGCCGCCACGGCGACGGCCTGCAGCGCCATCAGCACGGCCAGCAGGCGCGACGCGACCGCGGCCCTGCCCATCATCATCGTCTTCTTCATTCGTTCTCCTCAGCCGGCCGTCCTGGTGCGGGCGAACAGCCGCTCGATCTCTTCCAGCGACTTGCCCCTGGTCTCGGGCAGGAAGAAGCTCGCCGTGATGAAGTAGACAAGGGTGCAGGCCGCCCAGAACAGGAACATCATGTGATAGCCGAAATTGCCCACGATCGGCAGGAAGGCGCCGGCGATCAGCGTGCCGGTGCCCTGGTTGATCAGGAGGGCCACGCCCATGCCCACCGAGCGGATCCGGGTCGGCATCAGCTCGGACAGCGCCAGCCAGACGCACACGCCGGGCCCGATCGAGAAGGCGGCGATGAAGCCGGCGATGCAGAGCGCCGCCAGCAGCCCGCTGCTCCTGTCGGGGATCGGGCCGACGCTGGCGCGCAGGACCTGCAGGGGTGCTGCGCCAAGGCCCGCGGGAGGCCGGATGGCGATGCGCTGGACAGACGCCTTAGCGGTCGACGTAGTCGCTTCGGCCAACTGCTGCTTTTCGCCGTACTGGTAGAGGATGCTCAGCTGCACCGGCCCGGCCGGGGACTGCGCGAAGCGGGCGTCGCGCACATCCAGGTCGAGCGCATTGCCGCGCACCAGCGCCGCCACCTCGGCGCGCACGTCGACGCGCTGCGCTTCGAAGCGGTGGAACAGCAGCGCCAGCAGGCAGAGCGACACCATGATGCCGGCAGTACCGATCCGGAGCAGGAAGACCCTGCCCTTGCGCTCGACCAGCATGATCGCGAACACCGTCATCACCATGTTCAGGATCTTGATGGTGGTGCCGTAGCCGGCCGCGCTCACCGGATCGAGCCCGGCGTGCTGCAGGATGGTCGACATGAACTGCAGGATGGAATTGATGCCGGTGGCCTGGTTGCAGCCCAGGATCACGCAGGCCAGCACGAAGGGCAGCACGTAGCGCCGCTCGGTCAGCATGCCGGCCAGCGCCGCGCCGCGGCCGAGTGCGGGACGCGCTCTTTCCTCGCTGAGTGCCGCTTCGATTTCGGCCATCTCGGCCTCGCATTGCGCCGCCGGCCGCAGGCGCGCCAGCACGCTTGCCGCCTGCGCCCCGCGCCCGCGCCGCATCAGCCAGCGCGGCGATTCGCTCACGAACAGGCAGCCGAGGAGGAACAGGCTGCCCGGATACAGCACCGCCAGGAACATGCTGCGCCAGGCGCGGTCGGCGGCGGCGGCACTTGCGGCGGCATCGCTGCCGGCGGCCTCGATCGCCAGTTCGGCGTTTCCCAGGTAATGGTTGCCGATGAAGGCGGCCAGCACGATGCCGGCCGTGAGCGCGAACTGGAACAGCGCCAGCCCGCGTCCGCGCTGGCTGGCCGGCAGGCACTCGGCCAGGTAAAGCGGCACCACCACCGCGATCACCCCGCCGCTCAGGCCCTGCACCAGGCGCCCCAGCAACAAGGGAATAAAGGATTGCGACAGGTAGATCAGGGTGACGCCGCCGACGAACAGCAGTGCGCTGACCACCATCATGGGCCGCCGGCCCAGCCAGTCGGCCAGCATGCCGGCCACCACCGAGCCCAGGATCGAGCCGCCCATCACCGCCGCCACCACCAGCGACAGCTGCGCTTCGGTGAGGCTGGTGGCCCGGTGCAGGTAGGGCAAGGCGGGATCGATGATGCCGATATCGATCCCGTACAGGAGTCCGCCCATGCCGCTGATCGCGGTCAGGAACAGCAGGTGCAGGCGCTGCTTGTTGTGTGTCGACATTGCTTGCCTCGGATGCGCAGGTTGAATGACGCCGGCGCAGCCCGCATGCTGGCGCATTGTCGGCAACATATCTTAATCGCAATAGTCGGCAATAACGGTGGAAGCGGGTTTTCGGTCCTTCTGTTTAGTGAACAAGCGCGCAAATACAGACGGCCGCAAATTCGTTACAAGTCTTCGACAAATCTTGTCTATTTCAAGATACAGGCCTCGCCTATCCTCCACGTTCCCCACACCACACAGGACAGTCGATGGCCACTCAACAACACCTCATCCTGGGCATACTGACGACGGCCTGCCTGCTCGCCGCCTGCGGCGGCGACGATCCGGCGCCTCCGGTGCCCCAGATCGCGACCGTGTTTAGTACTTCTGCGGATGGATGGCAGGGTGCGTATGCCGACTACCACGCCGAGACCGAGCCCAGGGACGTCGTCTGGGAGCCGCGCGCCCTGCCCGCTCCCTTGTCCGGCCAGGCCTATTACACGGGCGGCACGAACCGCAGCGACGACCTGTTTATCTACAATAAGAAGAAGTTCAGCGGCTATGCGCCGTCCCGGCAATACAAGCTCAGCTTCGAGATCGAGATCGCGACCAACCAGTCGTCCGGCTGCGTCGGCGTCGGCGGCGCACCCGGCGAAAGCGTGTACGTCGTGGCGGGAGCGGCCCCGACCGAACCGAAAACCGTGCTCACCGGCGGCGAATACGTCGTCAACCTGGAGCGCGGCAACCAGGCCACGCCGGGTCCGGCCTCCCAGGTGCTCGGCAACGTCGCCAACACCGTAAAGGATTGCGGACCCCAGGTGTACCAGACCAAGACGCTCAAGAGCACGGCGCCGTTGACCGCGGCCAGCAATGCCAATGGCGAGATCTGGGTCTTCTTCGGGATCGACTCCGGTTTCGAGGCGAAGAGTTCGGTCTTCTACAAGTCGATCAAGGTCACGGTCGAAGCGGCGCAGTGAGTGCCTCGCCGGCCGCCCGTCCCGCGAGGGCGGCCAGTACGGACGCCACGAGGAGAACGGCGGCGCTGGCCATAAAGGTAGCCTGGTAGCCGAGCGCGTCGTACAAGATCCCGCCCAGGGTCGCGCCGCCGGCGATGGCAAGCTGGACGACCGCCACCATCAGTCCCCCTCCCCGCTCGGCGTCCTTGGGCAGGGTGCGCGCCAGCCAGGTCCACCAGCCGACCGGCGCCGCGGTCCCGATCAGCCCCCAGATCCCCACCAGAACGGCGGTAGCCGCCACCGAGTCGCCGAAGCGCAGCAGCGCCAGTGCCAGCAGCGCCATCCCGATCGGGATCACGACGAGCGTGCGGTACATGCCCTCCTTCAGGAAGGCGCCGATCACGGTGGTGCCGATCAGGCCGGCCACGCCAATCACGAGCAGCAGCAGCGACAGCGTGGCATTGTCGACGCGGGTGACCGTCTCGAGGAAGGGCCGCAGATAGGTGAACAGGGTGAACTGGCCCATGAAGAACAGGCTGACTGCCGCCATGCCCAGCGCGACCGCAGGCCGGCGCAGCAGGGCGAACACGTTGCCGCTTTTCGCTCCATCTTGTGCCCCGCCCTGCGCGGGAATCGGCGGCAGGCTGACCAGTTTCCATGCCAGGGCCAGTATCGCGACCGGGATCAGGCAGAAGAAGGCGCCGCGCCAGCCGATGATGGCGCCGAGGTAGCTGCCAAGCGGAGCCGCCACGACCGTGGCCAGCGCATTGCCGCCATTCAGGATGGCCAGGGCGCGCGGCACGTTCTGGACCGGGACGAGGCGCATGGCAGTCGCCGCCGACAGGGACCAGAAGCCGCCGATGGCGACGCCGATCAGGGCGCGGCCCACCATGAGGATGGGATAGTTGGGGGCGAAGGCTGCGAGCGTTCCCGACAGGATCATCAGGAGCGTCAGTCCCAGCAGCAGGAGCTTGCGGTCGATCCGCCCGGCCAGTGATGGCATGCACAGGCTGGTGACGAGGGCGAAGGCGCCGGAGACGGAAATGGCCTGGCCCGCCTGGCCCTGGGTGACGCCGAGGTCGTCCGCGATCGGGCTCAAGAGGCTGACCGGCATGAAATCGGAGGCCACCAGGACGAAGGCGCCGAGCGACATGGCGAGGACGCCGCCCCATGCGGGCCGCGCGGCCACGCTGTCGGCGGCGTGGGTGATATTGGTTGGATTCATGGTCGTAGCAAGGCATACGGCGCCAGAGTGGCGCCGCAGGGGTGAGAGAAGGAATGCGCGGACTAGTCCGCGAGCGAGGCGCTGTCGATGACGAAGCGATACTTCACATCGCCCTTGAGCATGCGCTCGTAGGCCGCGTTGATCTCGTCGGCACGGATCATTTCGATGTCGGCGACGATGCCGTGCTGCGCGCAGAAATCCAGCATCTCCTGGGTTTCCGCGATCCCGCCGATCATCGAACCGGCCAGGGCGCGGCGCTTCAAGATCAGCTTGAAGACTTGCGGCGACGGATGGGGCGAAGACGGCGCCGACCAGCACCATGCTGCCATCGCGCCTGAGCAGGCTCAGATTGGCGTCGAGGTCGTGCGGCGCGGCCACGGTATTGACGATCAGGTCGAGGGTTCCGGCGCGGGCGGACATGGCAGCGGGGTCGCGCGACATGACGACTTCATGGGCCCAAGCGCCTGCGCGTCCTGGCATTCCAGTGGCTCAGCGGCGACCAGGTCGTGATGCCCGCGCACAGCAGCGGGGCGACCGCCACCAGCTGCTCCGGCGCATGGCGCACGCGCAGCACATAGTGCTCGTGCACGACGATCTGCTGCGAGTAGCCGCCCAGCGTATGCCCGGGTGCGTCGCCGGTGCGGCCGTTGTAGGTGCCGACCATGCCGTCGCAATAATTTTCCAGGCCCGCTTCGCAGTCCGCGCAATGACGGCAGCTGTCGACCATGCAGCCGACACCCACCAGGTCGCCGACCTGGAACGCGTCCACATGGGCGCCGACCGCGGAAACGCGGCCGACGATTTCATGACCCGGGACACAGGGATACAGGGTGCCCGCCCACTCGCCGCGCGCCTGGTGCAGGTCCGAATGGCATACGCCGCAGTAGGCGATGTCGATCCGGACGTCGTGCGCGCCGACCGCGCGGCGCACGATGTCGATGGGTTCGAGGGGCTGGTCGCCCGCATGGGCGCCGTAGGCCTTGACTGTCATATTGTTCGCTCCATTGCTTATTTCTGAAAGCTGCACATGGTAGCCGCGAAAAGCCGCGGAAAAACGCGCTGAAATGGGATGGCCTTATGAACCGGCGTCATGAATAGAGGCTAGTATTATTCATCCAGTGTAATAAAATGCTGCAGAGATCAACAAGGGAATCCGACATGGCGCGTGACACGATCAATGACATCCTGGTGTTCATCGCCATTGCGCGGGAACGCAGCTTCACGCGTGCCGCCGCCAAGCTCGGCATGACCCAGTCATCCCTCAGCCACATCATGCGCGGCCTCGAAGAGCGCCTCGGTGTGCGGCTGCTCACGCGCACGACGCGCAGCGTCTCGCCGACCGAAGCGGGCGAACGCCTGCTGCGCAACGTCGGCCCGCGCCTGGAAGAGATCGAGGAGGAAATCGCGGCGATCAGCGATCTGGGCGACAAGCCATCCGGCCTGGTGCGCATCACGGCCATCGACCACGTGATCGACAACATCCTGTGGCCGCGCCTGGCCGAGCTCGTGCTCCAGTACCCGGACATCCAGCTGGAGATCAGCTCCGACTACAGGATGGTCGACATCGCCGCCGAGCGCTTCGACATCGGCGTGCGCTGGGGCGACCAGGTCGAGAAGGACATGATTGCGGCCCGCATCACCCCAGACGTCAAGATGATGATCGTGGGCTCGCCGGCCTACTTTGCGCGGCGCCCGAAGCCGTCCTCGCTGCAGGACCTACTGAAGCACAACTGCATCCAGCTGCGCCTGGCGACGAGTGGCGGCCTGTATGCCTGGGAGCTGCAGCACGAGGGCCGCAACGTCGAAGCCCGGATCCAGGGCCAGCTGGTCTTCAATGGCGTTTACCCGATGCTCAACGCCGCCCTGAGCGGCTGCGGACTCACTTTCCTGTCGGACGACCTGGTCGCCCACCACGTGCGCGAGGGGCGCCTGGTCAGCGTGATGGAAGACTGGTGCCCGCACTTCCCCGGACTGCATGCCTATTATCCGAGCCGCCGCCATTCCTCGCGGGCGCTGGGGCTGGTGATCGACGCGCTCCGCCACAAGGGCTAGTTGCGGGAAAACGCGATCCGCACCTCGCCCCTGCCGAGCGCCCGGGCCAGGCCATCGGGATCGTCCACCCGGCCAAGGCGCGTGTACGAATACGGCGAGTCGAAGCCCGGATAGAACGCCACCAGGGTGGTCAAGCCGTACAGCATGAGATCGCCGTTGCGGATCGTGCCGGGACGGCTGGCGCTGGCCGGCAAGGCCTTGGGCAGCTCCGCATGCTTTTCGTTGCTGTTGAGGTCGGCCATGGCGATCGTCAGCGGCAGCATCGCCGCGAAGGCCCGGGCGGCTTCAGTATCAGCCAGGGTGATGGCGAAACGGCGTTCGCCGACGGTCATCCACATGCGATGCTGCTCCGATTTCACGCTGACGGCGGCCGCTGCCCCAGGCTGGGCGGCATCACATCCACCCATGTCATCCCGGTGGACGGGGCGGCCCCGTGCCAGTGCTTGACCCCGGGCGGGGTCCAGATGACATCGCCGGGCCGGATGTCCTGGACCGGACCGCCCCATTGCTGGACCCGGCCGGCACCCGCGGTGACGACCAGTACCTGCCCGGCCGGATGGGTATGCCAGGCCGAGCGCGCGCCCGGCGCGAAGTTGACGTAGGCGCCCGTCGTGGCCGCGGGCGGATGGGCGCCGAACAGCGAATCCACGCGCACGCTGCCGGTGAAGTACTGGGCGGGACCCTGGCTCGATGCCTGGCTGCCGGCGCGGGTAATCACCATGTCCGGCGTGGGAGCACCGACCGGTCGAGATACAGCACGCCCTGTTCGCGGTCGTAGCCGATCTCGGTCTGCCCATGCACCCGGATGCCCGAGCGGACGGCGCTGCCCGGCTGCAGGCGCAGTTCGATCCCGAACACGTCGCCGGCCGCATTCACCGTGGCCCCCACCAGCCTCGCGGCCTGTCCGATCCCTATCGTGCTTTCCATGATCATATTTGGACACTTCGGCTCACATTTGGCTCGACTAGAGTCGAGTTCCTTCCATGAGAGTGGGGCAGCGCCGACGGCTGCCCCAAGGGAGAGAAGATGCGTAGCCGCTCCGCTCAGAAGCGGTAAGTCAGGCTGAAGCGGATGGTGCGGCCGAACAGCGGACGGGCCACGCCGCGGTTACGCGTACTGTCCGGGGACAGCAGGTCCGTGAACAAGGGGTCGCCTTCGGTGAACGACAGCGAGTTGTTCAGGTTGGCCACGTGGATCTGCGCCATCAGCCGTTCGGTCGCCTGGTACTGCGCGCCCAGGTTCAGGATCGAGTACTCCGGGAGCAGCGTGACGTCGCGGTCGGTCGCTTCGGAGAAGCGCGATCCGGTGAACTGGTACTGGGCGTATACGGTGAGCGGAATGCCGGTCAGGTTCACCAGGTCCCACGACGGCATGAAGTTCAGCATGCGCTTCGCGAGACGCCGTGGACGGCGGCCGTCCTCGCTCACCTGGTTGAACTCATAGCCGGTGATCACGCCCTGTGGATCGCGCACGCTGCGCACCAGGGTGTACTGCGCGCCGTTGACTTTTGGGTTCTGGGCCACCACGGTGCCCTTCAGCTCCAGGCCTTCGACAAACGACGGGCGCCAGCTCAACTCGACCTCGGTGCCGACGTTCTTCACGCCGCGCTTGTACAGCTGCGCCACGTTGGGACAGGTCGAAATCTGCGGGATGCCGCCCAGCGACGAGCATTGCGGCGAGGTAAAGTCGTTGTACTGGTTGATCTGGCTGCGCGGCGTGAAGTCGTTGTAGAACACCGCCACCGCCGCGCCGAAACCGCGGGTCAGGTAACGCAGGCCGGCCTCGTACTGGCGAATCTTCTCGACCGCTTCGATATTGATGGTCCGGCCATTGACGACCACCGGACGGGCGGTTGCCAGGTTGTTCAGGTCCTCCACGCTGGGCAGGCGGAACGAATGCGAGGCGAGCGCGTAGACGGCGAGCGGACGGCTCAAGCTGTAGTTGGCGCCGATCGACCAGCCGACCGCATCGAACTTCCTGTCCAGCTTCTGCGACGGACCGGGGAACAGGAGGCCGTCATCGGCGGCCGTATCCTGCAGCGAACCGGGCACGATATTGGCCGGCGTGACGTTGGTCACCTGGTCGCGGTCGCGGCGGTCGACGCGCGCATGCACGTCCTGCCAGCGCACGCCGATGTCCATCTTCAGCTTGCCACCCATGGTTTCCCAGTGATCCAACAGGTAGGCAGCGCTGCCGTCGGCCTTGACGTCGCTGACGAAGCCGAACCAGCCTGGCAGGATTGCGCTGCCGGTGGTCAGGCTCGGGCCCACCCGGTTGCCGTTGGCGTCGACCGGGAACAGTTCGGCCAGACGCGAATTCTCGGCGCTCTCGCCCACCATCAAGGATGCCTGGAAGTTCGGCGAGAACGCGTAGCGGCTCTTGTACAGGCCGAGGGTGATGTCGTGGCTGCCCGCCAGTTGGAAGGTCTTCTGCGCCTTGACGTCGAGCGAGCTGCCGTGCGCTTCGGACTGGGCCACGAAGGGAATCAGGAAGTTCAGCAGCTTGTTGGGCTGCACCGCCGTGCCGTCGTTGAGCCATTTGCCGGAGACTGCGGTGGCGCGGGCGTAGCGCCGGATGAAGTCGTCGCGGCTGATGTTGGCGAACTGCGCGCAGGCGTTCGATGACGGCACGCTGAAGTAGCCGAGCAGCTTCGCATCGTTCAGGTTACAGGCCAGCGCAGCATTGTGGGCCGGCGACACCACGTCGTTCTGATAGCGGGCGTTCAGGAAGTTCGATGCCGTGGTGGTGTCGTTACCCGTGAAGACCGCATTGAAGCCGCTGCTCCCGTCGGTGTGGCGCAAGCCGGTGGACAGGCGCAGGCCGTTGTCCAGCTCATGCGCCAGCTTGAGCGTGAAGATCTTGAAGTTCGGGTGGATGCCGTCGGCCTGGTCGACCGTGCGCTTGCCGTACTCCCCGAGCATCGGGAATTTGCGGTTGTGGGGCGAAGCCGTGGTGCCGTGTGCGAACGGGATGCCGAGCGGCTCGATGCTGTCCGAATCGAGCACGGTCGGATTGTCGGGAGTGCCGCTTGCGGTGAAGCGCGGCACCGAGATCGGCAGGTTCTGGTAGAAGGCGGTGCGGTCGTTCAGCAGCAAGGCGTCTACCCGGGCCTGGGTCTTGCGGTCCTGGCTGTTCCACAGCAGGTTGCCGCGGATCTGGCCGCCCTTGTCGGCCGTGTAGCCGGTGTTGCGGATGCCGTCCGACTGGCGATAGAAGCCACCCACGGCGTAGGTCAGGTTGGGATTGATCGGGCCGGAAACGAAGGCGTCATGGCGGTAGAAGCCGTAGTCCGCGTATTCGAACTTGTAGCCGCCTTCGCGCGTCTGGCGGCCGGTGCGGGTCACGTGGTTGACCGTCGCGCCCAGGCCGTTCGAGTACAGGATGCCGCCGGTACCGCCCTTGACCACCTCCACGCTCTCGGTCATCAGGTCATCGCGGATGAACACGTCGTTGTTCATCAGCGGCACTTCCGGCTCTTCATAGGCCGGCAGGCCGTCGATCAGCTGCGGCGCGAAGCGGTAGCCGCCCACCACGGGCAGGCCGCGCACGGTGATGTTGTTGCTGGCCTCGCCGGCGGTACTGCCTTCGGCATAGATCCCGGGAATGTTGTTGAGCAGGTCCGCCGTACTCATCGGCGCCAGCTTCTGGATATCCTCTGCGGACAGCGTATTGATTGAAAACGTGGCGTTCTTCTTGCTCGTGCTGCGGGTGACCCCTGTCACGATCACCACATGAGGCGGATCGTCCGACTTCTTCTCGAGCGCCGGCTCGGCCTGGGTCTGTTGGCTCGCCTGCTCCTGGGCAGACTGCTGTTGAGCGAATACGGCAGCCGGCAGCAGGCAGATGGCCAGCGCGGCGGAACGTCCAATGTAACGTGCAATCGAATAACGCATGAAGTGTCCCCTTCGTTGAATTTTATAAGCCTTCAATTGGCGCGGTGGCAACTTTTCGCCGCCTGAGCCTCGATCATCTTGTTGTTGTTGCTGTGTCGTGCCTGCCCTCCCCCCAGATGCAGCGCTTGATGTCCACCGTTGTCATCGTAAGCGCGTCTTTACAAGATGTCTATCGTTGTCATTCCTGGTGTCTAACGAGAGACATTTCTACAACAGAACATGTCGGTGTTATTCCCCGCTGACTTCGCGAAGGCGCGGCAGATCGGCGCCGCGACGCGAACAGGTGATGGCGGCTGCGCGTGCCGCGAAACCCAGTGCCGCGGCCAGGGTCGCGCAGTCCAGCCTGCGCAGGCCTTCGCGGTGCAGCAGCGCGTGCCGTGACAGCCAGGAAAGCAGCCCGGCCTGGAAAGTGTCCCCTGCACCGACCGTGTCGATCACCTGCACGGGCACCGAGGGCAGCTCCGCGCTCGCCCCGTGCGCGCTGGCCGCCAGCACGCCGTCGCCGCCGCGCGTGACCACCACCAGCTGCGCACCGGCGTCGAGCGCATGACGCATGAACGCCTGCGGCGACCAGTGCGGATACAGGTGATGCAGGTCTTCGTCGCTGATTTTCAGGAGATCGGTACGCGGCAGCATCCATTCGAGCGCGTCACGCCACACCTCGATGCGCGCTTCGACCGCCAGCCGGATGTTGGGGTCGTAGGCGATCAGGCTGCGGCCCTGCTGGCGCTCTACCAGGGCGCGCAGCGTCCCGGCCACCGGCTCAGCCACCATGCAGTAGGAGCCCACGTGGATCAGGCTTGCGTCGTCGGGGACCAGGGCCAGGTCCGCCGGCAGCACGCTGCGTTCGGCTGTGGCCGATCCATAGAAGCTGTAGGCCGGTATGCCGCCGGCATCGACGCTGACCATGACCAGCGCGGTCTGCGCATCCGGCCGCGGCGCGGCGCCGACATCGACGCCTTCGGCAGCCAGCGCGGCAGCCAGCCGCTCGCCGAACAGGTCGCGCGCCAGGCCGCCGAAGAACAGCGGCGGCGCGCCCAGCCGGGCCAGCCCCACCGCGAGATTGAAAGGCGAACCGCCAATACGTGCCGACAGGTCGATCCCGCCCGCATGGGACGCGCCGGGAAAGACGTCGAACAGGGCTTCACCGCAGACGACGATCATGCTACCTCCTTGATACCGCCGGGCTCCGCGCTGTCGACGCGCAGGCCCTGTTCATCGAATACGTGGATCTGGCCGGCCGCCGGGCGCACGGCCCAGGCGCTGTCTTCGCGCGGAGGCTCGCCGCGCAGCGCCACCACCAGCGGCATCGCCAGCCCCGGTACGTTCAGGTGCACGTAGGATTCCGCGCCCAGGCGCTCGATCAGCGCGACCGTGCCGCGCAAGGGACCGTCCGGGTCGGGCGCCAGATGCTCGGGCCGCAGGCCGACCGTGACCCGGCTGCCGGAAGGAATGGCGCCGAACCACGGAAGACGCGCCTGCTCGCCCAGCTGCAGCGCGCCTTCGGCCACGCTGGCCGGCAGCAGGTTCATCTTCGGACTGCCGATGAAGCCCGCCACGAACACATTGGCCGGACGCTCGTACAGCGTCATCGGAGTGCCGATCTGCATTACGCCATTGGGACTCAACACCACGATGCGGTCGGCCAGGGTCATGGCTTCGACCTGGTCATGGGTGACGTACACCATGGTCGCGCCCAGCTGCCTGTGCAGCCGGGCGATCTCGACACGCATGTCGGCGCGGAGGGCCGCGTCCAGGTTCGACAGGGGTTCGTCGAACAGGAAGGCGCGCGGCTTGCGCACGATGGCGCGGCCGATCGCCACGCGCTGCCGCTGTCCGCCCGAAAGCTGGGGCGGGCGGCGCTCCAGCAGATGCTCGAGCTGCAGCATCTTCGCGACCGCGCGCACCGCCGTGTGGATCTCGGCCTTCGGCACCTTGGCCAGGCGCAGGCCGAAGGCGATGTTTTCGAACACGCTCATGTGCGCATACAGCGCATAGTTCTGGAACACCATCGACAGCCCGCGCCTGGCGGGCGGTGTCTCGTTGATCCGTTCGCCGTCGATGCGGATCTCGCCGCCGCTGATCTCTTCCAGCCCGGCGATCATGCGAAGCAGGGTCGACTTGCCGCAGCCGGACGGGCCGACCAGCACGACGAACTCGCCATCTTCGATGGTGAAGCTGATGCCCTTGAGGATATGGGCGCTTTCCTTTCCCGGATACGACTTGGCGACATCCGCGAGCACGATCGATGCCATGCTTTCTCCTATTTCACCAGCCGTGCGACCGGCACGTTGATGCTGTCCAGGTTGAGGTGGCCGCCCTTGCGGGTGGCGCGATCGACGGCCTTCAGGTACAAGGTTTCTCCCTTGTATACGGCCGCATCCCAGAATACGCGCTGGTACTGTTCGAAATCCAGCCCGGTAGCCTTCATCAGTTCCCGATTATCCGCCGCACGCACCAGCGCCAGGTACAGGCGCTCGCTGTCGCGGCCACCGGAGATCAGGAAGTTGATCTGGCCGTCGCCGCCCAGCACGAAGCGGCTCGACTCCATCACGCCGACGGCGCTGTCGCCGTCCGGCACCCCGGCGCCGGCGTAGTGGCAGGCGTCCACGGGACGATCATTGCCGTAATAGCCCACGGTGCCGCCGACGAGTTTCTGGCGGCTGATGCCTGCACCCGAGAATGCCATCCCCTCTTTCACGGTCCAGCCGGACAGGTCGCAGGCGGCGAAGTCGCCGTTGGGCAGGCCGGTCCGGAAGGCGGATGCGGGGTCGACGCGGATACCCGCCGGCGCCACCGGCACCGGCGGCTTGCCGTCCTTGGCATTGAGCGGCCAGACCTTGAGCGACCGCACGCGGTCGCCCGGCGCGGCGAGCAGGTCCAGGCCGAGCGAGTCCAGACGAGCAGGGAACACACGGCTGGTCAGGCTCTTGCGCTCGTTGACATAGGCTTCGACCATCGAGCGGTCCAGGTAGACGCGCAGGCGCAGCGGTTCACCGTTCAGGGCAAAGTCGCCGCCCTGCACCCCGTGCGAGCGCATGTCCGGGTCCAGGGTGCTGCGGCTGCGGTCGATCTCGAAGCGTGCGCGCGCGGTGTCCACATACAACGCGGTCTGCTCGCTGCCGTCGGGCGCCTTGCGCAGCACCAGGCCACGTTTGGCGGCCACGCCGGCCGCAGGCAGCAGTTCCAGCTCGACTTCGATCACGTCGCCGCCGGCCCTGGCCAGCGCGGCGCGGGCCTGGGCCACGCTGACGTTCTCCAGCGAGAGGATGGGCGCCTGGCGCAGCGCCTTCAGTTCGTCGATGGGCTTGAGGCGCAGGTCGCCATCCGGGCCGATCTTCATCTCGACCGGCAGGCCGGCGTTGTGCGCCCAGCCGGCATCCCAGTCGATCTGCGCGGTGCGCTCGCCCTGGGCGATCGACATCACGATGGTGCGGCCGCTCTTCGGGTCGACGAAACCGGACGGGCCGGAGAAGTGGCCCTGGCCCAGGTCAAATACGCGTGGCGCTTCCGAGTCAGGTGTGAAACGCGCGCTGTCCGGATCGAACACGCCGGTCCAGTAGTAGCTCTGCGCACCGATATCGTTGAGGAAGACGTGGCGTTCCCGTCCATCGACACCCTTCCCGATCGGCAGCAATACCGGCAGCTCGAAGGTCTTCTCGAAGCCTGGATACTTTTTCGCATCGATGGTGAACAGCGGGCCACGGTAGGTCCAGTTGATCAGGTCCCTGGACTCGTGGATCATCGCCATGCCGCTGCCGCCCGGGATGCGCGAGCCGACCAGCTGGAACCAGCGCTTGCCTGCCTCGTCGCGGAACACGAAAGGATCGCGGAAGTCGCCGGTGTAGCCAGGACCGCTCTGCTGCAGCGTGACCGGCCTCGGATATTTTTCCCATTCGAGCAGGTAGGGGTCCTGCAGGTTTTTCGGCGTGGCCAGCGCGCTGCGTTCGCGGATGCGCTCACTGTCGTTCCCGGCGGTGAAGAACAGCACCGGCGTGCCGTCTTCCTTGAAGGCCGCACTGCCCGACCAGATTCCGTCCGGCGCCAGGGTATCGTCTTCCGGCGCGATGGCAATCGGCTGCTCGCGCCAGTGCACCATGTCCGGGCTGGTCCAGTGGCCCCAGTGGATCTGATGCCAGAAGGGTCCGAACGGATTCTTCTGGAAGAACAGGTGGTATTGGCCCTGATAGTAGAACGGCGCATGCGGCTCGTTCATCCAGCCCGCATCGGGCATCGCGTGGTATTGCGGCCGATAGCGGTCGCCGTCGAAGGTCGCGAGCGGCACCTTCACATCGTCCGGATGGAGTGCGGGCGCCTTGCCGCCGCGCGCGCCCAGGTCGTCCGCGATCATCCGTGCCAGCAGCGCGGCATCGGCTGCGCCGGTGCCGATACGCACCTCGTCCATCAGGCCGAAGTAGGTATTCAACTGGAACACCCCTGCCACCGACAGCGGCTGCGAATGCCGTCCGACCGTCAAGCCCGTTGCGGGCACGGTGAAGTCGCCCTGCGCGGGCGCGGGCCGGCTGGCTACCTGCACGCCATTCAGGAACAGGCGCGCCATGCGGCTGACCGGATCGTAGCTTGCAGCGACATGGGCCCACTGGTCGCGCGCCAGCTTGCGGTCACGCACGCGCAGGTCGATCACGCTGGAACCGAAGCCGAGTTTGACGCCCCAGCTGCCGTGGCGGTGGATGCCGAACGAGAAGCCCTGCTTGCTGGCCTCGTCGAACTGGCTGAGGACCGCGGAATAGTGGTCGCCGTCACCCCATTCGAAGGCATGGGGCGCAACCCAGGCGGACAAGGTCAGGCCCCCGCGCACCTGGGCCGCGCTCAGGCCGGGTGCGGCGATATCGGTCGAATAGCCGTCGAACAGCAGGCAGCCGCCCTTGATGCACTTGGCCGGTGCGCGCCAGAGCGGATCGGAATCGGGCTTGAAGCGGGCGCGCTTGAACACGAACTGCACGCTGTCCGCGCGGCCGCTGAGACGCTCGCGCGCCGCGCCGCCGGCCGCATCGTCCAGCGTCCAATGCGCCAGGCCGTCCGGCACGGACGGCATCGCCCCGGCCGCAACGGGCGCAGGCGTGGCGCCGCCGGGCGCCGCGGTGGCGCCGCCGCATGCCGCCATCGCAAGCGTCGCCACCAGCGCCACGCTCCCCTGCGCCACCAGCCGTGTGCGCAGTCCCCTGTCGTTCTTCATACCTGTCTCCTGTTGTTATTGTCCACCGTTGTCATTCGGGTGTCAAAAATCCGGCGAGCGAATAGCGTCCCTGCGCCAGGGTCAGCGGGATCGGATCGGTGATGCGGCCCACGAAAGCGCCATCAGGGCCGGTATCCTCGAATGCCATCAGGCAGTCCCCACCGGTGACCGGATCGCGCAGGATCTTGCCGGCGTAACGGCGGCACGGCACCGCGCCGTCGAGGAATTGCTCGGCCGGGCGCCACGGTCCGAGCGGATGCTCGGCCACCAGATAGGAAGTGCCTGACACGCCGCCGTCGCAGGCCTCGAGCATCGCCGCCGACCAGTGTTCGCGGATATTGCAGAAAGTGCAAAACCACTGGCCGTCACGTGCGAATACCTGGGGCACTTCCAGCTGCCCGTAGTGGCCGCCCTCGTACACGGGCGCGCTCGCCTCCCAGTGCACGAGGTCCGGCGACACCGCGTGGCCAATCACGCCGCGCTCGTATTTGTCGCCGTCCTTGCGGCGGGCGGTGAAGAACATGTGGTACATGCCGTCGATCTTTTCGGGCAGCACGTAGGGGTCGCGCAGGGCGCGGTCGTGCCAGCGGCCTTCGGCATGCTCTTCATAGAAGCGCTCGTCCAGGTCGAGCGCGAGGCCGGCGCCCAGGCCGCAGTCGACCCGGGTCCACGGGCCGTGGATCGAGCGCGCGGTGGCGTGGCCGATACGCTGGCGCATGCCGTTCTCGGCGCGGCAGGTACCGGTATAGAACAGGTGGTAGCAGCCTTCGGCCTTGATCACCGAGCCGGTCCAGGTGGTGTAGTCGTCCCAGGCCGGCGCAGCGGACGGCCGGAACACGGTACCCTTCACCTGCCAGTTGCGCAGGTCGTTTGACACCGCATGGCCCACCGAGACGTTCCAGTGGCGCAGGTCCGGGTTTCCGATGGCGCGGTCGGCCTGCAGGTAAAACAGGTGCTGGATCCCGTCTTCCGCATAGTGCCAGAAGTCCCAGATGAATTTGTCGTCGATTTTGAGGGTCATTGTCGTTTGGAGAGAGGTTAGCCTTTGATGCCCGTTCCCGCGACCGAGGCCACGAACTGCCGCTGGAAGGCCAGGAATACCGCCAGCACCGGGAAAGTGATGACCGTCGCATAGGCCATGATCTGACCCCATGAGTTGCTGCGGCCGAAGAACTGCTGGATGCCCGGCTGGACCGGCCGGAAGCTCTCCGACTGGATCACCATGATCGGCCACAGGTACTGGTTCCACGCGCCGATGAACAGGATGATGGCGGCGGTGGCGATCACCGGGCCGCTGTTGGGCATGATGACGCGCAGGTAGATGGTCCACGGCCCTGCCCCGTCCATCTTGGCCGCTTCGTCCAGCTCCTGAGGAATATCGCGGAAGAACTGATAGAACAGGAAAGTGCAGAAGGCGTTGGCGACGAAGGGAATGATCTGCACGTGCAGGCTGTTGAACCAGCCGGTGCGCAGGGCGAGCATGCCCTCTTCGAAGGACAGCCAGGGCAGCTGGGCCACCAGCGACAGCAGCGGGATCGAGATCACTTCGAACGGCACGATGACCAGCGCCACCACGATGCCCAGTACCACGTGGCGTCCGCCCCAGCGCATGCGTGCCAGGGCATAGGCCAGCATGCTGTTGAGAATCACGCCGGCAACCACGGTGCACACGGCGACGATGGTGGAATTGAGCAGGAAGCCCGGCAGGTCGCTCTTTTCGAAGATCGCACGGTAATTGTCCAGCGACCAGCCGGGGCCGGGCACATAGCTCGACCAGTGCGCCAGATTATCGAACACCGCCGTGTCGCCCTTGAAGGACGCCGCGAACATGAAGGCGAGTGGCATGGCGAAGATCACGCCCAGCGCCGTCATCATGGCCAGCAGCAGGGTCTTCCTGATCATGGTCTGCGTGGGCTGGTTCATGTCTTGCCTCCGTTTCCGCCCAGGCGGCGCTGCAGCAGCGACACGCCGAGCACGATCGTGAAGAACACCAGCGTGATGGTGGAGCCGTAGCCGATGTCCTGTTCTTCGAAGCCCTTGCGCACCGCGTGGTAGACCACGGTCGAGGTCGAGTCGAGCGGCCCGCCCAGCGTCATCACGTCGACCTGGGTGAACAGGCCGAACGCCAGCAAGGTGGTCGAGACCAGCACGAAGACGATGGTGTTGCGCAGGCCCGGCAGGGTCACGTGCACGAAGCGCTGCCAGGCATTCGCGCCCATCAGCGTGGCCGCCTCGTACTGTTCGTGGGGGATCGACTGCAGGCCGGCCAGGAACACCAGCATCTGGAAGCCTGCGCCCTGCCAGGCCGACATCAGCGCGATCGATGGCAAGGCCAGGCTGGGACTGCCCAGCCAGTCCGGGCTCAGGTCGGGGTTGCCCAGCAGGACGCGCAGGATGGCGTTGATCAGGCCACGGTCGGTGTTGAGCAGGAAGGACCAGACGATCGAGGCCACCACCATCGAGGTCACCACCGGTGCGAAGTAGACGGTGCGGAAGAAGATCCGGCCGCGCAGCTTCTGGTTGACCAGGATCGCCAACCCCAGTGCGGCACCGCACTGCAGCGGCAGCACCAGGATGGCGAACAGGAAGGTGTTGATCAGCGAGCGGTAGAACAAGGGGTCGCGCGCGGCCAGCACGTAGCGGGTGTCGCCCAGTTCGAGCTGGAAGGCCGGGCGGTAGCCCGACAGTTCGGGATGCAGCTGCCGCGTCTCGCGCCAAGTCGGATAGCGTCCGGCTTCCTTCTCGACGCTGAGCGTCTGCACCGACAAGAGGCGCACGTAGTTGTCAAGGCCGATGAAACGGGTCGGCTCGGGCGACACCAGGCGGTGGTTGGTGAAGGTGGCCGTTGCCGCCAGCAGCAAGGGCAGCAGGATGAAGCTCGCGAACAGCAGCATGGCAGGCGCCGCGAACGAAGCCACGTCCCACGCCCTGTCCTGCCCCAGTCGGGCTGTCGTGCGCAGTTTCATGGCTGTGCTCCGGCGGGGAGTTTGGACGAGAACCCGTAACCGTTGTTGCGGGCGATATTATGTTCGATCGCTTCGACCGCTTCGTCGAGCGCTTCGGCCGGGTCCTTCCCTGCGCGCAGGTCGGACATGGTCTTTTCGAACACCGCCGAGATGGCCGGATAGGCCGGCGTGGCGGGACGCGGCACCGCGTAGCGCTGCGCGAATTCGAAGAAGATGCGGCGCGCACCGCCCTCGCGATAATGCTCGGTGCGCGCGGCCGCGGCGGCGCTGACCGGCACGTGGCCGGCGGCGCGCGACATCTCGGCCATTTCCTCGATCGAGATCATGTGGTTCAGGAAGGCCGCCGCGCCCTCGGGCTGGCGGCAGTCGCGCGAGATGGCCCACTGCCAGGAAGCGGCGCCGATGCGCGGCCCCTTGCCGAAGTCGGGCGGCGGCATCGCCACCAGGTCACGGCCGAAGATGCGGTCGTAGTCGTCGGCCTTCCACGAGCCGGTATAGTGGAACAGCGCGCGGCCCTGCTCGAAGGCGCGGTCGTCCGCGGGATTGCGTTCGGCCAACCGCTCCCTGAACAGCTGTGCATAGTAGCGCGCCACGCCTTGCGCCTGCGGGCTGTTGAGAATGCCGTCGACGCGCAGGTAGCCGCCGCGGTCGATCAGGTCGGCGCCGGCGCTCTGCAGCCAGGGCGAGAATGCATAGCTCAGCCACTCGGCACGCGAGCGGCCGTTCATGTCGAGCGGAAAACGGTAGGCTCCGACCTGCTTGACCTTGACCAGGATGTCGTGGAACTCCTGCGCACTGTAAGGCTGCCCGATGGTGGCGATGCGCACGCCCAGCCGGGCCAGCTCCGAACGGCGCGAGAACAGCGCCAGCACCACGTCGAACTGGCCCACGCTATACAGCTTGCCGCGGTAGGTGCCGCGCCCGCCCGGCAGCAGCCGCTCCACCGCCTCGGCCGGCAGCAGTTCGTCCAGCGCGCGTACATGGCCGGCCCACGCAAAGTTGGGGACGGTCGGCTGGTCGATCGCGATCACGCAGGGCAGCTGGCGCACCAGCGAGGCTGCCGTGATGGCGCCGGTGTAGGTGGCTTGCGGCATGCTCTGCATGACCACCTTCCACTTCGACTGGCTCGCGTTGAAGCGGGCCACTGCGGCGCGCCCGGCCGCCATTTCGGCGTCGCCGGTGTCGTGGCGCCACATGCGGATTTCGACCGGCGCGGCGGCGCAAGTCAAGGCCGGCAGCAGCAGCGCGATCGCGGCGAGACATGGTTTCATGCGCGTTGTCCTTTCGGCGGCCTGGTCACGGTGCCGCGTTCGACCGGACGGCACGGGAGCAGCATGGTGCCGGCGGAGGCGTCACCCGCGAACGCGTGGCGTGCGGCCTGCTCGCCCATCTCCCGATACGGCAGTGCGACGGTGGTCAGGCCCGGATCGAGCGCTTCCGAGATCAGGCGGAAATCGTCGAAGCCGACCACCGACACGTCGTCGGGCACGCGCAGGCCGCGGCGCTGCAGGATGAAGATCGTGCGCATGGCCATCTTGTCGTTACCGCACAGGATGGCGGTGGGCCGGTCGCCGGTGGCGAACAGGCGGTCGATGGCGTCCTGCAGGTGGCTGAACTCCGCATCGGGAATCGGCGCCGCGCCGTACTGCAGCCATTCGGCGCGTGGCGTCACCCCGTGCTCGGCCATGGCCCGCAGGAAGCCTCGGAAGCGCAGCTCGGTCGCCACCATGTACGGAATCAGCTGCAGCAGCGCGATCTTCTTGTGACCGGCATTGAGCACCAGTTTCGCGGCCGCGTAGCCGCCGCCCTCGTCATCCGGCACGATCTGCGGATAGCGGGCCGGCGTCTCGAAGCAGTTGGCAAGCACCGTCGGGGTCGCGCCCAGGATCGGCTCGAGCGTGACCTGCGCATGGAAAGGCGTGGCAAACATGATGGCTTCGACGCGGCGCTCGCGCAGGTCGTTCACCAGCCGGCTGGCGTTCTGCGCGTGCCCGCCCGTCTCGCCGATCAGCAGCATCTTGCCCCGCTGCTCGCAGACCGACTGGATGCCCTTGATGATTTCGGACGAATCGGGCGAGGTGGTGAGCTGTTCGGCGATCACCGCGACCAGGTCGGTCGGACGACCGCGCAACATGCGCGCCGCCGCCGACGGCGCAAAGTCGAGCGCCTGCATGGCCTGCTCGATCTTCTTGCGGGTCTTTTCCGAGACCGAGCTGGCGTCGTTGAGCACGCGCGACACGGTCTTGATCGACACCCCGGCCTTCTCGGCCACATCGTGAATGGTTGACACTTCCCCTCCGTCTCCTGCACAAAACAGCTGGAGCGCCGTTTTGTCCATCGTTGTCATTTTTGATTATGGTAGTTCGGAAGAATGCGCGGGTCAACAAGTAAATTTTACTTGCGCCACAGTTCCGGCGGCGTCCGCGCGTACACAGTCGCATGCGCGTCTCACAAACCGCAAATGGCGATCCCGTGCGCGCGATCGCCATAAGCGGCCGCATGGAGCGCGCGGACGTGTCGCACCGCTATGAAGAATAGAACTTTTTGCTTGCATTTGACACAACACATCCCTAGACTGGATGTGGTCGCGCGGTATGTACAGTGAGATCGATGGCATTGCTTCAAACGCGCGAGAATCCATTCAACCCTTTGGACCTGGTCGCCATGACTGAAATACGTGCGCTTATCGAATTACTTGTCGAGGACCGGGCGCCTGGCGTCCCGGCAGAGGCAATCGCGGAAGTGCTGGACCGGATGATCTGGTGTGTCGCCGACAATGGAGAAAGCATCCTCGCGGTGCGCGACGAATGGCTGGAGTCAGGCGACGAATACCGGATCGCGATTGCTCTGTCCATGAACGACGTTTTCCCGTTCAACACCAGGCCGCAACTGGAGCAGGGATTGGCGGGCATCGCCCTCCGCTTTCCCAGCTTGCGTGGCAAATGCGTCGAGTGGCTGGGTCATTCCGGCGAGCTGCCCTGAACCTGGTGACTGCGCCGCCTCACGGCGGCGCCGTGGACGCGGTGCGGAACCCCACGTGAACCGCGCCAAGCCCGGTGTCGTGCGGATGACGCGCCGCCGCCCGGTAGCGTACGCAATAGTCGGTGGCGCACAGGAATGAGCCTCCCTTGATCAGCCCCTCCTCGCCTGATACCCTGCCCGGCGCCCCGCTGCCGTGCGGCTGGTGGCTGCCGTGCCACGGCTCCGATGTCCACTCCCACACATTGCCGATCATGTCGTAGAGGCCGAAACCGTTCGCAGCGTAGCAGCCAACCGGGGCGCGAGCGGCATGGCCGTCCTCGCGCGTATCCATGAAGGGAAACAAGCCCTGCCAGAAATTCGCGCTCGGCCTGCCAAGGCGGTCGCGCGGACCGCGTTCGATCCGCTCGCCCTTCCCACCCGCCTTGGCCGCATACTCCCATTGCGCCTCGGTCGGCAGGCTCCGGCCCAGCCATCGGGCGTAGGCAGAGGCGTCGGCACGGGTGATCTGTACCACCGGCTGGTTCGCCCTTCCCGCCAGCGTACTGCCCGGTCCTTCCGGGTGGCGCCAGTCGGCGCCCGCCAGGTGAAACACGATATCCGCCGGCGTGTCGAACAGCGCGTCGAGGACGCCGGGCGCGCCGAAGTCCCCGGTGACCGTACGCACGCGCGCATCGCAGGATCGATCGGCGAACCGAACATCCGCCAGCGTGATCCGGATCGGTGCCGGGCGGCCTGGCAGGCCCTACGGCGTCGGTAACAGTGTCAGGACAACCCAGTCGAGCGATTCCAGCTCCTCAGGCTGGACGGGCGGCTTCCTGTGCCGAAAATAGTCCGGCGACGCCATCAGGTACTGCTCGAGCTCTCCCAGCTTGACCGCCCGGTTGGAAGAGTCGCGCAGCCAGCCGAGACGGATGCTGACATCGATCCCGGCCTCGATGAGATCGACTACGCGGTCGCTCGTGCGCAGGTCGAGGGCAGGCAGAGCCATACTCATCCTTATTGTTAAGAAAAGCAGCAAAATGAATTATGAATTGGTCTGTTTTTACCTGGACCTTCGCCTCCCGTACCGGAGAAACCAGGACCATCCACGTCAAATCGCGCATCCGTGTCGATTCGCCTGGCGCATTGCGCTCCATGCTACACGAAGGCATGGGCGTCTCGGTCATGGACCAGTTCAGCGCCCAGGGCGGCATCGCCTCGAAGCAGCTGGTCCGTCCCCTGCCCGAATGGGCCCTTCCATCTGCCGGCATCGTCGCCGTCTACCCGCCCGGCAGGCAGGCGTCGGCGAAAGTCCGGGCATTTACGGATTATTACCGGCAGTATTTGAACGACCCACACCAATGAACTCGTCGGGCTAACCGGCCGATTTACGCTGGAAGAATGAGGATGGACGAAGCGCAAATGCAAATTGCCGGCATAAGCCGGCAATTCATTTAGTTCTGGTTTCGATCGATACCCGATGCGAGGGTACGAGATATTCTGGAGGCGAGGACGGGAGTCGAACCCATCGAGACGACTTTGCAGGCTGTATCTCATCAATTGAATTAGTTGTTTGCATGAAAACCTCATGTTGCGGCTCGCAGTGATCAGCGTGTGTAAGTACCGTGCACGGCAGAGGATTGCGTCCCTCATGGAATAGAGGATTATGAAAATCACGGCGGTCCCGGCCGCTATTTCCAAGCACGACGAATTTCATAATCAAGTGTCCGGGCTGAACGCCGGGATATCGCTAGCAGAGGCAATGTGCACATGCTAGGATATAACATATCTTAACTGTATTGATGAGTTGTTCATGCATTCGATGCCCCAGCTGGAACCGCGGCGCACTCTGTCCATTGCCATCGGCCAGGAAATCACGGAATGGATCACTTCAGGACGCTACACCCCCGGCCAGCACCTCCCGGCCGAAGCGGAGCTGGCGCGCATTTTCAATGTCAGCAAGCCCAGCGTCCGGGAAGCCCTGCGCCAGCTGGTCGCGATCGGCGCGCTCGAGATCGTGCACGGCAAGCCGGCGCGTGTGCTGGCCATGAATTCCCTGCCCTTGGTGAATTTCTTCAACCTGGCGCTGTCGTCACAGCCCGGCTCCCTCCATGAAGCGGTCGAACTGCGTCGCGGCCTCGAAGTGGAGAGCGCGCTGCTGGCCTGCGAGCGCGCCACGGCCGAAGACATCGCGCGCCTGGGCGCACTGATCGGAGAGCTCGACCGCTGCAAGGACGATTACGAGCGCTGGGTACCCACCCATGTCGCTTTCCACGTCGCTCTGGTGAACGCCTCGCACAACCGCTTCTACGCTTTCCTGCAGGACGCGCTGCGCTCGACCATCGAAGAGGTCAACCAGCGCATCATCGCGGCGCAGCCGCACCGTAACGCGGAACTCAGCTTCCAGCGCCACCTCGACCTGTTCGAGGCCATCAAGAGCGGGCGCCGCGAACGGGTGCGTGCCGCCATCGACATGCATTTCGCGGCGGTCGACGCAGTTCTCAGCCGGCCAGCAGACGCCCTCCTTCACTCCAATTGATCACATGACGATCCATCACGCAGACAGCCCCGCTCCGCCGGGCGAGGTCTTCATCACGGGCGGCTCGGGCCGCATCGGCAGCGACTTGCGCGCACGTCTCGCCGCACTCGGCTACCGGGTGCGCTTCTCCGACATCCGCCCTCCCCTGGACGGCCGGCTCGATGGTTTCCACCAGCTCGACCTGGCCGACCAGGACGGCATGGCGGCTGCCATGCAAGGCTGCCGGGCATTGGTGCACCTGGGCGGCCACCCGCGCGAAGCCGACTGGCCTACCATCGAGGCGCTGAACTTCAGCGGCACCTACAATGCGCTGATGGCTGCCCGGCGCGCGGGCGTTTCCACCATCGTCTACGCCAGCTCGAACCATTACTGCGGCCTGCACGCGGCCGACGTCGTCCTGAGCCCGGACCTGCCGGCCAACCCGACCGGACTGTACGGCGCCTCCAAGGTGTTCGGGGAAAGCCTGCTGCGGGCGGAGGCCGAAGCCTTCGGCGTGATCGCCTTCGCCTGGCGCATCTGCGCCTACAAGCCGGAACCGGTGAACGCACGCGACCTGCGCATGTGGTGCAGCCCGGACGACGCCGCGCACCTG
Source organism: Telluria sp. ZB4P36 (assembly GCF_059685865.1). Lineage (NCBI taxonomy): Bacteria > Pseudomonadati > Pseudomonadota > Betaproteobacteria > Burkholderiales > Oxalobacteraceae > Telluria > Telluria sp. ZB4P36. The sequence goes on from NZ_JCASIE010000010.1 coordinate 88,322, forward strand.
GTCGACCGCTGCCTGCGCTGGACCGAACCCGGCTTCCAGGTGATCTGGGGGGTATCCAGCAACACACGCACCCGAAAGGACGACCCCGCCGCCGTGCGCATCGGCTACCGCCCGCAGGACGACGCCGAACGCTGGCTGCCGCAGTTGCAGGCTGCCGGCGTGGATACCGGCCGCTTATCCGAATGGTCGCGCCTGGGCGGCGAAAAGGCCGCCGACTGGCTGCAGCAGCGCCGTCCCGGCGTTCCAACCCCTTCCGCTTGACGAGGATTGCATGATTCCTGCCCGACGAACCCTCTTGCTGGCCCTCTCCACCCTGCCCGCCGCACTCGCGGCCGCGCCCGCCCTTGCCCAGCAGGGGAACAGCGTCCTGCCGGAAATCGGCGAGGTCGCCCCGCGCCCCGCACATGCGGGCACCCGCAGCAACTGGCTGCTCGGCTGCGAAACCCTGGACCGCGACTTCGCCGACTACGACGCCTACAAGGATTACCTGGTACCGCTCGGCATACGCCGCCTGCGCATGCAGGCCGGCTGGGCCAAGACCGAAAGGAAACCCGGCGAATACGACTGGGCATGGCTCGACCACATCGTCGACGACGCCGCCTCGCGCGGCCTGGCGCCCTGGCTGCAGCTGTCGTACGGGAATGCGATCTATCCGGGCGGTGGGGGAACCAACCTGTCTGCCGGCGTACCCAGCTCTCCTGCCGCACTGGCGGCCTGGGACCGCTGGGTGACGGCGCTGGTGACGCGCTACCGCGACCGCGTCGACGAATGGGAAGTCTGGAACGAACCGAACTTCGGCGACAACAGCTATAACACGCCGGAAGACTTCGCAGCACTGTCGGCGCGCAGCGCCGCCATCATCCGCAAGCTGCAGCCCAAGGCGCGCATCTCCGGCCTGGCGCTGGGCCACATCGACTACGACTACGCCGAGCGCTTCTTCAAGGCCCTCGCCGCGCGCGGCCAGCTCAAGCTGTTCGACAACATCACCTACCACGACTACGCCTACAACCCCGACCAGCACTACCCGAAGGTGGAAAAGCTGCGCGCGATCCTGCACAAGTATGCGCCCGGCATGCCCTTGCGCCAGGGCGAGAATGGCGCTCCGTCGGTGCCCTACAGCGGGGGCGCGCTGGGCGACTGGGCCTGGTCCGAGATCGCCCAGGCCAAGTGGAGCACGCGCCGCATGCTGGGCGACCTCGGACACGACATCGAGTCGAGCGTGTTCACCATCATCGAGATCGCCTATACCAAGGGCCCGATCAACACCCTCAACACCAAGGGACTGATCAAGTCCGATTCCACCAAACGCGCCCTGCGCCCGAAGGCCGCCTACCGCGCCGTGCAGACGGTCACTGCGATCTTTGACGACAGCCTGCGCCGCCTGCCCGATATCCGGCACGTGTACAACGACAAGCTGGTGCCTGCCGACCCGAAGCAGGTCTTGATGACGGTGTCCACCGACCGCCTGGTCGCCGCCTACGGCTACCGCCACGGTGCCACCGGCAAGGACGTGTACACGCTGTGGCTGGCGGACGTCATCCCAGGCAGCGAGCTGGCCAAGAAGGGCTACCGCATCGGCCTGGCCAATGCACGCTTCGAGCAGCCGGTCTACGTCGACGTTATCAGCGGCAAGGTGTACGAGATCCCGCGCGGCGAATGGTCGATGCAGGAAGGACGCGCAGTATTCACGAACATCCCGCTGTTCGACGGCCCGGTGCTGATCGCGGACAAATCCCTGGTGCCGATGGCGCCTCGCGCGCCGCGTTGATCGACGCAGGCGCAGGTAGAAGGAACAAGGGGCGCCGAGGCGCCCCTTTTCTTATGCCGCGGCCTTGGCCTCGGCCGCTATTCGCCTTCCATAGGCGAGCTGCAGGATTACGGCGGCCAGCGGATGCATGCAGGCCAACGCCAGGAACACAGGGATATAGCCGACCAGGTCGAGGGTGACGCCGACATAGGTGGTGAAGATCGACGCGCCCACGGTGCCGCAGGCATTCACCAGCCCGACGGCCACGCCGACACCCTTGTCGCGGAACAGGTCGGTGACCATGATGTTGCTCATGACCAGCCACAGGTAGGCAATGAAGTAACCCAGCGCCAGCAGTGCGATCACCAGCGGCAGGCTGCTGACGTGCGGCACCAGGAAGATCGCCGGGGCCAGCACGGCGGTGCACTGCATGATGCGCATGCGGCTGCGCACCGGCGACCATCCCGCACGCACCAGCCGGTCCGAAAAGATGCCCACGGCGACCATCACGAGCGAGGCCGACAGCGGCGCTATCCACAGCAGGTAGCCGACCTGCTTCAGGGTCAGGCCCATCTTCTCCTGCAGGTAGCCGGCCTGCCAGTAGTTCAGGAAGAACCACAGCGGATCCGAGACCACCCGCGCCAGCAGCACGCCCCACAGGGCTGGGTGGCGCAGGATGTCGAGCGCCCGTGTCTTGATCTTGGGCGCGGCCGCACGATCGCGGTAGGCCGGCGGATTGCGGTCGGCGATGAACCAGGCGACACCGAAGAAGATGCCGATCAGGCCAGGCAGGATGAAGGCATAGTGCCAGCTGGTCTGCAGGGTGATCCAGACCACCAGCGGGGTGCAGATGATCGGGCCGACAGACTGCAGCGCGCTGCGCAGCGAGCCGGCAGTGCCGATCTTCGCCTTGGGGAACCAGATCACCAGCGCCATCAGCGAGGCCGGCAACAGGCCGGCCTCGGCGGCGCCGATAATGGCGCGGTACACGATCATCTCCTCCAGCGAGCGCGCGATCCCGCACAGCAGCGTGGCGCTGGACCAGATGATGACAAAGGCCGACAGGGTGCGGCGGGTGCCGTACTTGTCGGTCAGGGCGCCGCAGATCGGATAGAACAGCGCATACGGGATCAGGAAGGCGTTCACCAGCATCGAATAGCCGGCATTGTCGGTATTGAACTCCGCCATCAAGGTGGTTTTGAGAGCGGAGATCGACTGGCGGTCGATGATCCCGATGATGCTCTCGAGCGTCAGCAGGCCGAGGATGATCCAGGCCTTGAACGGGACGGTATCGACCTCCGGGGTATCGGCTGCGGCGCCGGGTGCGGCCGCCAGGCCCGCCGCCGGCGTTGAATTGAGGTGGGCCATTGCGGCTTCCCGTCAGGCCGCGACGGCCTCGCCGCGCGCACGCAGCCAGGCTTGGTAGCGCACGGTCGTGTCGGGGTCGGTGGCCGGATACAGGCCGATGATGCTGCGGCCTTCCCGCACCTCTTCCAGCACGAAGGTCTCGAAGCGTTCCATCTCGGCCGCTTCGGCGGCCAGTTCCTCGACCAGGTGGGCGGGGATACAGACCACGCCGTCGTCGTCGCCCAGCATCAGGTCGCCTGGATAGACCGGCACCCCGCCGCAGGCGATCGGCAGGTTCAGGTCGACCGCGTGGTGGCGGATCAGGTTGGTCGGGGCCGAGGCGCCCGAGCAGTACGAAGGCATGTCAAGCGCCGCGATGCCCGCGGCGTCGCGCAGGCCGCCGTCGGTCACGATGCCGGCCGCGCCGCGCACCTGCATGCGGGTGGCCAGTATGCTGCCGGCCGAGGCCACGCTGGTGTCGCCGCGGCAGTCCATGACCAGCACCGCGCCGGGCGGGATGGTCTCGACCGCAACGCGCTGCGGATGCTGGGGGTCGCGGAACACGGTGATCGGATCGAGGTCTTCGCGCGACGGGATGTAGCGCAACGTGAAGGCCGGCCCGAGCAGGCGCTGTCCCGGTTTCAACGGCTTCGCGCCCTGGATGAACACGTTGCGCAGGCCGCGCTTGTACAGCAGCGAGGTCAGGGTCGCGGTACTGGCGGTCCCCAGGCGCGCCAGGGTCTCCTTGGAATAATTCATGTTACGCCTCAGCTTGGTTTGAAATAATGGTGACGCCCTTGGCGGGACTGGAAATACACGGCTTCCGCTTCGGTGCCGGGCGCATAGGCCCCGCCTCCTTCGGTGATCGGCAGGCGACAGTTGCGCAGGCTCGGGTTGCCCGCCACGAAATCCTCGTCGATGTCCACGCCCAGCCCCGGACGGTCGGGTACGGTCAGGTAACCGTCCACGCATTCCAGGGAATGGCTCAGCACGGCCTGCTTGCCCGGCCAGTCGTCCTCGAAGCGCTCCAGGATCAGCGCGTTCGGGATCGAGGCCAAGAAATGCAGCGCGGCATATTCGGCCACCGGGCCCAGGGTGCCGGCATGCGGCGCGACGGTAACGAAATGGGCTTCGGCCAGCGCCGCGATCTTCTTGAGCTGGGTGAGCCCGCCGGCGCGTCCGGTATCGGGCTGGATGATGTCGACTAGTCCTTCGGTGATCAGGCTGCGCGCGCCGTACAGGCCGGCTAGGCGCTCGCCGGCAGCCAGCGGCACGCTGGTCGACGCACGCACGCGGCGCAGCGCGTCCAGCGCCTCCGGCGCCACCGGCTCTTCTACGAACAGGGGGTGGAACTGCTCCATCTCGCGGCACAGCGCGATCGCGTCCGGCGCCGTCAGCCATGGCGGGCCATGCAGGTCGACCGCCAGGTCGATCTCGGCGCCAAGCGCGGCACGCAGCTCGGCCAGCTTGCCCAGGGGGTCAGCCACGCCGCCCGTCTTGATCGCGGTATAACCGCGCGCAACCAGGCTTTGAGCGCTGGCCACCGTGCTGGCGTGCGAATACGCGCGCACCCGGTCGCGCATCTTGCCCCCCAGTAGGTTCCAGACCGGGGTATCGAGCACCTTGCCCTTGATGTCCCACAGCGCCATGTCGAGCCCCGACATCGCGCCGTGACCGACCACGCCGCTCTGGCCGTGTCCCATGAGCGCCGTATGCATCCGTTGCCAGAGCCGCTCGATGTGGGTGGGATCCTCGCCGACCAAGATAGGGGCAAGGTCCTTGACCGCCGCTTCGGCGACACGCGGCCAGCCGCTGCATTCGCCGAGGCCGGTAACGCCGGCGTCGGTATAGACCTTGACGAACAGCCAATTGCGCGTGCCTTCGCTGCTGATGCCTTTGGCCGACCAAGCCGTTTCTTTGGGCGACCCTGCCTGCATCAGGAAGGTCTTGATCTCGGTAATTTTCATGGCCGCCTATTTTTCCGTTCTTACATTGGCTTCGGTATTTCGCTGCGCAGATTGCTCCGGGGGTGAGTAAGCGCTACCATGCAGCATCCGAACACGTTTTATCATATCACATATCTTAACAGTTGAAGGAAACAACATGGAGACCATCGCTGTGGCCCACGAGCCGCGCCGGTCGCTGACCCAGCAGGTGACCGACGAGATCACATCCTGGCTCGTCACCGGACGCTACACGCCGGGCGACCACCTGCCCCCCGAAGCCGAACTGGCGCGCCTGTTCAACGTCAGCAAACCGAGCGTGCGCGAAGCGCTCAAGCACCTTGCCGCGATCGGCGCCATCGAGATTTCCCATGGCAAGCCGCCGACGGTCAGCAAGATGAATTCGATGCCGCTGGTGAACTTCTTCCACTTCGCCGTCAATGCCGGCGACGACAGCCTGCGCGAAGCGATCGAACTGCGCCGCGGCCTCGAGATCGAAAGCATGCTGCTGGCAACCGAGCGCGCCACCGCCGAGGACATCGAGCGCCTTGGCAGGCTGATCGAGATCCTGGAGCGCCATCAATCGGATTACGACCGTTGGGTTCCGGCCCACGTCGAGTTCCACGCTGCCCTGGTGGCGGCATCGCACAACCGTTTCTACACCTTCCTGCAGGACGCGCTCAAGACCACGATCGAGCGCATCAACCGCCACATCATCGCGGCCCAGCCTTCGCGCGACCCCGCCGTGAGCTTCCGCCGCCACGTCGAGCTGTTCGAGGCGATCAAGAGCGGCAAGCGCGACCGTGCCCGGGAAGCGATCGAGTCGCACTTCGACGCCGTCGATGCGGTCGTCAACGCAACCATGCGGCGCGCCGAACCCCGGCGCTGAGCGGCTTACCTTGGCGGCCCGCAGCGGCCTTTCCTGTTCCGTTTTTCGCAAAAAAACCCGTCCACTCGCATGGACGGGCAAGAGAGGTTCGTCAATCGAAAGACCTAGGGCAGCAGGCGGGTCTTGGCGTCGGCATCGAGGCGCGCCAGGATCTGCGCGCTCGGCAAGCCGGCGGCGGTGATTACGGTGGCTGCGGTCTGGCCCGGCTGCGGCGTCAGCGACTTGACGCGCAGCTGTTCGAACACCTGGCTTTGCGCATTGCCCGCCGCGGAGGCGGTCTTTGCTACCAGCTGACCGGTCAGGAAGTCGGCCGGCACGGCCACCGTGGGCGCCGCCTGGTTGGCCTGGACCACGGCCACCACCCGGGCAATTGACGCCTCACGCAGCTGCTGCGACGCCATCAGGTCGCGGAAACGGTTCAGTTCCGCCAGGGCGGTCGGCGCCTGGGTCGCATAATTGTTCTGGCCGACCGGGAACACGAAGCCGGTCTGCGCCCAGACGTACTGTGTCAGCATCTCGGTCAGCGGCGTGATGTTGGCGCGGCTGCCATCGCCCGGGGCGACCGAGCGCAGCACCGTGGCGGTGACGCCGCTGACGATGGTGGCCGTCAGCACGCAAGGTCCCGAGGTCAGCCCGGTGGTGGTCACCGTGTAGTTGCCGTTGGCATCGCTCATCGCGGTGCCGTGGCCGTTGCGGCAGTCGATCGTGACCGGGACCGACAGCGCGGTCACCGCGGGGGTGGCCGCGGTGCTGGTAGCGACCGTGCCGCTGACCGTGATCGGCTTCGATTCGAACGGCGGCGCGTCGTCGCTGCCGCCGCCGCAGGCGCTCAGCGCCGCCAGGGCGGCAAGGGTGGTGGCGCGCAGCACGCTGCGCGGGATGGAGTCGAAGATGTGCATGTTCCTGTCCTTGGGGTTCATGGTGGCTGCGTCGCGCTGCGATGGCATCAGAATGCGCCGCGCATGGTCAGCGAATAATTACGGCCCGGCAGGTTCGCGCCTTCCAGGCGCGAATGCTCGTCGCCGTTGCGTCCCTCGAAATGACGCAGGAACTCGTAGCTGCGGGTATCGGTCAGATTGGTCGCGTCCAGGCGCAGCTCGACAAATTTGTTGAATTTGTAACTGATCGACGCATCCAGGAAGCCGCGCTTGTTGTGCCAGCGCTGGTAGCCCAGTGGATTGAGGGCGGTATTGCTGAAGTTCGCGAACTCGCTCTTGCGGTTGTACGAGGTGCGGAAAGCGAAGGGGCCGTCTTCGTAGTAGATGGTCGCCGCCAGAGTGCGCTTGGGCACGATCGGCAGTTCGTACACAATATTGTTGTAGGTCCGCTTGACCCCGGCGGTCTCGATGCTGGTCAGGCTCAGGATCGAACCGAAGTTGCTGAAAGGGTAAGGCAGGAAACGGTAGTTCTGCTGGTGCGTGAGTTCCAGGCCCCGGATGTCGAAGGCTTCCGCGTTCTTGGCAAAGCGGACTTCGACCGGCGATTCCGGATTCGCCGTCAGCAGCGCGACGCCGCCCGCCGTGAACAGGTTGACCGGAATGCCGAGCGTATTGAACGGAGCAAAGGTCGAGGTCGTGGTCGGGCGGTCCTTGATGTTCTTGCGGAAGCCCGACAGCGCCAGTACCGCGCCTTTCTCGAAGTACCACTCGATGCTGGCGTCCATGTTGGTCGAGCTTTCCGGCTTGAGCTCCGGGTTGCCGATCTGGACCACCAGGTCGCCGCCGTTGGGCACGTTGATCGAGCGTGCGATGGCGGAGATCGAGCTGCGCTTGATGGTCTTGCCGACCGAGCTGCGGAGCACCAGGTCACGGGTCAGGTCATACGACACGCTGGCCGAAGGCAGGACGTTGCTGTAGCTGCCTTCCAGATGGTCGGGTACGTGGCCAGCCGGGGTGATGCGGAAGTTGTCGACGTCGGAATCGGTTCTCACATAGCGCACGCCGGCATTGGCGCGCAACGGCCGGCCGAACACTTCTTTCTCGAAGTCGGACTGGATGTAGAAGGCGCGCACGGTTTCCACCGCGGTGAAGGTGCCGCCTTTGTTCGGCGCGGATGCCATGTTGGCGCCCAGCGCGCCCAGTGTGTTGTAGATGAAGTTGCGGTCGACCGTGAGCCAGTCGCGCGGCATGTTGCCGCCGAGTTCGATGTTGGTCAGGTCGTTCGGTGTCAGGAACTGGCGGGCGTAGGCGATCCTCGCTTCGGGCGTGGCGGCCGAATACAGGGTGCCGTCGGCGAGGCGCCGGTCATTGAGCAGGTTGCCCGGCAAGTACTGGTTGGCGATCTTGGTGCTCTCGACCTGGCTCACGCCGGTCTTGAAACGCCCGTCGATGCCCCAGAAGTCGTAGTCGTACTGCAGGCCCAGGCGGAAGGTCTTCTGCTTGTCGACCTCGGTCTGATAGTTGCCGCTGTAGGTCATGGCGCTGTAGATGCGCGGATCGAGCAGGTCGCGGTCGGTTTTCACGTCCGGGAACATCGGGTCCCGGGTCGTGTTGAAGGTGAGCGTATGGCGCCAGGCCGCATCGAGCCCGTCCAGCGACACGGTGGTGCCGTTGCGCCAGGCACGGCTCTGGTTGATCGCGAAGGAGCCGGTCAGGCGCAGCTTGTCGCTGACGCGGTAGCGCGCATTAAGCGCGTTGTAGACGAATTTCGTCTGGGACAGGCCCAGCACCGTATTGGTGCCGATGGCATAGTTGCCGATCGTGCCCTGGATGTTGTTGCTCCCGTCGATCGAGACGTCGATCGGCACCAGGGCGCGTGCCCCTGTGCTGCCGTTCGTAACGAAGTTCAGGTAATTGTTCTTGGTATCGTCGTCCAGCTTCGAATACATCGAGTCCCAGCTCGCCTCGAGCCGGTCGCCCTTGAACTGCAGCGAGTTGGCCACCCCGATGCGGTCGCGCCGGTTGTCGGTGGCGGTCATGCGGAGCAGGCGCGGGAGGTTCGCGTCGTACAGCTGGGCGGCGGTCAGATTGCCCAGCTTCGCCCGCGGGTCTGCCAGGTTCCAGGCATACGGGAAGTTACCCGACGTGAAACGCTGGTTGTAGCTGGCATAGGTGCCGGTGGACTGGAAGCCCGCATTCGCATTATGCGTGCGGTTGCTGGCAATACTGGTCAGGAAGCCCCACTGGCCCCAGGTATTGCTGAACAGCACGTTGGCACGCGGTGACGTACCCTTGCTGCGCGTGTTGTAGGTGGCGGTCACGCCGTAACGGATCACGCGTCCCTTGCGATCGAAGGGTCGCGGGGTCTGCATGTCGACCACACCGGCCACGCCGCCCTCTTCCAGCTCCGCCAACGGTGTCTTGTAGACGTCGACCCGGCCGAACAGCTCGGAGGGGAACACGTCGTAGTTGAAATCGCGGGTCGAGCCGCCGATGCCGCCGGCCGAGGTGGCGCGCACAGGGGCGCCGTTGAAGGTGGTGACCGTATATTCCGAGGGCAGGCCGCGCAGCTGGATACGCTGGCCTTCGTTGCTGGCGCCATCCTTGACCACTTCGACGCCCGGCAGCCGCGCCATGGCGTCGGCCACGTTCTGCTCCGGGAACTTGCCGATATCCTCGGCCACGATCGAGTCGCGCTGGCCCACCTGCGAGCGCTTCAGGTCCAACGCCTTCTCCAGGCTGGAGCGGAAGCCGCTGACCAACACGGTCTGCAACGCCGGCTCCGTCTTCGTCTCCGCTTCGGAAGGCGCTTGCGGTGCGTTCTGCGCCCAGGCGGGCAGCGCCATCGCCGTGCACGCGCTGGCGACTGCCGCACACAACATTTTCTTTCGTAAGCTCCGCATACTTGTCTCCTGATCGATTCTTGATTTGTTATGTAATGCCACTGAAAAAAATAATATCAGATATCAGGTCTCTTTCTATTACGTATTTTCGCATCGGCAGACAGCTGTGAAAAAAACCACAAAGCGGCGTGCATACCGCACCGGCGCCTAGCGCCGGACCTCGGATTTCGTGGAGCCGGTAACGCGCGCCACCTCTTGCGACAGGTCGATCAGCCAGACGTTGCGGCGGCAGCCGGCAAAGCCGTTGACGACCACGTAACGGCCGCTGCGGTCCCAGGCGGGATGCGGGTCGATGCGGAACTCGCCGCCGGCCTGGGACACGAAGATCTCGGCGACCTGGGTTTCGCTGCGGTCGGCGAGATTGATCAGGCGGATCGGCACCACCCCGTTGCCCTTGGTGACCGGTTCACCGGGATAGGCGTCCGTGACCATGAGGGGCAGTCCGCCCGGGTGCATGGACGGATGTCCCGAGCCGGGGTCGTACATGACTTCGAGCCCGCTGCCGTCGTAGCGCACCGACACCAGTTCCACCCCCGGCTCGTCGTCGACGTTCAGGTTCATCGAGATGCGTTCGCCATCCGGCATCCAGTTGATGTGATGGCCGCCCCTTGCCCATTGCTCCGGCGTGATGGCGGTGCGGATATCGCTGCCGTCCGGCTTCATGGTGAGCGCGGCACGGCGCCGGTCGCCGCCGGGAACATGCCACTGGAAGGACAGCAGCAGGCGGGTGCCCTGGGGATTCCACTTGGTCTGGAACACGTAGAACTCGTGCGCCTCGGGCCGCTCGACCTGCAGTTTCGGCAGGCTCTGCTCGACCAGCTGGCGCGGCGTTACGACCAGGCGGCGCTTGCCTGACCCGACCTCGGTGATCCATACCCCGTGCTCGGGCACGTCGAGGCCGGTCTTGCGCGTGACGCCGCCGTCAGGGACGACCACGCCATACCCGACCTGCGCGAAGCGCGCCGTCTCCATCTTGTGGCCGGCCATGCGCTTGCCATCCCGCGACAGCATGAACAGGGGACCGTCGATCCGGCGCCGCTTGCCGCTGAACGGATCGAGGCGGACTGCGTAGGAGGTCCAGCTGCGGGTATCGACGTCGTTGTAGAACAGCTCGCGGTCGCTGGCGCCCCACTGCAGCTGGCTGCCGAGCTGCAGTTCGAAGCCGCGGGTCTCGCCAAGCTTGCGCTCCTTGCCAGTTTTCAGGTCGACCAGCACGATGTCGGCACGGTCGCCCGGCGCCACCGAGCGGCTCTCGTCATGGAAGCGGGTCAGCGCAAGGTAACGCCCGGAAGGACTGATCGGGGACGTGTCGAAGAAGCGGTGCAGCGCCCCCTGGTCCGCCACCATGCGCATGCTGCTGCCGACGGCATGCGTCATCAAGCCTGCCTGCGCCGGCGTGGCCGGACACACCGGCGCCTCGGCAGCGCCTGCCGCCATCGCCGCCGCCCCCAGCGCGAGCGCCGCCGCGCCGCTCAGGACCCGCCGCAGGACGGCGCTCATGCCGTGGCTCCCTGCCCACCGGCGGCACGCGCCGCACCAAGCGGAGCGGCCAGCAGGGCCGGACGTTCGTCCAGCACCCGCAGCACCAGTTCGCCGAACAGCGAATTGGCCCAGGCGAACCATTTACGGGTGAAGCGGGCCGGGTCGTCCTTGTCGAAGGCCTCGTGCATGAAACCGGTATCCGCGTGGGTGTCGCGCAAGACCCGCAGGCAGTCGCGCACCTCGCCCGCATCGCTGGCGGTGAAGGCGCGCGCCATGATGCTCATCGGCCAGATCATGTTGCGCCCGGCGTGCGGACCGGTGATTCCGGCGGCCGCCCTTCCCGCTACCATATAGGGATGGGCGCCGGGCGTGAGCAGGAAGCGGCGGGTGCGCTGGTACAGCGGAGAGCGCCGGTCGAGTGCTCCCAGGTAGGGAAGCGCCAGCAAGCTGGGTATGTTGGAATCGTCGATCAGGAGCTGCGAGCCGAAGCCGTCGACTTCGTAAGCGAGGATACGGCCGAATTTCGGATGCTCGACCGTCGCATGCTGACGCAAACCTTCTTCCACCTCGTGCGCCAGCGCGAGCGCGTCGGCCCCCAGGCCGGAACGATCTTGCGCCGCGCGCAGCAGTTCGGCCAGCTGGCGCAGCGCCGACACCGCAAAATAGTTGGCCGGCACCAGGAAGGGAAAGACCGTGCCGTCATCCGACGGCCGGAACACCGACGCAATCATGCCGCAGGGCCGCACCGGCCAGCCTCGCCCCCATCCCGCCGCGGTGTCGTGAGGATAGTCGGTACGGCGCCGGAACACATACGGTCCATCGTCAGTGCGGCGCTGCTGCTCGCGGAAGGTGCGCAGGATCAGGCGCATCGCGTCCAGCCAACCCGCGTCGGCAACGAAGGACAGGTCGCCACTGTGCTTCCAGTAGCCATGCGCGAGGCGCATCACGTAGCACAGGGAGTCGACTTCCCACTTGCGCTCGTGGACGCCGGGATGCATGTCGGTCTTGTCGTCCTTGTGATGCGAGACCTTGTGGCCGTCGCGGTAGAAGGCATTGGCATAGGGGTCGATGCGCACGCAGTGCGCCTGCCGGTAGACCAGCCCGAGCACCATCCGGCGCAGCGCCGGATCCTGCCGCATCAGCGGCAGGTAGGGCCAGACCTGGGCCGCCGAGTCGCGCAGCCACATCGCATCGATGTCGCCGGTGATGACGTAGGTGTCCGGCCGGCCGTCGAGGCTGCCGGTAAACACCGTCGTGTCGAGGGTGTTGGGAAAGCAGTTGGCGAACAGCCAGGACAGTTCCGGGTCCGCAATCCGCGCGGTGGCGCGGGCGATGGTCTGCTCCACTGCAGCGCTGGTGAAGCGGCGCTCGCCAAGGGGCGGACGGCGCGACGCGAACGCGGCGCCGGAGGCCGCCGCGGGCAATGCGGCGGCTAGGCCGGCGGCGGTGCCGGCATGGAAGAATTGGCGTCGGTCCATCAATTGTGCTCCTTGCGATCGTTTATGCATGTACCCGTCATGCCGCCAGGCCGCGCGGCGGGGCGGCGTGCCGCTCGGGCACGCCGTGGAAGGAGATGCCGGGCTTGGCGTACTGCTTCTGGTACTCCCGCGGGGTGCAGCCGACCTCGCGTGCGAACACGGTGTACAGGTACTGGACCGAGGTAAAGCCGCAGTGCTGCGCCACGTCGGCGATCTTCCAGGTACCGCTGGCCAGGTAGCGCTTGGCCTGCTCCAGCTTGTAGCCGAGGATCTCTTCATGCACGCTGCGTCCCAGCTCACGACGGAAGGTCGCATCCAGGCCCGAGCGGCATACGCCGACGTAGTCGGCCACCTGCTCGGACTTGATGCCGCGCCGCGCCTGTTGGCGGATGAAATGCAGGGCGCGCGTGATTTGCGGGTGGCGTCCGGCGGCGCGCGCACACGACGCCTGGACGTTGACGCCCACCGGGGGCACCAGCACTCGTTCCGCACCGAGGTACTGCCCTTGCAGCGCGCGGTGCAGCAGGCGGGCCGCCGCCTGCCCCATCGCTTCGCCGCCCTGGATGACCGAACTGAGCGGGATCTGGGCGAGCGCCCGCTCCAGCGGATCGTTGTCGATGCCGATGATGGCCACGTCCTCCGATACGTTCAAGCCCGCGATCGCACAGGCCTGGACCAGATGGCGCGCACGGGCATCGGTGACCGCGATGATGCCCACCGGGCGCGGAAGGGTGTGCAGCCAGGCGACCAGTTCGTCCATGTCCTGCTCGCGTCCACCGATGCCGCTGTCGTGGCCGCGGTAGATCACCGGCTCGGCATGGTCACGCCGCATGCGGCGCGCAAACGCCCGTTCGCGCTCCAGTGCCCAGCGCCGGCCGGGCGCGGCCGGCAGGCTGTACAGCGCGAAGCTGCTCACGCCGGCGTCGATCAGGTGTTCATGGGCCAGCCGGATGACGGCTTCGTTGTCGGTGGCGACGTAGGGCAGGTCGGCCGGATAGTCGGCCTGGCTGGCATAGGAGCCTCCGACACCGACCACCGGGCAATGTGCGCGGCAGCGCACGAGCGCGCTGGCCATGCGGGGATCGTCGGCATCGGCGATGATGCCGCTGCCCTGCCACCGTCCGAGCGCGACCGGGTCGCCGCGCAGCTCGTCCTCGAGGCACAGGTCCCAGTCGAGCTGGTGGAGACGCTTGTATTCGGCCACGCCGGCAATCACGTCGCGATCGTGGCTCCGGTGGGCATTGAACAGCAGGGCAATGCGGGATCGGGTCGGTTCGTTCATTTCAGCTCCATACACGTGCATGGGATACGGCGAAGCGGCGCGGGTACGCCGCGCGGCTCTTGCAAGGGAAAGGGCGCAATGCGCCGGGGATCAGGCGGGCGCGGGCGGGTATGAGGGGCGGTTCATGGCTGTCTCCTGTCGAAGCGCCGGCGGAACGCTGCACGTTTCTCGAGTCCGGCTGCAATTTTGATTTATGATATCAGATAACTTAAAACACGCAAGCAGATTGTGCAGGCGTTTCGGCAGGACTCAGGCGACGAGGCGCACCTCGGCCCCTGCCACCCCGATCGGCCCGACGTACATGGCGAGGAGGTGGCCGGCGAGCGGTTCGGCGGCGCGCTGCGCCTCGCCGAGCGTGGCGCTGATGCTGGTGATGAAGAGGGTATCCAGGTCCTTGCCGCCGATCGCGACCTTGCTCGGTTTGGACACCGGCAGGTCGATCCGGCGGTCGATGCGCCCGTCCGGGGTGATGCGCAGCACCGCCCAGCCGTCGACCGCGGCGATCCAGTAGCAGCCGTCGGCGTCGACCGTCGCGCCGTCGGGCCGGCCGGGCAGCGCACCGCCATCCATGAACAGGAAGCGGTTCGACAGGGCCCCGGTGCCGGGATCGAGGTCGAAGCGCCAGACCCGGTTGACCTCGGGATGCGAATCGGCCAGGTACAGGTTGCGCCCGTCGGGGCTGCAGGCCAGGCCATTGGAGAGCCCGAGGCCGGGCACATGGCGCACGGCTGCGCCGCGCCCATCCCAGCCGAACAGCTCTCCCGTGCGCGGTCCCTTAAGGCCAGCCATGTTCATGCTGCCGCACCAGAAGCGCCCGCTTGTGTCGACGGTGCTGTCGTTGCAGCGGTTGTTGGCGGCATGCTCCAGGCGGCATAGTTCGTGGGACTCCCCGCTGGCGGGGTCGAGCCGCCAAAAACCGCTTTCCAGCCCGATCAGGATGGCGCCGTCAGCGGCCGGCGCGACGCAGCCGGTGCGCTGTGGCAGCACCCAGCTTTCCATCCGGCTGCTTGCAGGATCGAAGCGCAGCACGCTGTTGGCCCAGGCGTCGACCCAGAGCAGGCGCTGGCTGCGCATGCACCAGACCGCGCCCTCGCCTACTTGGGCCGGGACCGCGCTCAGTACCTCGATGCCCTTGCTGGAAACGGGCGACCGGCTCATGCCGCACCCCGCAGCTCGCCATCGAGCATGCGCACCAGCCGGAGCGGATTGTGCTCGCGCAGGGCGGACGGCAGCAGCTCGCCGGGCACACCCTGGTAGCACACCGGGCGCAGGAAGCGCTCGATCGCCAGCGCGCCCACCGACGTGCTGCGACTGTCGCTACTGGCCGGGAAGGGGCCGCCATGCACCATCGCGTGCGCCACTTCCACGCCGGTGGGGAATCCGTTGAACAGCACCCTCCCCGCCTTGCGCTCGAGGACCGGCAGCAGCGCGCCGGCCAGGGCGTGGTCGGCTGCCTGCGCATGCACGGCGGCGGTCAGCTGGCCCTGCAGCGCCTCGGCGGCCTGCAGCAGCTGTGTCTGACCGGCGCAGCGCACCACCAGGGCGCATGGACCGAAGACTTCGTCCTGCAGGTCCGGGCTGGCAAGGAAGGTCCTCACGTCGCAGGTGAACAGGGCGGCCTGGGCGGCGCAGCCCGCGCCGTCACCGGCAGCCGCTCCCAGCGCCGCCGGCGTCACCCCGCTGGCCGCGCCAAGGCGCGCCAGGCCGGCGCCGTAGGCCTGGTGGATGCCGGCGCTGAGCATGGTGCCCGCACCCTTGTATTCCAGCGCGTGGGCGGCGGCGCGCATGAAGTCGTCCAGCGGCGGGCCATCGAGCGCCAGCAGCAAGCCGGGGTTGGTGCAGAACTGGCCGACGCCCAGCGTGAGCGAGTCGACGAAGGCCAGCGCCAGCGCGGCACCGCCCTGTTCGAGCGCAGCGGGCAGCAGGAACACCGGGTTCACGCTGCTCATTTCGGCATATACCGGAATCGGTTCCGGGCGCGCAGCGGCGCTGCGCATCAAGGCGGTGCCGCCCTGGCGCGAACCGGTGAAGCCGACCGCCTTGATGGCCGTATGCCTGACCAACTGCTGGCCAATGCCGGGGCCATCCCCATGCAGCATCGAGAACACGCCTTCCGGCAAGCAGCACTGCCGCACCGCATGCTGGACCGCGCGCGCGGCCAGCTCGGAAGTGCCCGGGTGGGCGCCGTGCGCCTTGACCACCACCGGGCAGCCGGCGGCCAGCGCCGCCGCGGTATCGCCGCCGGCAACCGAGAACGCCAGCGGAAAATTGCTGGCCCCAAAGACGGCGACCGGGCCGAGGCCGATCTTGCACAATCGTAGGTCGGGCCGTGGTGGGGTCCGCCCGGGTATCGAGCCGTCCAGCCTCGCTCCCAGAAAATGACCGTCGCGCACGACTTTCGCGAACAGCCGCAGCTGGTTGACGGTGCGCGCCAGCTCTCCTTCCAGGCGCGCCGTCGGCAGCGCGGTTTCCTGCCCGGCGCGCTCGACGAGGGCCTTGCCGCGGACGAGCAGGGCGTCGCCGACGGCTTCGAGGAAGCGGGCGCGCTGCTCCAGCGGCAGCGCGCGGTACGGGTCGAACGCCGCTGCCGCCAGTGCGCAGGCCCGTTCGACGTCCGCGCTGGTGGCCTGGCCGAAGGCCGGAGCCAGGATGGCCCCGGTTGCCGGGTGGACGGCGAATTGCTCGCCCCCGGCACCACGGACGCACTGCCCGCCGATCGTCATCTCACCCGTGATATGCATTGCTTGACTCCTTGTATCTGGTTTGTTCTGCCGCCGCAGCCGGCTGCCCGTCTATCTGATGGTGACCACCGCCTGCGCGCCATCGCCAGCGGCGAAGATGACGGAAAGTAATAGTCGGTGCAACATAGATCTCCCGATATTGTTATGTATGGCCGGCTACGCAGCGGGCGCGTGCCGCTCAATATGTTATAAGATATCTTAACTGATTTTTCGCAATTTCGCTGCGCACCCGGGCCTGAACCGTTGGATGCGCGGCCACCACCGCGAGCCTGCGGAGTCGACGGAGGACGCCGGAAAAACCTGAACCAAGCTGGAAATATCACAATTGCTCCGGCCCAGGCCCCCCCGCTATGATGGCGCGAGCGCCGACTCGGCCGTATATGCGGACATGGAGATATGAAGAAGTCAACGACGGCCAGGCGTGCGCTTGGCGGCATCATCATGACGGCCCTGATGCTGCTGGCCCCTGTCCATCCGGCGCTTGCCGACGAAGCTGCCGCCAGCGCGCAAGCGGCCGAGCAACGCGCCACACTGGGCACGGCGTCGGCACGTTGGACCGGACAATGGCTGGAATTGGCAAACAGCGCAATGTCGATGCGTTTCGAACTGCGCGGCAGCGCGCTGGTGCCCGTCTCCTTTCAAGCGGGGGCCGGCGGATCCTTACTGGCCACGCCGACCGCCAGCGCTACCAATACAGTGCCGCCCGGCTATCTGCGCGTTGTCTCGTCGACGTCCAGGGCATATGCCTGGGAAGCGCCAAGCTTGCAGCTCACCGTCACCCTGCCCAACACCGCCGATGTAATCAAGCTGCGCCTGTTCGAACATGCTCCCGCCGTGGTAATGCAACGCGCCGGCGCGGCGCCGGCATCGGCTACCGCCGCCGACGCCCGTATCGCCGCGACCGAGATCGAGACCAGCCAGGCCGGCTTGCGCGTCGAGAAGCGCGATCCTGCCGCGCTGTGGCATTTGAAAGGTCCACACTGGATCGCCAATGCGCCGCTGTTGATGGACCAGAGCGATCGGAAGAACGAGCTGGTGCAGCCGCGAAGCTGGACCCTGTGGCCGCGCGAAGAACCGTTCGCCATTCATTCCAACATTCTTCACGTGGACAGCCCCGTTACAGGCGCGGGGCTGCTTTGGATGAAGATGGCACCGCTGGAGCATGCGCGCGGACAGCGCGCCGGCTTCGACTTCCGCATCGAAGGCGCGAGCCGATCGATCGAGCTGGGGCGCGACAACTACCCGGTGGTGGTAGTGAGCTACCAGGGCGGCAAGCTTGGGCGCGCAAAGGCCCTGCAGCAGACCCAGCGTCGCCTGCATGAGTGGCAGCCGGGAATCGACGGTCAGTTCATCACCAGCACGTGGGGCGACCGAAACCAGGACAGTAAAGTCGACAGCGCATTCGTCGCCGCCGAGTTGCGGGCGGGCGGCCGCATCGGCGCCGACTTCGTCTCGATCGACGACGGCTGGCAGCGGGGCAGGACCGGCAACTCCAAACGGACCCGGCCCTACCCGACCGTCAGCGCGTCCGGCGGTTTCTGGGCGTATCCAGAACCGTTCTGGGATGCCGACCCCCGGCAATTCCCAGAGGGACTGCTGCCGCTGGCACGCCAGGCCGGCCCCGCCGGCACCCGTCTGGCACTCTGGTATGGCCTGGACGCGGCGCAAGACCACGCATTCTGGGAAAAGGATGCGGCGCAGATTCTTGAGCTTTACCGCACGCTCGGCGTGCATCACTTCAAGCTCGATTTTTCGCAGCTGGGCACGCTCCAGTCCGAGCAGCGCATGCACGACATGCTGAGCCTGCTGGCGCGCGGTAGCGATGGCAAGATCGGCATCGACTATGACATTACAGCGCGCAAGCGCCTCGGCTACTTCGGAAATTTTTCCAGCACCTTGTTTTTGGCGAACCGTTATACCGACTTCCAATCCTATTGGCCGCACCTGACTCTGAAGAACCTGTGGCAGCTGAGCGAGTATGTCGATCCGCCGCGCCTGCGCGTGGAATTTCTGAACCAGCAGCGGGCGCCCGCCAACTACGCAGACGATCCGTTGTCACCGTCCCGCTACCGGATCGACACGCTGTTCGCCACCACCATGATCGCCAGCCCCTTGGGCTGGTTCGAAGCCAGCGGTTTGTCGGACCAGCAGATCCGTGAACTGCGCCCGCTGGTCGACCGCTGGAAGCGCGAGCGTGAGCGCCTCCACAAAGGCACCATCGTACCCATCGGCCAGGTGCCCGATGCCCTTGCATGGACCGGGTTCGCGTCGCTCAGCGGGTCCCGCTCTGCCGATCTCATCGTGTTCCGCGAAGCCAATCCCAGCGCCAACTTTTCGCTCGACCTGTCGACACTGGGCATGGAGCGTGTCACCAGCGCCCGGATGATATATGGACGTGGCACGGCAAGCGTCAAGGATGGGGCGCTGCGCGTTCATATTCCTTCCGCTCTCGATTTCCTATGGATCAGGCTGGGACGATCCGATCATTGAATTATCCACTTTCGTGAGACTCCGTTATCCCATGAGCTACCGCCCCATCCTGTTCCTAGTTCTCCAATCGATTCCCTGCCTCGACGCTGCGCTCCGAGCCAACGCGTGGCGCGCGCACCGATCCCTGTGTGTTGCCGCAGCCCTGACACTGCCTGCCGGCCTGGCATATGCCGACGTCCTGCGCCATGTCGACACCCGCATCGGCGTACTGGGCGAAGGCGCCACGGTCATCGGCCCCTCCCTGCCCTTCGGCTCGGTCCATCCTAGCCCGGATACCGCCGACGGCGACCACGACGGCTACAAGCCCGACCGGCCGATCCGGGGCTTCAGCCAGCTGCACGTCAGCGGCACCGGCTGGGGCCAGTACGGCAACTTCCTGGTCTCGCCCCAGATCGGACTGGCCACCCAGCCCGATAGCCACGACTCGCCCAAGGCCGACGAGCGTCCCGAAGCGCACCAGTACCGCGTGCGCCTGGCGCGCTGGGACATCGGCGTCGAGCTCGCGCCGGCGAAGCGGGCGGCGATCTACCGCTTCCGCTTCCCCAAAACGGAAGACGCGCACATCGTCTTCGACGCGGTCCAGCACATCCCCGGCGACCTCAACAAGTGGATGATCAAGCAGTACCGCAAGCCGGTCCCGGCGACCCTGGAACTGGGGCCGGACGGCCGCAGCCTGTGGGGCCATGCCGACTTTCCCGGCGGCTTCGGCGGCCCCTACCGCGCCTACTTCTATGCCGAGACCGACCGCAGCCCCAGCGCCTTCGGCACCTGGCGCGACGGCGCCACCCAATCGGGCGCGCGCCGCATCGACAGCAGCGGCAAGCTGGAACACCTGGGATCCTGGGCCCGCTTCGACACGCGCGACGGCAAGCCGGTGCAGATGAAGATCGCGGTGTCCTTCCACAGCGTGGACAAGGCGCGCGCCTCGCTGGCCGCCGACATCCCCGGCTGGGACTACGATGCGGTGCGCGACGCCGCGGCCAGGTCCTGGCGCGAGGCGCTCGGGGCCATCGACGTCGCGGGCGGCAGCGAGGCCGCACGCACCATCTTCTACACGGCGCTGTACCACACCCACGTGATGCCGCGCGAGCGCAGCGGCGAGTTCCAGCGCTTCCCGGAAAAGACGCCGATGTGGGACGACCATTACGCCATCTGGGACACCTGGCGCACCCTGTATCCGCTGTACGCCCTGATCCGCCCCGACGTGGTGCGCGACACCGTCAAGTCCTTCATTGCGCGTCAGGCCGTGGACGGCAGCGTACCCGACACCTTCATCGCCGGCGTGCCGCAGCCGCGCGAGCAGGGCGGCAACGGCGTCGACATGGTGATCGCCGATGCCCATGCCAAGCGGGTTCCCGGCATCGACTGGCAGCAGGCCTTCGCCGTGATGAAGCACAACGCTGACCGGCGCCGCACCGGCGCCCATTTCGATGCCGCGGGCAAGGACGGCGACTACCGCCGGCTGGGCTGGATCCCGGCCGGCATCATGTCCAATTCGATGTCGCTCGAGTATGCCTATAACGACTTCGGCGCAGCCGCGCTGGCCGAATCCCTCGGCCGCCACGAGGACGCGGCGCGCTGGCGCGCGCGCTCGCGCCAGTGGACCCAGCTGTGGAATCCGGACACCGTCAGCGACGGCTTCAAGGGCTTCACCATGCCGCGCAAGGAGGACGGCAGCTGGATCGACTTCGACACCAAGGTCTACGGCGGTTCATGGAAGCCTTACTTCTACGAGTCGAATTCCTGGACCTATTCCTACTTCGTTCCGCACCAGGTGGCAACGCTGGTCGAGCGCATGGGCGGCCCCCAGCGCTTCGCCGAGCGGCTCGAATACGCTTTCGAGCACAATCTGATCGATACCTTCAACGAGCCTTCGTTCCTGGTGCCGCAGCTGTTCCACTACGTTAACCGCCCCGACCTGTCGGCCAAATGGACGGCGCGCATCACCGGCGAGAAGTTCACCCTGCAGGCCTACCCAGGCGACGACGATAGCGGCGCCATGTCTTCCTATTACGTGTGGAGCAGGCTGGGCCTGTTCCCGAATGCCGGCCAGGATGTCTACTTCCTGAACGGGCCGGCATTCGAAAGAATCAGCGTGCGCCGCCCTGGCCGCGGCAAGCTGGAGATCACGCGCAGCGGCCAGGGTATCTACGTGGCCGGCGTTACCCTGGACGGCCGCCCGCACGCGCTCTCCTGGCTGCGGCATGCCGAACTGGAGAAGACGCGGCACCTGCATTTCACGATGAGCACCACGCCGACCGCATGGGGAACCAGGAGCGCGCCGCCGCCGTCCATGCCATGAACGGGCGGCGCCGCGTCACGCTCGTGCTGGCCGTCCTGCTGGCATCCTGCGGGCGCCCGGCCCCGCATGGCGCCGCGGCCCCGGCCGAGGTTTTCCTGCTGGTGGGCCAGTCGAACATGTCGGGACGCGGACTCGGACCCGACCCTCAGGCCAATGCGCCCACCGATCCGCGGCTGCTGGCCTGGGACCCCGCCGCCGGGCGCCTGGCGGCCGCGCGCGAGCCCTTGCCGCACCAGGACCTGGGTAGCCGCCCGGTCGCAGTCGGCCCCGGCCTGTCCTTCGGGCGCAGCCGCTTGCGCAGCACCCTGCCTGGCATGCGCGTCGTGCTGGTCCCGGCCGCCTTCGGCGGCACCGGATTCGGCGACCGGCATGGGAGCTGGCGCGTCACGGGCGACCGGGTGTCCCCGCTGACGCTCGAAGCCGTGCGGCGGACGAACGCCGCCATGCATGCGCTGCGGTCAACCGGTGCGCCAGTACGCTTCGCGGGTATCCTCTGGCACCAGGGAGAGACGGATGCCGCCGCGGGCCTGCATCCGGACGCATATCGCGCCGAGCTCGAGGCGCTGGTGCGCTACCTGCGCAGCCACATCGACGGCGCTGGCCCCGCCACGCCCTTCGTGCTCGGCCAGTACGTGCCGGACCGCATCGCCGCCAGTGCGCAGCTGGCCGCACTCGCCGCGCTCAACCGCACCCTGGCGCGGCGCCTGGGCCGTGCCGGCTGCGCCGGCAGCGCAGGCCTGTCGGGCAACCCGGCTCCCGACACCATCCACTTCGACGCGGCTTCGCAGCGTGCGCTCGGCGAGCGCTATGCCGCCGCGCTGGCACTGGCCGAGCGCGGCGGCATAGCGGACTGTTCCTGGCGCGACTAGGCGCTCGCCTGGATGGTGCGGCGGCCGCCTTCCCACACGAGCTCCACCTGAAGCGGACGGTTGGCACTGATGACGACCTCGGGGACCTCGCGGGCGTGGGCACGGGCTTTCGCCGACAGCTGAACCAGGGTATCGCCACCGACCGGGTAGTCCCTGACTCCGTGCGCCTCGAGCAGGCGCAGGTCCCAGACCAGCACCCGGCGCGAAAAATCGGGACGCAGGCCGAGTACGTACTCGAGGAACACCGCGATCGGCCCCACCCCTCCCCAGCCGACGAAGTCGTCCTTGGCCGGCTTGCCCGGCCCCGCCTTCTCGGGCAGGTAGTTCTCCCAGTAGGTGCCGGTCTGCTCGTACGCCGTCGTCACCATCGCGTGGTGCCGGCTCCCGAGCCGGTGCGCCAGCGCATGTTCGCCCAGCGAGGACAGGGCGCGCAGCACCATGTAGTTGGTGGACGGCCAGACCGAGCCCAGCCAGTATGAGCCGGTCTCCGCCTAGTATTGCGGATCGTCCGCGGACAGAGTCGGAACCGGGTGCGGACGTCCGAAGGTGGTCGGATCAGTGAGGTGGGCGAGCATGCGGGCGCGCCGCTTTGGCGGGGCAATGCCTGCCGCCAGCACCCAGTAACCGGCGATCGACTTGCATTTGCTGCGCGAGCCGTCGCGCCGCACGTCGACGTAGAAGCCGAGCTGTTCGTCCCACATGTGCAGGTTGATGTAGTCGCTCAGGGCCCGTGCTTCCGTCTCCAGCTCGCCGACTTCATGCCGGCGCCCGAGCACCGCGGCCATCTTCAGCAGGATCCTGGCGGCAAACACCGCCTGCGCCGTGGTATCGACCCAGCTCATGTGATCGTGGTCGAACTCCGGACTCGCGCCTTTCGACACGCGCGGCTGGTTGTCCATGCCGCAGGCCCAGCCGGTAGCCCAGTAGGTGCCGTTCTGCCAGGTCCGGTTCTTGCGGAACCAGCGGTAGTAGGCGAGCAGCGCCGGGAAAACCGCGGCCAGGCGTTCGCGATCGCCGAACTGTTCGTAGTACTCCCATTCGGACCAAGGCAGCAGGTTCGGCCCGGTGCTGTTCGGGTCGGCCGCGGAGAAATCGTCGGCACCGGTTTTCTGGTTGATCTGCCGGCAAATGAAGCCGTCGTGGTGCTGTTTGGCGTAGAAGTTGTCGAGCGTGCGCTGGAACGAGAATGCGCGCTCGCCGTAGCGGGCGAACATGAGGATGAACACGGCGTCCCACATGAACAGGCTGTTGTTGAAAGCCGCGTCGATGAAAGGCGAGACGAAACCGTTGGCGGCAGTGACCTGCCTGGTGTTCCTGAAGGCGAGCTCCCAGGCCTTCCAGTAGCCGTCCACGGCGCTGTCGTGCCCGTCCCAGAAAGGTTTGGGCAAGGCCGCGCGCGCTTCCTGGAAACCCGGCGGACGAGTGAAATCCTGCGCGCGCTTCAGGAAGCCGTTGTCCTTGACCAGGGGCTCAGGCTTGGACTCGTCGATATAGTGGCGCGACCGTTTCCAGGGCAGCAGCGGCGTGCCGGCGTCGGCGCGCGCGGCGCCGAGATGCGCGGCCGCGCCGGCGGCCAGCGCGGATTTGAGCAGATTGCGGCGGTTTGTCATGGAGTCCGGGTCCGATGTCGTATGTGTTCAAGCTGCTCAGTTTGGAGTAGCCGCGTGAGCCACGCAATTTCAATATTCCCGGACGATTTGCGATTTTTTCGGTACCCATTGCGATTTTGTAGACGAATGCAGGGCGCCGGGCCGGCCGCCGCAGTTTTCGCAATTGCGGCATTCGCGGGAAGTGCGCAAGATGACAGCTTGTCTTGTCCGCGGTACGCGCCTGCGGAGTTTTCGTGCGCATACATCCAACCCGACCGTCCATACCCATGTCCCTGCAAAAGAACCTACTTTCCGTTGCCATCCTTCTGGCCCTGAACGCCAGCGCGTTTGCCCAGCCGAATCAGAACCACCCCTGGCAAGATCGCAGCCTGCCGGCCTCCGAACGAGCCGCGCTGGCGCTCAAGGCCATGAGCAACGAAGAGAAGATGAACCTCGTCTTCGGCTACTTCGGTGGCGATATTCCCGAGCGCAACTACAAGCGTCCCGAGGGCGCACGGCCGCAATCGGCGGGTTACGTGCGCGGCGTGCCGCGTCTCGGCATTCCCGACCTGCACGAGACCGACGCCGGCATCGGCGTGGCGAGCCAGCGCGGCCCCACGCCGCGCGAACGCACCGCCCTGCCCTCCGGGCTGGCCACCGCTGCCACCTGGAATCCGGAACTGGCCTACCAGGGGGGCGCCATGATCGGCGCCGAGGCGCGCGCGTCGGGCTTCAACGTGATGCTGGCCGGCGGCATCAACCTGACCCGCGAACCGCGCGCCGGGCGCAACTTCGAATATGCGGGCGAGGATCCCTGGCTCGCCGGCGTGATGGTCGGCGCCCAGATCCGCGGCATCCAGTCGAACCACCTGATCTCGACCATCAAACACCTGGCGGCGAACGACCAGGAAACCTCGCGCATGGGCGTCAACGTCAGGATGAGCGACCGCGACGCGCGCCTGTCCGACCTGCTGGCCTTCCAGTTCGCCATCGAGAACTCGAATCCCGGTTCGGTGATGTGCGCCTACAACCGCTACAACGATGTCTATGCCTGCGAGAGCGACTACCTGCTCAACCAGGTGCTCAAGCAGGACTGGAAGTTCAAGGGCTTCGTCATGAGCGACTGGGGCGCGACCCATTCGACGATCCCGGCCGCGCTGGCCGGGCTGGACCGGCAGTCCGGCTGGCCGCTCGACAAGCACCAGTATTTCACCGCCGCCCTGCAGGAAGCGGTCGCCAACGGACACGTGCCGCAGGCACGCCTGGACGACATGGTGCGCCGCATCCTGTGGGCCATGTTCGACAAGGGCGTGGTCGACCACCCGGTGGCCGAAGGCGGCGCCATCGACGCCGCGCGCCATGAAGCGATCAGCCAGGCCGACGCCGAAGAAAGCATGGTCCTGCTGAAGAACGAAGGCAATTTGCTGCCGCTGGCCGCATCCCTGAAGAACGTCGCCGTGATCGGCTCGCACGCCGACATCGGCGTGCTCTCGGGCGGCGGCTCTTCCCAGGTGTACCCGCGCGGCGGCCTGCCGCTGCCGGGACTCGGGCCCAAGGAATTCCCAGGCCCGCTGGTCTGGTTCCCCTCCTCGCCCCTGAAGGCGCTGCAGCAACGTCACAAGGCCAGGTTCACCTACGACGACGGAAGCGACCCGGAACGCGCCGCGCGCGCCGCCGCCGGGGCCGACGTCGCCATCGTGTTCGCCCACCAGTGGACCGCCGAGTCGATCGACGCCTCGCTCGACCTGGCCGAGCGCCAGAACGAGATGATCGCCGCGGTGGCGCGCGCCAATCCGCGCACGGTCGTGGTGCTGGAAACCGGTGGACCGGTCCTGATGCCGTGGCTGGCGCAAGTGCCTGCCGTGCTGCAGGCCTGGTATCCCGGCACCTCCGGCGGCGCAGCGATTGCCCGTGTGCTCACCGGCGAAGTGGACGCTTCCGGACGCTTGCCGATCACCTTCCCGGCCTCGCTCGACCAGTTGCCCCATCCGCAGCTGCCGGGCGAAGGCAAGGGACCGGAAGACCGCTTCGACCTGAGCTACCGCGAGGGCGCGGCGGTCGGCTATAAATGGTATGAGCGCCAGGGCCTGAAGCCGCTGTTCCCGTTCGGGCACGGCCTGTCCTACGGCCAGGTGGACCTGGACGGGCTCAAGCTGCGCATGGAGGGCAAGACATTGAAGGTCGCCTTCCGCATGAGCAACCGCAGCCAGCGCGTGGCCAGCCAGGTGGGGCAAGTCTACGTGGCCGCGCCGCGCGGCCGCTGGGGAGCGCCCAAGCGCCTGGCCAATTTCGCCAAGGCCAGCCTGCAGCCGGGCGAAAGCCGCAGTTTCGAGCTGAGCGTCGATCCGCGCCTGCTGGCCGATTGGGACAGCCGCAGCAAGACCTGGAAGATCGCCGCCGGCAGCTACCAGGTGCTGCTGGCCCGGTCCGCCGCCGACGTCGCCGCCACGGCGCCGCTCAAGCTGGACCAGCGCACCCTCAACCTGCACGGCCGCTGACACGCCGCGCCGATCAGGGACGCTGGCCCGGTCCCTCGATGGCCGCCACCAGGTGGCGGCCGCGCGTGCCTGCATCCTCTCGACGAATGAAAGGCGGTTGAACAAGCCGGGCGGCGGCCCGCGCACCGCGTGGTATTGATGGCGGCAATGCGGCGCGCGTCGTCGACCGGCAGCGTACTGATGTTGTGGCCGAACAGCCCGTCCTTCAGGTCGAGCCGGCGTAGGCCCGGTTCTGCGTGGCGGCGGCAGGCCTGTTCGAAGCCAGCGCCGGCCATGGCGCTGAGCATGGTAAGCATGGGCGGCGCGTTACGGCGCTGAGCGCGCTCATGCCGCCGGACCGGCTTCCAGGGTCGGTTGCGTGCGCTTGATGAACACGTCCACCTCGGCGCGCAGCGGGATCGAGCTCTGCGCGCCGGGGCGCGTCACGGTCAGCGCGGCCGCATAGCGCGCCCGGCCGGCCGCATCCAGCATGCTCGCGGCGCCCGCGATGGCGACGGCGAAACTGCCGACGAACGTGTCGCCCGCGGCCGTCGTGTCGAGCGCCTGCACGGCTATCGCCGGCATCAGCGTGCAGCCGTCGGCGCTGTCCAGGCAAACGCCCAGCGCACCCATCGTAAGCAGCACGGCGCGCGCGCCGGCCCGGCGCAGCGCGGCGGTCGCCTGCAGCGCAGACGCACGATCGGCCGCCACCACCCCGGTCAGTTCGAGCGCTTCGGTCTGGTTCACTACCAGGTAATCAACCTGCCCGAGCAAATCACCGTCCAGCACCTCGCGCTGCACTGGAGCGGGATTGAATACCACCTTCACGCCCGCCGCGCTGGCAAGGGCGATCGCCTCGCGCACCGCGTCCAGCGGCGTCTCCAGCTGGCAGATAAGCAGGTCCGACCGGGCGATCACGCCGGCCAGCTGGCGCACGCGTTCGGCGCTCACGCAGGCATTGGCGCCCGCCGCGACCACGATGCTGTTTTGTCCTTGCCGGTCGACGACGATACCGGCCACGCCACTGGGCCTGCCTGGCATGCTGTCGAGATAGTCGACCGAGACGTTGTGCGAGGCCAGGTTGTCGCGCAGCTCGGCGCCGATGGCGTCATCGCCCACGTGGCCGATCATGGTCACGCACGCGCCTTCGCGCGCAGCCGCCACAGCCTGGTTGGCGCCCTTGCCGCCCGGTTCCTGGCGGTATGAGCGGGCCGCCAGGGTCTCGCCGGGCGCGGGCATGCGTTCGGCAGTGAATACCAGGTCCATGTTGACGCTGCCGACTACAACAATGCGCGGCGCGGCCATCATGCGCTCCGCTGGCCGCGGTTGCGCAGCATGTCGGCGATAACCGCGATCACGATCACCACGCCGGTGATGACGCGCTTGGCCGGATCGCTGGCGCCGATCTGTGCCAGTCCCGCTTCGAGCACGGCAATGATCAACACGCCGATAAAGGTATTGATTACCGAGCCGCGCCCGCCCATCAGGCTGGTGCCGCCGATGACCACCGCGGCGATCACCTGCAGTTCCATGCCGGCAGCCGAGTTCGGATCCGCCGCCTCGAGGCGCGCCACCTGGAACGTTGCGGCCAGCGCCGACAGCAGGCCAAGCAGGGCGAACACGGTGACCCTGGTGCCGCCGGTGCGAAGGCCCGCCATGCGCATGGCAGCCTCGTTGGTGCCGATGCCGATCATGTGGCGCCCGAATACGCTGCGCGAGAGCACCAGCTGGCCCAGCGCCACCACGGCCAGCGCGATCACGAAGGCGGGTGATACGCCCAACGCGATCGGCTCGTTGATGAAGGAGACCGCGCTGCCGATGTACTTGGTGCGCGAGCCGGTGACCATGTAGGCCGAGCCGCGCGCCACCTCCAGCATGCCGAGCGTGACAATGAAGGATGGCAGCGACCAGGCTACCGACACCGCGCCGTTGACCAGGCCGCAAGCCAGGCCCGCGCCCAGGGCCAGCGTGGCGGCGGGCACGACGCCCCAGCCCCAGTCGACCATTGCCAGACTGAGCAGCCCGCCGCATAGCGCCAGCACCGAACCGACCGACAAGTCGATGCCACCGGAGATCATCACGAAGGTCATCCCAACCGCCATCACGGTCAGCGCCGGGATCTGGTTGGCGAGGGTGCTGAAGGTGTCGGCGCTGAGGAAATAGTCGCTCGACAGGCTGAAGAAGATCAGCATCGCGCCCAGCACCAGCAGCAGCCCGGCATACTGGCTGAATTGAAGCGCACTGCCCAGCCGGTGGCGGCCGGGAAGGCGCGCGGTAAACGGCGTGGCCGCGAGGGAGTCGCTATCGCGGAGAGTCATGATGGATTTCCTTTTCCTGTGGCGCGTGCGGGCGCCGGTCATCGGTAGTTTGGTTGGCTTCGTTGTATTGGCTGAATGCGGCCGCCAGCAGCGCGTCCTGGCTGGCCTCGTGGCGAGCGAAAATGCGCACCAGCCGGCCGGCGCTCATGACGCCTATGCGGTCGCACAAGAGGCGCAACTCGGCCAGGTCGCTCGACACCACCACCAGCGCGCGTCCTTCGGCGGCCAGGCCGGCCATCAGCCGGTAGATGTCGAACTTGGCGCCGACGTCGATGCCGCGCGTGGGTTCGTCGAACAGCATGATGTCGCAGCGCTTGTGCAGCCAGCGGCCGATCGCCACTTTCTGCTGGTTGCCGCCGGAGAGCTGGCCGACTGGCTGCTCGACCGAATCGGCGCGCACGCCCATGGCCTGGCCGATGCGCACGGCGACCGCGCTTTCCCGGACCCGCCGCAGCCAGCCGGCGCGCGACACCGCCTTGATGTCGCCCAGCGTGGTGTTGACCCGAATCGGCTGCGACAGCAGCAGCCCTTCTTCCTTGCGGTCTTCGGAGACCAGGCACAGGCCGTGGCGCAGCGCGTCGCGCGGCGAGCGCAGGCGCAACTCCCGGCCGTCGACGGCAATCGTCCCGCCGTCGGGACGGTCGGCCCCGACAATCAAGCGCAAGGTTTCGGTGCGGCCCGAGCCGACCAGCCCGGCGATGCCGAAGATTTCGCCGGCATGCACCTCGAAATCGACCCCGCGCACCGCCGCGCCGCGGCACAGGCCCCGCACCTTCAGCCGCACCACGTCAGAGGTGCTGTTGGTGCGCTCGAGCTCCTCGCCCACCTCGCGGCCCACCATGAGGCGCACCATTTCGGCGGTGGCAAAATCGGCAGCCTGGCGCGTGGCCACCAGCCTGCCGTCGCGCAGTACCGAAATCGAGTCGGCGATACGGCGCGTCTCTTCGAGCCGGTGCGAGATGTACAGGATCGCCACTCCCATGGCTTTCAAGCGCGCGATCTGGGCGAACAGCAGGTCGACTTCGCGCCCGCTCAGCATGGCGGTGGGCTCATCGAGGATCAGTACGCGGCATTCTCCGTTGAGCGCAGCCGCGATCTCGACCATCTGGCGCTGCCCGATACCCAGCCGTGACACCGGGGTGGCGGGGTCGAGCGCGCCCAGGCCGACCTCGGCCATCAACCCGGCCGCGCGCGCGTGCAATGTACGGTAGTCGATCAGGCCGGCGCGCTGCGGCAGCTCGCGCAGGAACAGGTTCTCGGCCACGCTCAGGGTGTTGATCAGACTCAGTTCCTGCAGCACGATGCGCACGCCATGGCTTTCGGCTTGGCTGCGCGATTGGGGCGCATATGGCTCGCCATCGAGCAGCAGGTGGCCGGCGTCCGGCTCGGCCAGGCCGCAGATGATTTTCGACAGCGTGCTCTTGCCGGCCCCGTTCTCGCCGGCCAGCACCCGCACTTCGCCCGGCTGCAGCGACAGCTCGACTTCGCGCAGCACGGGCGCCGCGTAGCGCTTGGACACGCCGCGCACCTGGAAGCGCGGCGTGGCGGTCCACGGCACGGTCACAGGCGTCCCGCGACCAGGTCGACCGGGGTCTCGACCAGCATGCTGTGCACGGCATCGCGGCGCTGCACCAGCTTGAGCGCGGTCTCGATGCCGTGCACTGCCAGCCGATCGGCGTGCTGGTCGGCGGTCGCCGCCAGCCGACCGTCCTTGAGCATCGGCCCGACCGCCGCCAGGTTGTCGAACCCGGCCACCTTCACCTTGCCGGTCTTGCCGGCCGACTTCACTGCCGCCACCGCGCCCATCGCCATGCTGTCGTTGGCGCACAGGATGGCCTTCAGGTCCGGCGTCTCGCGCAGCATGGCCGCTGCGACCCGGCTGGCCTTGTCGATCTCCCAGTCGCCGTTCTGCACGCTGGCCACCTTGAGGCCGGCGGCCCTGGCCGCGTTCTGGAAGCCGGCGCTGCGCAGGCGCGAGTTGTTGGCGTTGGGCAGGCCCTCGATAATGGCGACCTTGTCGCCTGGTTTCAGCGCCCTGGCGACATAGGTGGCCACCTGCGCGGCGCCCTTGCGGTCCTGCGGACCGACAAAGGGTACGCTGATTCCCTTCTCCTTGAGCGCCGCCGGATCGAACTGGTTGTCGATGTTCACGACCACGATACCGGCTTGCTGCGCGCGCTTGACGGCCGCGACCAGCGCGCGCGAGTCGCTCGGGGCCACCACGATGGCGTTCACGCGGGCCACGATCATCTGTTCGATCAGGCGGATCTGGCCCCCGGTGTCGGCTTCGTCCTTGATGCCGTTGGCGATCAGTTCATAGCGGGCGCTGTTGTTTTGCTGGTGGGCGCGCGCGCCCTTTTCCATGGTCAGGAAGAACTCGTTGGCCAGCGACTTCATGATCAGGGCCACGCGCGGGCGCGCCGGCGCAACAATTGCGGCATTCGCGGCATTCGCAACATTGGCGCCCTGCGCGAGCACGGCCAAGCCGGCCGCGATGGTCTTGAGGAAAGTACGGTGCTGCATGCTGTTCTCCGGTGTGGTTGCGTACAAATGATCAGTCGGCGCGCCGAAGGCCCGCCTTCCAGGCGGGTGCGCCTGGCGCAAAGGCGCCGTAATAGCCCACCGCCGGCCGCGGGGCCGGCATGCGCGGCCGGTAATCCTCGGCCCCGGGATCGACGAAGCGCACCGGCGCCGCCACTTCCGTCGGCGCCAGCGGACGGCCCAGCATGGCGGGCACGTCGCCGTTCGCGCTGTAGTACAAGTTATTGCTGCGCTTTTGCGGGACGATGCCCAGCGGGTGGGACGCGCTCCGGTACAGGCGCTGGCGGCCATCAAGCACGAACAGGTTGTTCGCTACCTCGAACTCGTCGTCACCCTTGTCGTTGAAGCTCCAGAATACCGTCCCGAGCGGGAAGAAGTCCTTCTCGGGGAAATTCGGCAGCGACAGGCGCACGACGGTGTTGTTCAGGATGCGCACGTTCTTCACGTTGCTGCCGCCGACGAACTTGTCGACGTCGACCGACAGGTTGTGCTCGACCAGCACGTTCTGCGCCCGCCCCGCGATCTCCAGGAAGCCGCCCTTGACGTCGAAGGAGGCGTTGTGGTGGATGTGGATATCGTGCGCGTCGTATTCCGGGTCCTCGCCGTCCAGTTCCACCGCTGCGCCGTCGTTGACGTAGATGCCCCCGAAGAAGCCGATGTTCTCCATCCGGTTGTAGGCCACCTCGTTGTACGGGCCGACGATCGAGACGGCGATCGCGCCCCACTGCTCGGTGATCTTGCCGCTGTCGCGAAACAGGTTGTTCAATACCCGCGAATGGGACCCGCGCACGCGCACGCCCACGGGCGTGTTGACGAACTCGTTGTTGCGCACCGTGACACGGCGCGCCCCGCGGTCCACGAACAGCGCGGCGAGCTGAGTCACGTTGCGGTGCTGGGCGCTTTCCTTCCAGTGCACGGGCGGGTCGTCGGGTGGCGGCGTGGGCGTGTCGTGGAGGTAGAGGTTCTCGACCACCACGTGGCTGCCATACACTTCGATGATCCGGCCCATCGACCATGCATGGAAGGGATTCGACAGGCGCGGCGCCCTGCCCTTGCCATAGCTGGACACCACGATCGGCTGCGCTGCGGTGCCCGATTGCGACACGCGCAGGGCGCCGGCCCAGGCGCCGCCGCGCGCGAAGTACAGCCCGTCGCCCGGCTTGAGCACGGCCCGATTGGCGCGTTCGATGCTTTTCCACGGGCGCGCGCGCGTGCCCGGATTGTCATCAAGGCCGCCGGCGGAATCGAGGTAATACTCATCTGCGAGCGCCGCGGCGCTGGCCAGGTAGAGGGCGGCCGCGAGCCGCGTCAGGCGTGGAAAACACTTCATTGTTCGGCATCCTTTACACATCGAAATCCTGTCATCGCATTGCGGTCCATGCTGGGCGACATCAAGAGGAACTTGCCGTGCTGGTCGAGGCGCTGGGCCTGCGGAAAGTACCAGTGCGAGCCTTGCGGGCGGTAGATGCTGCCGCCGCGCAGGACCGCCGCGCGCGTATGCTCGTCGCCGAACTCGTCGGTCCACTGCCACACGTTGCCGATCAAATCCATCACACCGAAGGGGCTGGCGCCGCCCGGATGGGCGTCGACCGGGGCCGGCGGGCCGGGTTCGCGGCGGGTATCGGGCTCGGGCACCCTGCTGGCGTCCCAGGCGTTCCCCCATGGGTAGAGGCGGCCGTCCGTGCCCTGGGCGGCATACTGCCACTCCCAGGAGGTCGGCAGGCGCTTGCCGGCCCAGCGCGCGTAGGCGCGCGCATCGTCCAGCGACACCCACACCACCGGACGCGCGGCCAGCTCCGGCGCAAAACTGCCGTCCTTCCAGTGGCGCAGGTAGTTCTGGGTGTCGCGCGGCACGTAGCCGGATGCGTCGATGAAAGCCTTGTACCGGGCGTTGGTGACCGGGTAGGTATCGATGTGGAAGGACGGCAGCTGCATGCTCCTGCGGTGGAAGCGGCGCGGCTGGTCTTCCCACGGATACTGGACGTCGACCCCGGCCTGGTTGATGCCCTCGACCGCGATCCCGGTCACCTTGAAGTCGAACAAGCCGGCTGGAATGGTGCGCATGCCCTCCGGCGCGTGCCTGCTGCGCGGGCTTGGCCCCTGTTCCACCATGCGCTGCGGCAGCGGCTTCCATTCGTTGTGATACGCGGAGAGCGGGCGCGCCGTCATGGTGCGCATGCTTGCCAGGTGCCGCTCCAGCGCGGCGTCCACCGAAGGGCTCGCCAGCAACGCGCCGAAGCCCTTGCCTTCGAGTCCGAAGCTGAGCACATCGAGGCCATCGGGCCCGCGGCGCGGCCGCAGCTCGACGCCGTGGTAGACGTCGAAGTAGCGCATGCCCGCGACATGCGGCACCGCGATCTGCTCGCCCTTGACGCCGTACTCGTTGCGGTTGACGATGGTGTAGAGCGCGCCGCCGGCCAGCCGCCAGCGGCTGGCCAGCACGCCATACTGGCGCGTCGGAGTCATCGGTTCCCACCCGGGACTGGCCAGGTAGGGCGCAAAGGCGCGCGAGATGGTGGCGATGCGCCGCAGCGCCTCGCCGTCGCGCGCAGTGAGGCCGTTCCAGATACCCCAGACGTTCTCCCAGGACTGGAAACCGGTACCGTTGAAGAAAGCGAACTGCAGCATCTCGGCGCGGTTGCGCTGCCAGCGGTCATTCACATGCACCATGTGGCGCGGCTCGAGCCACTTGAACTTGGACAAATGCACGACCGGGTTCTGGAGTGCGTAGGGATATTCGAAATAGCCCCAGCTCATCAGGTTCCACCCCAGCTGGTCTTCCATGGGGGCGATTTCCGGCTCCGTCGCCAGCGGATAGCCGATCCTCTCCGCCGCCTGCGCGAAGGCCAGCGGCACCCCGGTCATGGTGTCGCCATTCAGGCCGTCCGCACCCAGCTCCTTCATGAGGGCCGCCGCCTCCTCCGGCAGGGGCTTGCCGCTGTTGCGCGTGCCCGCATCCCAGGGCATCACCGGGAACAGCACGCGTACGCCGCGCGCCTTGAACTCGGCCACCATGCGCCGGACGCCCTCTTTCCCGCCCGGCATGTTCTCGATCATGTCGAGCTGGTTGCGGTTGTCGATGCCGATGTTCGGGTAGATCGGCCAGACCAGCACCGAGTCGATGCCGCCATAGCGCGCGACCAGGTCGTCGAGGTAGCGGTCGACGGTGTAGCGGCCCGCGACCGGATCGTAGAAATAGCGGTCATGCACCATCATCTGCGGCTGGACGAAACTGCGCTGGGTCCACGCCAGCGCCGGATTGCGGTAGCGCGCGTCGTCGTAGCGCAGTTCGGCCAGGCGCCGCACGCGCCAGCGGCCGAGCGCATCGCGCCACGCGGCCAGCTGCTCGCCCGTGCAGCCGAAATCGTCGCCCGGCTTTTGCGACCAGCGCAGCACCAGGCAATCAGGGCCGCTAATCAGCTGCCGGGTGTTGAATTTTCCGGCAAAGGACGGGACCGGCTTCTGGCCGGGAATGGCAGCGGCGTCCTGGGCGCACACCGGCAAGGCCGGCGCGAGGACTGCGGATGCCAGGACCCAGCTACGCAGGAATGGGAAGAGATGCATGGTAGTCGCCGTTTCACACGATGGAACAGCCCAGTATCGGCAAGACGGTGGCGACCGGCAATGATGGAAACTGGTAAGAGGTGTTCCGTTTTTTGGGATGCGGTACGGGCGCCGCCTCGATTGCGGCTCACAACAACGCCGTGACGGCATCCAGCGTCGGCGGTGTGGCCCCCGCGGCACAGCAGGCAGCCGCACCGGCGGCGACCGCGAAGCGCAGGTGCGCGGCGGACGACCCTTCCGGCCGGTAGAGCATGCTGTAGACCAGTCCGGCGATGCTGGCGTCGCCCGCGCCGACCGTGTCGACCACGCGGATCTTCGGCGCCGGCGCATGCCACTCGGCCCCGCCGATATGCAGCGACGCGCCATGTGCGCCGCGTGTGTACAGGATGGTGGCCTCCGGGTTCCAGCTGCGCAGCGTCGTGAGCGAAGCGCCGAGGTCGGTGCTCCGGAACAGCCCGGCCAGGTCCTCGTCGGACACTTTGATGACCTGCGCCAGTTCGGTCATGCGGCGCAAGGTGGCGTCGTAGGCGCCCGTCATGAGATTGCGGTAGTTCGGGTCGTAGCTGATGCGCACCCCGCGTGCGTGGAGGGTCTCGGCCAGCCCGACCAGCCGCGAGGCGAGCGGTTCGCGCGCCAGGCTGATGCCGCCGAAATGCACCCAGCGTACCGCGTCGAGCCAGTCGAGCGGCAACGCAGCCGGCTCGAAGTGCAGGTCGGCGCTGTCGCTGCCGGCAAAGAAGTAATCCGGCGGGTCAAGCTGGTGCACCACCGCGAGCAAGGGATTGCGCCGCTTGCGCTGGATGAAGCGCAGGTCCAGGCCCGCCGCTTCGCTGGCCTGCCACAGGCTGCGGCCGAAGACGTCCAGGCTGATGGCGCCGGCGAACGCGCTGGGCGCGCCCAGGCTTGCCATGGCGCGCGCCACGTTCCAGGTCGAGCCGCCCGTGACGGCGTTCCAGCGCATGCCGGCGGCGTCGTCGATGATCAGGTCGGTGAGGGCTTCGCCGGCCGCCACGAATGCGGGCAAGCGCGAAGCAGGCATCGATGGCGGCATGCTATCCCTCCACGTCGGTCTTCAGAACGTTCAGCACCTCGTAGCAGGCGCCCATGGTGTGGTAGTCGGTCTTGCCCGCCGGGCTCTTTTCGTCGCTCAGCTTGCTGTTGTCGGGACCCAGGATGCGATACCATGCGCCGTGCCGGTGATCGACGAAATGCGCCCAGCTGTAGGTCCACAGGCGCTGATACCAGTCCCAGTAGCGCTGCTCCCCGGTGCGCTCGGCCAGCAGCGCCGCCGCGGCCAACGATTCGGCCTGCACCCAGAAGTACTTGTCCGCGTCGCACACCGTGCCGTCCGGACCGAAACCGTACACCAGGCCGCCGTGGCGCTCGTCCCAGGCAAGCCCGACGGCAGCGTCGAACAGTTCGGCCGCGCGCGGCAGCAGCCACCCGGTGTCGCCGCCCACCGCCACCGGATGGCGGTCGAGGATCAGCAGCAGCTTGGCCCATTCCGTCAGGTGACCAGGCTGGTAGCCCCACGGGCGGAAGATATTGCTCTTGTCGTGGCGGTTGTAGTCGGGGTCGACCGACCAGTCCACGCGGTAGTGCTCCCAGACCAGGTTGCCGGCCAGTGCGGCCTGGCGCACCGTGATGTTGCGGGCGAGCTGGGCGGCGCGGCGCAGGTACAGGGGCTCGCCGGTGGCCTCGTAGGCGGCGATCAGGGCCTCGCAGGCGTGCATGTTGGCGTTCTGGCCGCGATAAGGCGCCACCGTGCTCCAGTCGGCGCTGGCCTCGTCCGCATACAGGCCGTGCTGCGGCTCCCAGAAACGCCGTTCCATCAGGTCGAAGGTCTCGGCGACCCAGCCGCGCGCCTCTTCCACCCCGGCATGCAGGGCGTGGGCATAGGCCAGCAGCACGAAGGCCAGCCCGTAGCAATGATTGGTGGGGTCGAGCACTTCCTTCCTGCCGTCGCGCCAGTCGAGCTGCCAGGCATATCCGCCGGTGGCCGGATCGCGATGCACGCTGCGCAGGAAATCGAGGCCGTGGCGCACCCGCGCCAGGTCGGCCGGGTCGCCGAAGTGGCGGTATGCCATGGCGAAATTGAAGATGAAGCGCGTGGACGACACCAGGTGGCGGGTGTGGCGGTCATACACGCTGCCATCGTCGCGATAGAAGTGATGGAAGCCGCCGGACGGGTCGACACAGCGCGGCTCGTAGAAGTCCAGCGTCCGGCGCACATGGCCGAGCAGGAAGTCGCGCGAGCGGAAATTCAGCCTCATGGCGCGGCTCCCTCGCGATACAGCCCGGCGTAGCGCAGGCCGTAGTACAGGATGAACAGGTAGCACACGGCGGGCACGGCGAACGACAGGTGCAGGCCGGCGGCGTCGGCGACATAGCCCTGGCCGAAGGGCACCAGCGCGCCGCCGACGATCGCCACGCACAGGATGCCGGACGCCTGGCCGGTGGCGCCGCCCAGCTTGTGCAGGGCCATGCTGAACATGGTCGGGAACATGATCGAATTGAACAGGCCGACCAGGATCACCGACCACATGGCCACACCGCCCTGGCCGAACATGGCCGCTGCCAACAGCAGCATGGCGCAAGCCGCGTTGCCGGCGAGGATACGGCCCGGATTCAGGTGCCGCATGGCCGCGGCGCCGATGAAGCGGCCGACCATGGCGCCGCCCCAATAGTAGCTGACGTAGTAGGCGGCGTCCGCGTGCGACAGGCCGGCAACCGATCCCTCGCCAAGGAAATTAATCAGGAAACTGCCGATGCTGACCTCCGCGCCGACGTACAGGAAGATCCCGACCGCGCCCAGCAGCAGGTGGCGGTGGCGCAGGACGGCCAGGCCGCTGCCTCCCCCCTCGTCCGCCTGGGCGATGCGCGGCAGCCGCGCCACCTTGAACAGCACGCCCAGCAGCAGCAGTGCGGCGGCCAGGGCCAGGTACGGGCCCTGCACCAGCGCCGCCTCGGCTGCGCGGTGGGCCAGCTGTTCGGCTTGCGGCAGGGCGGCCAGCTGCTCCGCCGAAAGGACGGTGCCGGACAGGATCAGCATCCCGCCCAGCGCCGGGGCGATGGTGGTACCGAGCGAATTGAAGGCCTGGGTGAGGTTCAGGCGGCTGGCGGCGGTACGCGCGTCGCCCAGCACGGTCACGTAGGGATTGGCCGCGACCTGGAGCACCGTGATACCGGCCGCAAGCACGAAGAAAGCCAGCAGGAATACGCCGTAGCCGCTGGTCGCGGCCGGGTAGAACATGGCGCAGCCGGCGGCCGCCACGCACAGTCCGGCCACGGCACCGTTCTGGTAACCGATACGGCGGATCAGTGCCCCGGCCGGGATCGACACGACGGCATAGGCGCCGAAGAAGCAGAACTGCACCAGCATGGCCTGCACGTAGGTGAGCGTATAGAGCGACTTCAGGTGCGGGATCAGCACGTCGTTCAGCGAGGTGAGCAAACCCCACATGAAGAACAGTGCGGTGACGATCGCCAGTGCGGGGCCATGCTTGGCCGAGCTGTCGTGCTCGGCCGCGACCAGGCTGGTTGGGGAAATGCTTGCCATGGGTGGAATCTCGGGTTGTGCGTGGATGAGGAGGACGACCAATCCTGACAAGTTAACGCATCCCGGCATACATAGAAATTACGATATTTGCGCGTGGCGAAGCGTGCCGGCGGATTTCATAATTGCCCGATGCGGCGCCGCCGGTATTTGCGTAAGCAACTGCAAAAAAACATGAGAAATCGCCTTCGATGCTTGCGCTATCCTTTTTGCCGCGCCCCCACAGTTCGCCCCGGTATCGATCCATTACGGCCTGAGCATCCGCTACAGCGCGACGACGGACAAGCCGACCGTCATCAACCTGACCAAGCACGGCATGCTCAACCTGGGCGGCATCCCGGCCCGCTATCCGGCGACGGACGCCGAACTGCGCATCGAATCCGACGCCATCCTGCCGATCGACCGGAACTTGATCCCGCTCGAGAATGCCATGCCGGTCGCCGGGACGCCGTTCGACTTCCGGACCGCCGCCGCAGTCGCTCCGCGCCTCCGCCTGAAGGTTCCCCAACTGGCGCTCACGGCCCACTACCACGCGATCCGCATCCACTGCGGAAAAGCCGGCCATGCGCTGGCGGCCGCCGCGCGGGCGGGCACGTGGCCCGAGCGCGCCGTGCACATCGAAGCGGCGCTGGCCTGCCTCGACCAGATGAAGGCGGCATGCCTGGCCTACACGCGGCAGCTGGAACGCCTGGTGCCCAATCCGGGCGGCAGGCGCGACACGGCCCAGTCGATCGTCGCCGATTTCGTGCGCAATCCGTCGGTCGAATTCATCGACAGCAAAGTGCTTGCACTGCGCGAGGCTCTGCGCCTGCAAGCTGCGCCTGCGCGATTGTTTGCCTGAGATTCAAAGGCGAGCATGCGGTAAAATATCGGCCGTCTTTGACCTGTTCAATATACGCTACGGGTCGAGCCCGGCTTTTCGTGACGGTCCACGATTATCCAGACGTGGCCACCTGCTGCGCCGAGCTGATCGCCCGTATTCGGCCTTCACTTTGGGAGAGACCTATGCAGTGCTTTGGATACGGTAGTTTCATTCGACCACACATTGCGACATTGATAGCCGCGAGTCTGCTGTCTGCTTGCACGACACCCTCCGCGCCAACCCTCGAGGAACTCACTGCTATTGGGGTTGCTGAAGGCACTGTATATTGGCAGGCTGAACAGAAGCTCTTGCAAAAGGGCTATGTTTGCTATGTAAGCGGGGCCAAAAGAGAGAACTTTGACTTCACAAAGCAAACAGGCATTTTCCCTACGTGCCTTCTTCGTATCCGGTTCAAAGTCAACGACCAGAATCTTGTAACCGATCTGCACGTCGCAAATCCGGCCTGTATCGGAACGCCATGAGGTCAGTCACCATTTTTGTCATGTAGTCGCGTTAATGGATGAAATTGACAAATGATCAGTTCGGCGCACGCCGGACAGGGGCCGCTCGGCCGCTCCCAGTACCGCCAGCGCTTGTCTGGAGCCGTGCCCGCTGCGCCGGTGCCGTCACGGTCTAGCCCGATACGGCGGGCGCGCACAGAACTGCCAGCCGTACCAGCGCCGTGAACCGCGCCTGCTCTGGGCATTCGTTCAACATCTTTGCTTGAGTTGATGAGCGCTGCAGCGGCGACGCGCTACGTGTCCCTAACTCAGTTTTTCTTGGGCTGGTAGCCCATGTGGGCCATCAACCACTGCCACGTGGCCTCGTCATTGCGCTGCGCCGGCGGCGCGGCCGGCGTCCTGGCCGGCTTGACCGGCTTGCCGCGCCAGCGCTCCGCCAGGCGGCGGTAGACGTGCGCGGCCGGCTTCATGCGGTTGTTCGTGTCGAGCAGGCCGAGGTCGTACTCGAAGGGATGGAACTCGAACTCGCGGCTGACGTCGTGGCTGGCCCACCAGGTGAACCAGCTGACGCCCTCCTCCAGCGCCGCTTCGACGGCGATTTCCAGGTATTTCGGTATGTCCTTCTCCGGCATCTCGACATTGCAGACGCCGAATTCCTGGATCCACACCGGCTTGTTCGGGTCGCGCGCGTGGCTGCGCACCAGCGCCGCCATGGCCGCCGGCAGGTGCGTATATGGCTTGTCGAGCGGTCCGCCCAGCTTGCCGGCGCCGGTCCAGAACGGCCAGCAGTGCAGCGCCACGATCGCCTGGGTCTCGATCAGCGCCTCGCGGCTGAAGGTGTCTTCCCTGAACCAGGGACCGTTGTCGACACCGTTCACGTGCACCTTGCCCGGCGCGGCCGCATGCATCTCGCGGAACACCCGGCGCATCCAGGCATCGCCCTCATCGACCTTGGCCGACCACTGGCAGTTGATCTCGTTGCCGATGTCGAAGCCCATGAAATTGGGGTGGCGCTGCATGCGCGCCGCCAGCGCCTGCAGGTACACCGACTGCGCCGCCGCCCATTGGGGCGAGGTGTAGAACGGCTCCTTGTGATAGAACACCGGGTCGAAGCGGAAGCCGCTCAGCCAGCCGGTGTAAATGGTCGGCATGACGTCCAGCCCTTCTGCAGCGGCGGCCTGCATCAGGGCGTCGAAGCGGTCCAGGTGGGCGCCGCTGACGGTCTTCGGATTGGGCTGGAACCAGGGCCATACCACCATCACCCTGAGGTGGTCGATACCCAGCTCCGCCATCCGCGCCATGTCGGCGCGGATATCGGCGATCTTCCAGTCGTTGAAACTGAAGTACCAGTTCCTGGACGGGACGTAGTTCAGGCCGAAGCGGTGGTGCATCAGGCTCTGGTTGTTGCCCTTGTAGCCGCGCGTGCCGGCCGCCAGGGCCTCGGTGCCGCCGAGGGCGCCGATGGCTGCGGCCAGCGAACCGGCCTTGAGGAAGTCGCGGCGCGAGCCGTCCTTGGAATCGTTTGAATGCATGGTGTCCCGGTCAGGTTGAATGCGGGCTCGCCCAGCGTGAGCACAAGCCTTGGCGAGTGTCGCATAAGGCCGAACGGCGGGAAATTATGAAATCTGCGCAGACGGCTGCTGATTTTTGCCATGTTCCGGCGCCTGCGCACGCCTGCGGAACTCGCTCGGCGTACAACCCAGTTCGCGCGCGAACACGGCGTACAGGTACTGCACCGAACTGAAGCCGCAACGCTCGGCCACCTCCGCCAGTTCAGTCAATCCCTGGGCCAGCATGACCTTGGCCGCGTCCAGCCGGCGGCGAAAAATCGCGTCGTGCACCGATTGTCCCAGCTCGCGCTGGAACTGGCGCTCGAGCCAGGAGCGCGACAGGCCGGCGTGGCGCGCCACCTGCTCGGCCTTGATGCCGTCGGTCGCATGCAGGCCGATGAAATGCAGGGCGCGCGCCACCGCCCCGGCGTGCGAGCCCGCGCGCGGCGCGGCGCCATTCATGCCCGACGGTGGAAGCAGGATGCGCCGCACGCCCAGGCCGAGGCCCAGCATGTCCTGGTGCAGAAGCGAGGCGGCGGCGCGGCCGATGGCGTCGGTGGCGTGCACGACGGAACTGATGGGCACGCGCGCCAGGGTATGCACCAGCGGGTCGTTGTCGATGCCGACGATCGACACCGAGCCGGCCAGCGCACGCGGCGCCGCCGCGCATGCCTGGATCAGGTGGCGCGCCCGGGTGTCGTTGACGGCCAGGTTGGCGACCGGCTTGGGCAGCGCGGACAGCCAGTCGATCAGCTCGCGCAGCTGGTCTTCCCAGGCAAGTACGCTCGGCTCGTGGCCGTGGTAAAGGGGGGCGGGTGCGCCGTCCGCCGCGCACAGGCGCGCGAACGCTCGCTCGCGCTCCGCCGCCCAATGCCGGTTGTGCGCCGGAGGAAGGCTGTACATAGCCAGATGGGGAGCGCCCTGCTCGACCAGGTACTGATAGGCCTTCTTCACCAGCGCCAGGTTGTCCGAGCCGGCCAGCGAGAAGGCACCGGGCGGCGTATCCGCGCTGGCGCTGCCGACGCCGACCACGCAGGCGCGCGCCGCGGCCAGCTTGTGCACCGCCTGCGGCTGGTCCATCTCGGCGATGATGCCTTCGATGCGCCACTGCGCCACCTGCTCGATGGAGCAGGACGAAAGGTCGGCCGCGATCAGCTCCCAGTCGAGCCCGTGGCGCGCCACGTGCGCGGCCACGCCGGCCGCCACATCGCGGTAGTAGAAATTGCTGACAGTGAAAAGCAGCGCGATGCGTTTGCGCGAATGGTTCAT
Organism: Telluria sp. ZB4P36; assembly: GCF_059685865.1. Lineage (NCBI taxonomy): Bacteria > Pseudomonadati > Pseudomonadota > Betaproteobacteria > Burkholderiales > Oxalobacteraceae > Telluria > Telluria sp. ZB4P36. The sequence goes on from NZ_JCASIE010000010.1 coordinate 130,860, forward strand.
CGGGGCCTCCTGCGTGCATCCTAGTGACAGCGGAGCGCGCCTGCAACTGGAAAGCAGATTTCATAAAGCGCAAGCATCAGAAGCATAATCCCGCTCCCCCCGCACGCCGCTATCCTGTGCTGGACTGCAGCCGGCGAAGCGGCCGGCCCAGGCAGTCCGGCGACAACACCAACAAGGGCGCAGCCCAGGAGACGCATGCATTCCACCATCGAATCCGGCCCGGCCGAACACGGCGCGGCCATTTCCTCTTCCAGCGTGGCGCCGGTCAACCTGCGCGCCCTGATGCTGCTCGGCCTGGCCGGCGGCTTCGGCGGGATCATGTTCGGCTTCGACATCGCCATCATCACCGGGGCCGGGCCTTTCATCGAGAAGGAATTCGGCCTCAGCCACCTGCAGCTGGGCCTGGCCTTCAGCTCCCTGCTGTTCGGCTGCATGCTGGGCGCGGCAGCCGCCGGCGCGCTGGCGGACCGTTTCGGCCGGCGCGGCGTCATGTTGTGGGTGGCGCTGCTGTTCGGCGCCACCTGCGTCGCCACCGGCGCAGCCACCGACTTCCTGTGGTTCAACGTCGCGCGCTTCCTGGGCGGTCTCGCGGTGGGCGTGGTGTCGCTGGCCGCGCCGGTTTATATCGCCGAGGTGTCGCCGACGCGCCTGCGCGGCCGCATGGGCGCGCTCTACCAGATGGCCATCGTCACCGGCATCCTGGTGTCCTACCTGATCAACTATGCACTGCGCGACGCCGGCCCGGACGCCTGGCGCCTGATGTTCCATACCGGCGCCCTGCCCTCGGCCATGCTGTTCGCGCTGATGCTGGCTTCTCCCGAGACGCCGCGCTACCTGGCCAGCCGCGGGCGCGACGACGAAGCCCTGGCGGTGCTGGCCCGGGTCAGCGGCGCCGCGCATGCCAGGGCCGAACTGGACGCGATCCGCGCCTCGCTGGCGCACCAGGACGCAGGCTGGAGCGCGCTGCTGGCGCGGCCGAACCGCCGCCCGCTGCTGGTGGTGCTGGTACTGGCCATCCTGGTCCAGCAGACCGGCATCAACACGGTGATCGACTACTCGCCGGCGATCTTCCGCTCCGCCGGCTTCACGCTGGACGCCGCCCTGTTCTCCACCTTCGTGGTGGGCGCGGCCAATTTCGTCTTCACCCTGCTGTCGTTCTGGGTGATCGACCGCCTGGGCCGACGTCCGCTCTACCTGGTGGGCTCGAGCGGCATGGCCCTGACCCTGGCCGGGCTGTCCGTGGCCGCGTGGACCGGACACTTCCAGGGCATGCTGGTGCTCGGGCTGATCGTACTCTACCTGTTCTTCTTCGCCTCCTGCATCGGCCCGGTGTTCTGGACCCTGCTGCCGGAACTGCTGCCCAACCACATCCGCAGCCGCGCCATGATCGTGCCGGTGCTCGCGCAATGGGCCGCCAATGCGGTGGTGGTGCTGCTGTTCCCCTACGTGTTCAACCGGATCGGCAGCGGGGCCACATTCGCCCTGCTCGCGTTCAGCTGCACCGGCCAGGCGCTGTTCACCTGGCTGTTCGTTCCCGAGACCCGCGGCCGCTCGCTCGAAGACATCGCCGCGGGCTGGAACAAGCCGCGCTGACTCCAAGCACCATGTTCAAACTTGCGTCCGAAAGGGATTGCCATGCCTAACTACGTCCTCGACCAGGACCAGAAAGCCGCCTACGACCGTGACGGCTACGTGCTCTTGCCCGCCTTCTTCAAGCAGGAGGAAATCGCCCTGCTGCGCGAGACCGCCCAGCAGGACCGGATACTCGACCAGGCCTCGTTCGGCCGCGCCGACGGCGAAGGCGGGGTGGTGCGCCTGTCGCTGTGGAACCACCCGACCGACACCATCTACGGCGCCATCGCCCGTTCGCGCTCGCTGGTCGAGTCGATCGAAACCCTGCTGGGTGGCGAGATCTACCACTATCACTCGAAGATGATCATGAAGGATGCCCGGATAGGCGGCGCCTGGGCCTGGCACCAGGACTACGGCTACTGGTACCAGAACGGCGTGCTGTTCCCGCGCCTGTGCAGCGCCTTCATCGCCATCGATCCCTGCACCCGCGAGAACGGCTGCCTGCAGGTGGTGCGCCGCTCGCACCTGCTGGGCCGGCTGGACCACCGCCTGACCGGCGACCAGGCCGGTATCGACCCGGAACGCATCGCGGCCATCACCGCGCGCCTCGACACCGTTCACGTGGAAATGGAACCGGGCGACCTGCTGCTGTTCCATCCGAACACCCTGCACCGCTCGGACCAGAACCATTCGGACAAGCCGCGCTGGTCGATGATCTGCTGCTACAACGCGGCCGACAACGATCCCTACAAGCCCTCGCACCACCCCAGCTACACCAGGCTGCACAAGCTGGACGACGATGACATCCTTGCCATGGGTGCCAGGCGCTTCAGCCAGGACGACAGCACGGCCCTGCTGGATGCGGGCGACGACCGTTCCGCCGCCAGCACGATGGAGCGCTGAGGACATGCGCTACCGATCGGAAGAGCTGGTGCACATCCTCAACACCTGGACCATCCGCGCGCTGCCGGCCTGGTCGAGCGCACCGCTGGTGGACGATCCGGACGCCACCGTCGCGGCAATCCTGCGCGCCGGCTACGCCGGGCTGCAGCTGGAACCGGGCGATCCCCTGATGGACGCCGGCTTGCGGGCCGGCGCCCTGGTGCACGGCGCCGGCCGGGTCACCGCGCCCGGCCAGGCCCGCGAGCTGGTGGGCGCGCACAAGGAACTCGGCTTCGGATTGAGCACCGTGCACCTCGGCACCGGCTTCGAGTCGCAGGCCGAGGGCTATGCGCTGGCCGAAGCGCTGCTCGATGCCGCCGCCGGCTGCCGCTACCCCGTGTATGTGGAAACCCACCGCGCCACCCTCACCCAGGACCCGCGCCGCACGCTCGACCTGGTAGAGCGCTACCCCGAACTGCGCTTCAACGGCGACTTCTCGCACTGGTATGCCGGCTGCGAGATGCGCTACGGCGACTGGGAGGCCAAGCTCGCTCTGCTGCAGCCGGTATTCGACCGGGTGCGCTACCTGCACGGCCGCGTCGCCGACTCGGGCGCGCTGCAGCCGGCCATCCTCGATCGCGAGGCGCCCCACGTGCGCGACTTCCGCCAGCTCTGGACCCGTGCCATGGCCGGCTTCCTCGCCCATGCCGGCGCCGGCGAGGTGCTGTGCTTCGCGCCTGAGCTGCTTCCGCATGCGTTCTCGGTCGATGGCCGCATGGTGTACCCGGCGTACGCGCGCCAGCGGACCGGCCCGGATGGCAGCGGCGAGGACGATTGCGACCGCTGGCAGCAAGGCCTGCTGCTGGCGCGCATCGCCGACGGCTGCTTCAGGGACGCCTGCGGACGAGCCGCGCAGCCCGAGAGCCGGCCACCATTCACCGCTTGAACCACCTGAAGGACTACCCGCATGCCCTCTGCACGACGCAGCTTTCTCAAGACCGGCGCCGCCCTGGCGGCGGCCCACGCCTTCCCGCTGTTCGCGAGCGGCCGCGACGCGGGAAGCGCGCCCGCCCTCGGCCAGTGGCTGGAAGACCGCCACCGGCTGCCGGCCTACCGCTACCTGGGCCCGCTGCCCTTCCGTGTCCTCGACCGTGACGGCAAGGACGCCCGCCAGCCCGACGACCCCATGTTCATCCTGGGCAACTACCGCCTGACCGTGTTCGCTCATGTCAGCGGCGTGCTCGAGATCCTCACCGGCGAGCGCGCCTGGGCGCGCGCCAATGCCTCGGCCGAACGACTCAACTACGGCGAGCATACCGCCTCGCTGACGCTGAGATCGGGACGCACCGAGCTGGTCGGCCTGCAGTCGCTGGCCGCCGACCCAGCGCGCTGCCGGCGCCTGTTCGGCGTCGGCTTTGCGCGCTACGACTATGCAATCGACGATGCGATCACCTGTTCGCGCATGGTGTCGGTACAGCCCTCGCACGCCGTCCATCGGGGCAACCCGACCGTGGTCGTGACCGTTACCTTGAGCAACCGCAGCGCGGCGCCGGTCGACTTCGATTATCGCGAAGGCGTCGGCACCCGCTACGTCGCCGCGGACAGCCAGCGTACCGCCCCGGACCTGCTGCGCGGCCGCTACGAGCCGAGCGTCGCCGTCGACCGCGGGGGCAAGCTCGCGCTGTGCAGCAACCGCTTCCATGCCCGCCAGTTGCTGGTGCCGGACGGCAGGAATGCATCGTCGTCCATCGATACGCTGCCGATGCACCTGTTCCTGTCGACGCGCGCCGAGACCGGCATCCTGATCGACGCCGGCGAGTCGGACGCGCAAGGACTGCGCGCACGTGCGCGCGGCAGCCTGGCACCGGGCAAGAGCGTCAGCTTCGACATCGCCATCGGCCTCACCACCGCCGGCATGCCGGAGGCGCGCGAACAGGCGCGCAAGCTGCTGGCGGCTGCGCGTCGTGACGGCGCCGGCGAAGGCCTGTTCCAGCACGCGTGGCTGCGTCGCCTGCCCGACCTGTCCGGCGAAGCCAATGCGCTGCTGCGCCGCGAAGCGCTCTGGAACGCCTACTGCCTGGAAGCGATGGCCACCTGGAGCAGCTACTTCCAGGAGACCTTCATCCCCCAGGGTCAGGTGTACAGCTACCAGGACGGCGAGAACATCTCCAACCGCGACCATGCCCAGGCCGTGCTGCCGCTCGTGTACACGAATCCGGCGCTGGCCAAGTCGGCCTTGCGCTACATGTTCAAGCACACCACGCCGATCGGCGAGATCCGGCGCGGCAACAGTGGTGTCGGCTATTCCGCCCCCGGCATCTACAAGGAGAGCGACGAGCAGCTGTACGCCTTCATGGCTGCCGGCGAATACCTGCGCGTGACGCGCGACTATGCCATGCTGGACGAACCGATCGGCTACTACCCGGTCGAGGCCGGACGCAGCGAGACCGTGCTCGCCATGCTCAAGCGTCACTTCACCTACCTGCGCGACGAGGTCGGACTTGGCGAGCATGGCCTGGTCAAGATGCTGAACTCGGACTGGAGCGATTCCTTCTTCCATACGGTGCCGGTGAACACCGTATTCCACTCGGCCGAGTCGCACATGAACAGCGCCATGGCGCTGGCGGTGATACCGCCCCTGGCCGATGCACTGAAGGCATCCGGCAAGCCGGCCGCCGGCGAGCTCGTCGCCGCGCTGGACAGCTACGCGGCGCGCCTGCGCAAGGCCTTCCTGGACGACCTGGGGGAGCGTGACTTTGCGGCCCGCGCCTACCTGGGCGAGGGCAAGGGCGAGTTCGGCAGGGACATCGTGTGCATCGAAGCACAGGGATTCCTGCTGCAGCTGGCCGAGCTGCCGGCCGGGCGCAAACGCCGCATGTATGCGCGCATCAAGCCGGCGCTGCTGGAACCGGTGGGCTTCCGCATCCATGAGAAGCCGATCTTCGGCCATGCGGGCGAAGGCGAAGACGGCGCGATATGGGCGGCGCTGGAGCACCAGCTGGTCAAGGGTGTGCTCAGCTTCGACAAGGCGGAAGCGGAGCGCCTGCTCGAGCGCATGAGCTTTGCCAGGCGCGCCGAGGTCTATCCACGGTATTGGCTGGGACAGTGGACCCGCTTCGACGGCATGCAGAGTACGCTGTCCTCGCGCGAGGGACTGTTCAACTACTGGTTCCCGGACATCTTCAAGGAAGCCTTCGTCGGCTTCTGCTCGCACGCCCATGCCTGGCCGCTGTATAACTACATGCTGCTCCGGCGCGGGCCATGAGCGAGCGCCAAGCGGCTAGCGCTCGTAGGCGCCGCGGTCGCGCCGCTTGCCCTGCGGGCGGCGCACACCCGTGAGATCGTCCGGCTGCGCCACCTCGTCGGTGCCGGAGCCGATCGCCGCACTGCCCCTGGCCAGGCGGAAGTCCGCCCTGCGCAGGTCCGTGTACACGTCCACGAATTTAGGATCGGCCACGATGTCGTTCGGCCCGCGGATCACGTCCTGGGCCACCGGGTACAGGTTGTAGTCCCAGCGGATGTTCCTGTTGCTGTGGTTCGAGGTGACCTTGGCGCCCGGGCGCGGCACGATGATGTTATTGAGGATGACGATGTCGTTGGAGCGGTTCGGGAACAGCTCCTCGTAGCCGACCACCGCACCATTCCAGTAGGTGGTGTTGTTGACGATGTCCACGTGCGAGGTTCGGAAGGTGTGGATGCCCGAACCGCCGTTGAAGGCCGACAGGTTGTTGGCGATCAGCGAACGGCCCTTCCACACGGGACGCTTCGGCTTGGCCGGCGCAGCCGCGCCTGCTGCCGCGGCATCCGCCGTCGCCACGGCCGCGTCGGCGTTCGGATTGGTGGCGCCGCCGGCCGTGTCCTGGTCGGTGACGTCCAGCAGGATTCCGTTGCCGTCGCTGAGCTTGCCGATGCGATCCCACGGCACCATGGTCCTGTTGTTCCAGACCATGTTGCGGCGCACGATCACGTGGTAGCCCGGATTGTCGTCGAAGGCCCAGTTGTTGAGGAAGGTGATCCCCGAACCGCCGTAGCGCATGAACCAGGCGTTCTCGAACACCTTGTTGTCTTCCACCGTGACGTAGTCGGCCTCGATGACGACGATGCCGCCGCCCGGCATCTTCGACACGGTGCAGTTGCGGATGACGATGTGATGCGGCTTGCTGTCGGGCGGGTTGTTGCGGCCCTCGACGAAGATGCCGTTGGTATTATGTTCGGCATCGAAACCGGGTTTCTTGGCCGCTTCGATGGCGCGGATCAGCACCAGTTCATCGTTGTGGCCGGTGACCGTGAGGCCGTCGAAGATGTGGTAGGAGCCGTTGACTTCGATCGCCGACCATTGGCGCGAACGCAGGTCCGGGGTTTCGCCCTTCTTTGCCTTCCAGGTGATCCAGGCGTCCGGCCGCCCCGATTTGCGCACCTTGAGCAAGGCCGTGTTGTGGCCGCGGTCGGCATCGGGCTCGCTGCGGTAGATGCCGCCGCCGATCAGCACCGTGTCTCCCGGCTCGACCACCGACTCGGCCTTCTGCAGGGTGCGGAACGGCGCGCTTGCGCTGGTGCCGCTGTTCGCATCGCTGCCTTTCGGCGAGACGTGCCACTCGCGCGCGTGCGCCGTGGCGGTGACGACGGCGAGCGCCAGGAAAAGGGTGAAGCTTGTAACGATTCTCAGCACTGTCTACTCTCCATCATCACCGAGCACGCTCGGTATTGTTTGATTAATTGCCGCGGCGCACCTTGTCGAGCTCCCTGCCCAGCACCGCCATCGTTTCGGCGAAGCGCTTGTGGGTGAACTCGCGCGCCCTGCGCGCCTTGGCGCGCGCTTCGGCAGGGTTCTTGGCCATCTTCAGCACAGCTGCCGGGAAGGCGGCCACTTCCTCCTCGACGTCAAAATTGAACAGCCAGTCGGACAGGCCGATGTCGTCCCACATGCGGCCCTTGCTGCTCTGTTCGACCCAGCGGTTGACGATCGCCGGCACCCCGAGCGCAATGCACATGATCGGGCTGTGCATCTCGTTGCTGAACATGCCCTCGCAGCGCTTGTAGACCCCCATCGCTTCTTCCAGCATCCAGGGACGGTCGAGCCACACCACTTTGCGCTTGACGTCTTCCGGGAGGTGGTCGTAGACCCAGGTCTTGCCGATCTCGGTCTCGGTCTCGTCCTCGTTGCCGATCAGGACCTTCAGATCGGTCTGGCGCGTGACCTGGATGATGGCCTCGCGCAGGGGGGCATGATCGAATTCCTTCATCTCCTCGTTGCGCTGGTACTGGCGGCCGTCGAAGGGACGCTTCTTGCGCACGTGGTGCCAGGTCGGCGTGTAGCGCTGCTTGGGCAGGCACACCATGAATTTTCCGTCGGCCAGGCCCAGCCTGGCCAGCAGCCTGGCGGCCGCTGGATCGTCCGCCACGTCGGTGGAGAACACGACGTCCGGCGACCAGCCCATGATCGGGGCCTTGACGCCGTCGAGCTGGGCCTTCTTGAGCGACACGGAATCACGGAAGTACGCGAACGCGGCGCGCGACAGGGTGTCCTTCTCGCCGTTACCGAAGATCCAGTGGCCATACGTGACGCCGTACACGCCGAAGGGTTTGCCGGTGCGCTTGTTGAAGGCCTCCAGGTCCATCCAGGCCAGCGCATACGGGCCCGAGTTGTGCAGCATGAAGTCGGCGGACGCCACCGCCGCTTCCAGTTCCGGGGTCGAGGCGACGCCGTTCTGGTCCAGCTTGCCCTGGGCGATCTTCAGCTTGGGGAAGCGCTTCATGAGCATGCGGATCTCATGCTCGGGCACCTCCATGTACCACGGCCACAGGGTCACTTCGACGTCGGGCAGGTGGCGTTCCAGTACCGCCAGCGCGGCCGGGGTGTGGGCGACGTCGCCGATGTTCTCGATCTGCCAGTGCGAGCGCAGGATGATGCGGCGCGGCTTCGCCGCCGCCAGGGCCGCGAACGGCAGCATGGCCGCGCCGGCGGCGGCCGTCAGGGTTCCCAGCATGCGGCGGCGGGATGCTTGTTGCAGGGTCATACTTGTCTCCTACTTGATGAACATGCGCCAATTCTGGACATTGACGCAAGGACCTTGCAATTGCGAAAAACGTCGGAACGATTGCGCAAAACGCTTGCCGCCGGCCGCGAACGCCGTGGTGCACCGGCGCGGCCACGGCGCAAGGCTCACGCACCTGTTCGCCACAGGCGCAGAAAGCCGGTCTGCGCCTTGCCGGCTGGCACCCGGATCGACAGCGCCCCGCCGGACAGTCGGCGCACCTCGACCGCCTTCCCGTTCCAGCTGGCGCGGTAACGTCCCGGCACGGCCACGGCCAGCACCGCGCTGTGCGTGCTGTGCTGGGTGGGATAGAGGGCCAGTTCGGCATCGAGGCGGCTGTTGTCCGCCGACCACGCGCGCTTGCGTATCCACACGTCGTAGCCAGCGGTGAGGCTGCCCAGCTCGAAGTAGCTGGCATACCAATTGGCGATCGGACCGGACAGGCCGGAGAACTGGTGCCAGCCCACGCCCTGCCCGGTGGCGATCTCGAAGTGCTCGGCCGAGGTCCCGCTCTCGGCCGCTTCGCGCTGGTACAAGCCGAGCGCGGTCCTGGCAATGGTCCAGGCCTGCTCGTCGCGGCCCAGGTCCAGCAAGGTCTTCCAGATGAAATACTGGTGCGGGAACCAGACCGTCCCGTTCCAGTAGCCGAGCGGATCGTAATAGCCGGCGCGCTGGTCGACCGCCGTGATACCGGCGCGGCTCCACAGCCGCCCTTCCGTACCGAGGTGCTCCAGCAGGGCGCGCGTTTGCTCCGGCGTGGCGATGCCGGCCACCAGCGGCTGCACGCCATCCAGGCCGCGGTTGAGCTGTTCGCCCTCCTCGGTGCGCAGCAGGCCGGCTGGCCGGCCGGCCTCGTCGTGCAGAACGTAGCCGAAGTAGCCGCTGTCCGGATCCCAAGCGTGCTGCTGGATGGCGCGCGCCAGCCGTGCGATGTCGGCGTCATAGTCCGCTACGTCGCCGCTGCGGCCCAGTTCCAGCGCGGCCATGCGCAGGATGCGCGCGGCGCGAATCGCGTGGGAGGTGGTCACCATCGGCGCGGTGCGCCGGGCGATGCCCCGTGCATGCATGCGGACCTGGGCCGGATAGTCGTCCCAGCCGCCGCTGTTGTAGAAATAATCCCAGGTGCCCAGCAGGCCCGACGGCAGCCGCGCCGTGGTGGACGAGGGAAAACGCCCGACCAGGAACTCGTAGTACTGGCGCAGGCGCGGATACGCATGCTGCAGCAGGCCACGGTCCTGGGTGCGGTTCCACAACTCCAGGAACTGGGTATGCTGCACCGGAAGCGGCGTGCCGTGATGGATGAACGCCGCCTGCGCTTCCGGCGCCGTGGTGTAGGCATTGAGCACATCGGCGGACAGGCGCGGCGCCACCGCCGCCATCGCCAGGCCGATGAAACCGGAATCCCAGGTATACAGGGAGTCCCACCACTTGCCCGGCGTGAAATGGCGGATGTACTGGTCCTGGGTATAGACCGGGTACACGACATTCATCAGGAGATTGGCACGGATCAGCTGGCGTGCGAGGCCGTACTTCGCTCCGGCGGCCAGGCTGGGCGCCGGAGCGGCGCTGCGCCGCGCCTTGTCGAAGGCCGCGCCGGCCTCCTGCTGTCCGGTGCGCAAGGCCGCCTCGACCTCGGCCCGGCTGCCTTCGGTGACCACCGTCCAGATGGTTTCGCTCCCCCCGGCCGGGACCGGCGCCCCGCGGAAATGCAGGTTGGTGTAATGGCCGGTACGGTCGCCATCGAACTCCAGCGCGCTCTTGCGCATGCTGTGGCGACCGAAGAAATGGTCGAGCATGCCGTTGCGCACCTGGCGTACGCGGGTCGCATCGCGGTACCAGCGCAGGCCGTAGTAACGCCCGCTCTGGCGGTATTTCAGCAACACGGAGTGCGGCAACGGCCCGGGGATGATCTCAGGCGTGGTATCGCGATCTTCCGGCTCGAACCGCACCTGCGCGGCCAAGTCGCCGGTCGACAGGGCGAATCCGTTGATCTCGACCGCATCGGCGCCGGCGTTCCTCAAGTTCAGTTCGTCGCCCGTTCGTCCGAGCGTGAGGACATGGGTCTGGTAGCCCGGCCCGGGGGCAAGGACGATCGGCACCATTCCAGCGGCCTCAAGGGCCGCTCCCTTGGGCGCGCGGTAGCGAAGCACCACGACGGTGCCGGCGGCGACCTGGCCCAGCCCATAGCTGGCGCGATCGCCCGGACGCAGGCTCAGCGCGCGGCCATCGACCATGCCATCGTCGCGCTCCTCGTTGCGCAGGCGGCCGTCATAGGGAAGCCGGTCCTGGGGACCTGGCGCGGCCACCTCCAGCGCGCGATAATGCACGGCATTGATCCAGCGCGCACCCGGCGGCAGTGCTGGACGCAGGATGCGGCGCGGCGTCAGCACCTGGTTCGGCCCCCTGTTGGGCAACTGCAGCGAAGCCACTAGGTTGAGCGTGACGGTGCGGGGCTGCCCAGTAGTGTTGAACAGGTCTGCCCGGATCACGCGGGTGCGTTCGTCCAGCGCGGCAAACGCCAGTTGCGCGTACAGGCGATCGCCGTCGATGCGTTGGCGAAAAGCGTAATAATCCAGGCCGGGCGCCGCGTCCCAGGCCACCATGCCGGTATTGAGCGAGGCATTCGGCGCCGAGGGCGTGGTGGTGGTGTGGCCGCCGGCAAACAGCGAAACGTCGAAGCGCAGTCCGCGCTCCTGGTCGGTCAGGTGCGACAGCCCCAGGTAGGCATTCGAATACGGCCCCCAGGAGGGGGCGCGCAGGTCGTGGCTGCGGCTGTAGGAGGCCAGGTCGGCCGGCAACAGTGGCGCGGCGGCGCACGCCGATCCCGCCGCGAGCAGCAGCGTGCCGCCCAGGCGGCGCCAGAATGGGTTCACGCTTCCTCCCATGGCCGGCCTCAGTCCGTCAGCTCGAACTGCCCCTTCAGGCGGATGTCGTCGGACGCGCTGCCGATCATCAGCTCGAAGCGGCCCGGCTCCGCGCCCCACTGCAGGTCGGCATTATGGAAGGACAGCAGCTCGCGGTCGATCTCGAAGCTGACGCGCCGGGTCTGGCCCGGTTCCAGGCGCAGCTTGCGGAAGCCCTTCAGCTCCTTGACCGGACGGGCGACCGAGGCCACGGGATCGCGCAGGTACAGCTGCACCACTTCCTCGCCGGCGCGGCGCCCGGCGTTGTGCAGCTCGAAGGACACGGTCAGCTTGTCCTTGCCGGACAGGCGCTGCGCGGACAGCTGCAGCTTGTCGTACTTGAAGCTGGTGTAGGACAGGCCGTGGCCGAAGGCGTACAGCGGGGTGTTCGGCGAATCCATGTAGGCCGAGCCGTACAGCGCCTCTACCTCCGGCACAGGCCGGCCGGTGTTCAGGTAGGAATAGTAGATCGGCACCTGGCCCAGGCTGCGCGGGATCGTGATCGGCAGCTTGCCCGAGGGATTATAGTCGCCGAACAGCACGTCGGCCATGGCGTTGCCGCCTTCCGTTCCGGGCAGCCAGGCGTACAGGATGGCGTCGGATTGTTCGGCTACGTCGGCAAAGGCGAGCGGACGCCCCGCCAGCACCACCAGCACCACCGGCTTGCCGGCCGCCTTGGCGGCGGCACGTACCTGGTGGAACAGCTGGTCCTGCTTGCCCGGCAGGGTGATCGAGGTGTACGAACGCGCTTCGCCGGTATGATCGAAGGACTCGCCCAGCGCCAGCACCACCACGTCGGCCTCGCGCGCGGCCTTGACGGCGGCGCTGAAGCCGCGGGTATCCTTGCAGGCGATGTCGCAGCCCTTGACGACGCTCAGGCGGCTGCCCTTGGCCAGCTGCCGGCGCATGCCGTCGGCCAGCGACACCACGTTGGCCGGGTCGCTGTGCACGATCCACGCGCCCTCCAGGTCGCGGCGCGCCTCGGCCAGGGGCCCGATCAGGGCGATGCGGCGGACGTCCTTGCGCAGCGGCAGCGCTTCACCCTTGTTCTTGAGCAGCACCATGCTCTTGCGTGCGACGTCGCGCGTGGCGGCGCGGTGCTCCGGATTGCCATGCACCGCCTTTTCACGGGCGGCGTCGCTGTAGCGATAGGGATCGTCGAACAGGCCCAGTTCGAACTTCTTGGCCAGCACGTGGCCGACCGCCTGGTCGACGCTCGCTTCGCTGACCTTGCCTTCCTTGACCAGCTGCGCCAGGTGCTTGTTGTAGGCGTAGCCTTCCATGTCGATGGTGTTGCCGGCGTTGATCGCCCTGGCGGCGGCATCCTTCAGGTCGGCAGCGTAGCCGTGGCGCACCATCTCGGCCACCGATTGCCAGTCGCTGACGATGATGCCGTCGAAGCCCCATTTCTGGCGCAGGATGTCCTTTTGCAGCATGGCGCTGCCGGTGGCCGGGATGCCGTTGAGCGTATTGAAGGCGTTCATGAAGGTGGCCACGCCCGCATCCACCGCGGCCTTGAACGGCGGCAGGTAGACTTCGTGCAGCTGCTGGGGACTGATGTCCACGGCCTGGTAATCGCGTCCCGCGACTGGCGCGCCGTAGGCTGCGAAGTGCTTGGCGGTGGCCATGACGCTGTCCAGCTGTCCCAGGCCCTTCCCCTGGAAACCCTTGACGCGCGCCTTCGCGATCGCCGAGCCGAGAAAGGCATCCTCCCCGGCGCCTTCCATCACCCGGCCCCAGCGCGGGTCGCGCGCGACGTCGACCATCGGCGCGAAGGTCCAGTGCACGCCGGAAGCCGCCGCTTCGGCGGCCGAGATGCGCGCCGAGCGTTCGATGGCCTCCAGGTCCCAGGACGCCGCTTCGGCCAGCGGCACCGGGAAGACGTTCTTGTGGCCGTGGATGACGTCCAGTGCGAACAGCAGGGGGATCTTCAGGCGCGACTGCATCGCCAGGTCCTGCAGTTCCCGGGTCTCTTCCACCGACTTCACCGTCAGCAGCGAGCCGATCCTGCCGGCCCTGATGTCGGCACGCTTGTCGACGTTCTTGGCCTCGGCGTTGGCCGGCCCGGTCAGGCCGCTGGCCACGACCTGGTTCAACTGGCCGACTTTCTCTTCCAGTGTCATCTGCTTGAGCAAGGCCTGTACCTTCGCGCTGATGGCCGGATCGGCGCCATGGGCGGGGCCGGCGAACATGGCCAGCACGGCAAGCGAAGTAATGGTGCGCTTCATGAATCCCTTGTAGATAGGTGAAATTTTGGGCGAGCGTAGCATGCCTGCGATGCGCCGTTGATTGCGTTTTTTGCGCTGCCGTACATGTTTTTCCCGGTCGAATCCAGGTGCCCCGCCGCGACGACGGCGCGGGCTGTTACGAAAGCTTCTCCGGCAAGAAAACGCAATTGACGCTTCGTCGCAGCGGCAAGCAGGCTGCAGGGATCGACCACCACCCCTCAGCCGCCGACATGAGCAGCCATCGCCCGCTTCCAACCGATCCGCGCCGCCGCATCGCCCTGCCGGGTGCGGACGGGGCGCTGGCCACCGTGGACTACCGCAGCGCGCATGACCCCTCAACAGCGTGGTGTCGGACCTCGTGCGGCGCCACCTGTAGCGGAAGCAGGACAAGCCGATCTTACATCGGCCGGAAACGCCAGGAATAGGCTTGGCTGGCTTTTAGAACTTCGGGCCGGTCCTTCAGCGTGATCATGATCTTTCCTAGTTCATCGCGCCGGATTCGAGAAATAGCTGCTGCCCGCACGACTGCACTGCGATGTACCTGCCAAAACTGCTCCGGGTCGAGACCCTCGATCAACTCGCGTAGCGGCGTACGAACCAGTGCCTCGTCGTTGGCGGTCACCACGCGCGTGTACTTCTCATCCGACTGAAAATACAGCACGTCGTCGATTGGAAAGATCTTGATGGTGTCGGCAACGCTTGCGCTAATCCAGCGAATCTGCGCTGCGTCTCCGCGCAGGCTCCGGTCTAGCTTGGTCATCAGAGCGCTTATGTCCGACAGCGGCAGCGCTAGTCGCTCGCGCAGGCGGCCGCAGGTCTGTTGCAAACGGGCCCGCCCGACCGGTTTGCGCAGGTAGTCGATTGCACCGGTCTCGAATGCATCGAAGGCGTGCTCATCATAAGCCATGACGAACACCACGCGGCAGTGCGTCCCCGCCACCTTCGCTACGTTCAGTCCGGACAGGCCAGGCATGCGAATATCGAGGAATGCGATGTCGGGCTGCAGGCGATCAATGGCTTCCAAGGCCACGGTGCCATGTTCGCATTCAGCCAGCACGTCCAGGGAAGGCCATACCTCAGCCAGCAGGCAGCGCAATTCCCTCCGCGGGAGGTCTTCGTCATCGGCAATGATCGCAGTAGGCATACGGGCTGTCAGTAGTCAAAGGACAGAGGAATGCGCAGTGTGGCGGAGACCCCGCCATTGGGACGAGCTTTCAATTCAAGACTGGCGTGCTAGCCGAACCGGGTCCGCAGGCGCTCCTGGATATTGGCCAAGCCGATACCACTCCCGGAGACCGTCGCGCCGAAACCGACACATGGCGGTGCCACCGGAAATGCCGCACCAGCACAGCCAGTCCCGGGCCGATCAGCACAGCCGCAGCCGCAGTGACGATGTAGACCAAGCTCGCTTGATCCGATCATCGCCATGAAAACGACAATGACAAGCAAGGCTCCGCTGAGCATGGCCACGCTGCGATAACGGAACCATGGAATGCTATAGATTGGATAGTTGCGCGCACGGCCAAACCAGCGGCCGGTGCTTGCGGCCACCTCCGTAGGCAGCAAGATCGGGGAGTACATCCTGTTCTCCTTGTAAATGTTATGAGGAAACAGAGAGTAAGCCGCGTGCGTGCCGTTGTGCAGTGAGGCGACGAAAGTGCGTCTTTTGCGTGATGGAACACGATTTCTCGACGATAGGGCTTTCGACCTCCGCCGTAATGGACACGGAATGCAGTCGCGTTAATTGATGGAATCGACACCAGTCAGCGCAGCCTTGCCCCAGGTGACCACCAGCGTACCGGCGCCGCCCGCCGTGCCGGCCTGGCGCGCGATCAGTTCCACCACATTGGCCCCGGCCACCCCGGCCTGCAGGGCCTGGGCGCCCTGCCCCCAGCGCAGCGGACGCGATTTGGCCAGCAGGCGGCCGTCACCGTAGACCTCGAACACCACCGCATCCTTCGTGTTGCGGGTGCTGTCGTCCACGCCGACCTCCGCCCTGAACATCGCATACTGCCCGTCGTTCTTCACTTCCATGCGCGAGCCCGCCAGGATGCCGATACCGCTGCGGTAGCCTTTTCCATTGATTTGCAAAGCGCCGTCGTATGGCGTCATGTCGGCCTGCGCGCCGCCCCAGCCCGTGTACTGCGGACGCTCGCCGCCGCTCTTCGTCCCCGACCACACGTTGACCGAGCGGTAGACGGTGGGGTCGGCCTGCGGCAGCACGACGCCGTCGTCGGCCACGTGGATCCGGCCCGGCATCTCGGACAGGTACAGCCCGTCCTCCAGTTCGCGTTTGCCGCTCGCTTCGAACACCAGCGACTCGTGCGGCTGCAGCCGGAACCGGGTGGCGCCCAGGAAGCTGCTGGCCTGCCCGCTCCACAGCTCGCGCAGCTGGATCGGCGCATCGTCCGCGAACTTCAGGTGGGCCGCCAGCAGGTCGGCCGTCAATGGCGAACCGGTGCGGTTGACGATCACCACGCCCTTCCTCGAAGGATCGGCAAGCTGCTTGACGATGATCTGCAGGTCATGGCTGTCGAAAGCGATCACGCCGGCGTTGCCGGCCTTGTCCTGGTTGAGCGCGACGATGTCGGTGTTGCGGTAGATGTCCATCACCGCCTGCGGCGTCTTGCGCAGGTCTTCCCCGATCAGGAGCGGCGCGTTGATGATCGCCCACAAGGCGAAATGGGTGCGCGCCTCCGTCAGGTGCTTCGCATCGAACTCGCCATGCCCGATGTGCAGCATGTCCGGATCGTTCCAGCTGCCGGGACGGGCATACAGCGCGCGGTGCGAGGCCGAATCGAAGGTATGCAGCATGCGTCCCCACCAGGGTGCGATATCGCTGCTGGTGCGGATCACGTTGCCCACGCGCTGGCCCCAGCTGCGCACGTCGGCATCGCCCCACACGCAGATGGAGAAGGTGAAATCGTTGTCCGGCCGCGCCTTGAGCAGCGCGCGCCCGACCTCTTCGTAACCGTCATGCACCCGTCTGATGTCGGTGCGCAGGATCGACACCGGATCGATCCACGGCTGCACCATGCGGTACCCGCGCTCCTTCACTGCGCGCGACTCCGGGCCGTAGGCGGCGATACCGCAGGCGTCCACCTTGATGTAGTCGAAGCCCCACTCGCCCATGTACAGCAGGATGTCGCGCTCGACATTGTCGCGCAGGCCGATGGCCTTTTCATCGAGCGTCCCCTTGGGTACGCGCGCGATGTCCTCCGGACTGTTGCCCTGCTGCGAGCAGGAATTGTGTCCCAGGTCGCTGTAGATGCCTGGCTTCAGCCCCATCGACTTGATGCGGTCGGTGAAGGGCTTGAAGCTGTTGCCGCCGCCGGCGGCGGCCGAGGGGAAGCGCTCCGTGTTGATCACCATGCGGCGCGTAGCGGTGTCGCGCCTGGCCCAACAGCCGTCGTCGACGTTGACGTAGACATAGCCGAGCCCGGCCAGTCCGGACTCCACCATGATCCTGGCCGACTCCATCACCTTGTCTTCCGACAGATCGGTGAGGAAGGCGTTCCAGCTGCTCCAGCCCATCGGCGGCAGCGGAGCGTGGCCGCGCGACAGCGCGGTCCATTTTCCGCTCGCCTTCAGGGGTGGGCGATCGAGGGTGGTGCCAGCTGCAAACGCGCCATCGGCGCACAGGCTGAATAGGACCGCGGCCAGCGGCAATCGGCACCGGACGCTCATGGCAGGCGCACCAGCACCTGGGCGCCCTGCTTGTCCAGCTCGAACGGCACGCTGACACGCTTGCCCTTGTACGCGACCGTGGCCTGATAGCTGCCGAAATGGCCGCGCGCGCCGAACTCGCCCGAAGCAGTGCTGGCGCCATCGACCCGGGTCTTCCATTGCTTCGTCACCAAGTCCTTCCAGGCCGCCAGGCTGGGCTTGGCACTCCAGTCCTTGCGGAACATCGCGGCATCCGGCTTCCAGTGCTGGCTTTCCCAGAATCCCCACTTGATGAAGCCGGAAACGGCCGGATGGCTGTAGGTGGCGATCAGGAAGTCGCGCGTGTAGTCGGCCTGCAGCGCCTCATCCTTGGAATTGATGTCGAATTCCGTGATCTGGACCGTGTTCCCGCCTTCGGCCAGCAGGTCGAGATCGGACAGTACGGAAACCGGGGCGCGCGGCGTCTGGCCGACATGGCCCTGCACGCCCAGTACGTCGACCCGCGCGCCGTTCTTGCGCAGCATGGCCGCGAATTCCTTGAACTCCTTGATGAACAAGGGACTGGAGCTGCGGTTGAGCATCGCGTACTCGTTCAGGGTCAGCTGCAGCTTCGGGTCGCTCTGCTCCGCCAGCTTGAACCACTTGGCCACTTCTTCCTTCGGCATGTGCTTGAAGTAATCGGTCTCGTGCACCGGTTCGTTGACCACGTCCCAGCCGATCAGCTTGCCGTGCGTGGCTTTGCTGATGTCGCGGATATGCTCGTCGATCAATCCGGGCAGCTTCTCGCCGCGCTTTGGATCGGCCGCGATGTCCGGCGGCGAGAACTTCCAGGCCGGCCACACCAGGTTGTGCCCCTTGGCGCGCAGGCCGTTTGCGCCGATCCAGTCGAGCGCCTTGAAAGCGTTGGCGCGATGGCGAGGATCGCGGTAGCGCGGCCATTTGAAATCGTTCTCGATGACGGCGGTATTGAACAGCGCCTTGAGCTCCTGGCGATAACGGTCCGATTCGGGCGCGATCAGGCGTGCGGAGTCGACCGCGGTGCCCCACAGGAAGGCGGCGCGGATCATCGCCGCCTCGACCTTCGCGCCCTGCACCGGGCGGCCGCGTGCATCGACCACCTTGATGGTGAACGGCGCCGTGCGGATCCGTTCGATGCGCGCCAGCGCGGCGCGCCGCCACGCGGCCTCGGGCTCGCGGCCGACGTAGGTGAAGCGCGTCACCGGCAGCGCGGCCTGCGTGGCCCGGTCACCGAAGTTCAGTACGTCGAAGTGCGCGAATTCGATGCGCTGCTCCAGGTTGCCGAAGGTGAGGCGGATCGTTCCGGCGCCGGCGCCGGCCGCTCCCGGCGCGACGAAGGGCACGTTGATGACGGTCCAGTCGGGACCGACGCTGAACGTCTGCACGGCCCGAGCATCGGTACCTGGCGCCTCGAAGATGAATACCCCTTCGGCCTCGCCGGACTCCTGGCGCGCGTGCAGCGCCCGTGCGGCGAAGCGCGCCAGCAGTATGTCGCCCTTCTTCACGGGCACGCTGCTGCTCCAGCGTGCGCTGATTCCGTTGTAGTTCTGCGATCCTTTCGGGTTATCGGCCAGGAACACCGGGCTGCCTCCCTCCTGCCGTACCACGCTGAACGAGCCGGGCCGGCCGGCCCCGTTGATATCGTCGCGGAATACGAACTCCCTGGCCGGATCGGCCGGCAGGATACTGGCGGGAGCCGCCTGGCGCAGCGCCTCCGGCAGCGCAGGCAGGTCCTGTCCGGCCGCGCGGGCCGGGCCGTGCAGCAGCATTGCCGTCAACAACACCGGGCCCGCCAGCCGGGCCACTCCTTGGATACGATCAGACATGTTCATCTCCCGGCATTCAGGGGGCGCGGCGCAGCACTACCGCGGCTCCGCCCGATGGATTGATAGTGAGGCGCAGGCGTGCGCCGGCCTGCACCGCACGCTCGGACACCTTGAGCGCATCCATCGACGTGCCGTCCTCCCACACGCGGGCCTGGAACCGCCCTTCACCGAGGAAGTCCAGCGGCAAGTCGACGCTGCGTCCCTGCTCGTTGGTCATCGCACCGATGTACCAGTCCTTGCCGGCCCGGCGCGCCGTCACCACATACTGGCCGATATCGCCCTGCAGCACGCGGGTCTCGTCCCACTTGACCGGCACCGCCTTGATGAAGTCGACGCCGTCCTGCCAGCCGCCGTCCGCCTTGCGGTAGGACGGCGGACTGTCGGACACCATCTGCAGCGGTGTGTCGTAGACGACATACATGGCCAGGTTATGGCCGCGGGTGGTCTGCACGAACGGGTTCAGGAAGCGGATCTGGTCCTGGAACCGGCTGGCCGGGAGGTGGCGCATCGCGCCCGGCGTGTAGTCGGCAGGCCCCAGCAGCATGCGCGTGAACGGCAGGGTCACGTTGTGGGTGGCGGTGACGCGCGAACTCCATTTGTTGAACTCCGCGCCCAGGATGCCTTCCTGGGTCATCAGGTTCGGATAGGTGCGTTCCAGGCCCATGGACGGATAGCCGCCGTGCATGTCGACCATGATCTTGTGCCGCGCCGCCCTGGAAATCAGGCGTTCGTAGAAGTTCACCATCTGCTGGTCGGCACGCATCATGAAGTCGACCTTGATGCCCTTCAGGCCCCAGCGGGCGTAGGTTGCCAGGGCCGTATCCATCTGGCGGTCCAGCTGCTCCCATTGCAGCCACACCCACACCCCGATGCCCTTGGACTTCGCGTAGGCGACGACCGCCGGCAAGTCCAGTTCGGGCTTGTGGCGGGTGACGTCGGCTCCCTTGACCGGCTCGATCGCGCTGCCGACCGACCATCCCTCGTCGATCATGATGTATTCCAGGCCCATCTCGGCGGCGAAGTCGACGAAGGCCTTGTAGGTGGCGGTGTTCATCCCCGGAGTGGGCACGGCCGCCTGCGAGCCGTTCCACCAGTCCCAGGCCACCTTGCCCGGCTTGATCCAGGTGGTGTCCGACAGCTTCGAAGGCGCGGCGAGCGTTTGCACCAGGCTGGTGCTGGCTAGTTGAGCCGGGCTGTCGGCCACCATCAGCACGTTCCACGGCGTCTTGAATCCGCCCGGACCCAGCTTGACCTTGGCGATCGACGCGCTCTGGCGCACGCCGGCCGGGGTATCGAAGCGCGCCGGGTGCTTGAGCTGCACGCCCAGCGCGCCGTTCTCGCGCCCGCCGAGGAAGGCCACCGGATAGTCGCGCACGTCCGAGACCGTCAGGGCGAAGGTGGCGCCGTCCTGGCCGGTCTTGCAGACCAGCGGCAGGGTATAGAGGCTGGCGTCGCGGATCCTGGAGGCCTTGACCGGGTCGAATTCTCCCTCGTGCCCCCCGAAGTACTGCCCCTGGTTATAGCCCCAGCAGTCGAAATCGGCGGCAAACGCGTACTGGGTGTCTTCCTTCCTGATCGCCAGCTCTTCTCCGGCGCTGCCGTGGATCACGTAGCGGAAGGCCGCGCCCTGGTCATACAGGCGAAATACCAGGTCGATACGGCGCTGCGGCACGGCCAGGTCCTGGTAGCTCAGCACGGTCTCGCGGTAGTGGTCGGGCACGCTGGAGAAACGGCCGGCCACCGGCGTCCAGCTGTCCTTGACTTCGCGCGTTGGGCTGGTCGCGACCAGCCGGTAACCCTTGCTGCCCGCGCTGGCGGTCCAGGTGCGCAGGTTGAACGGCGAAGGCAGCAGCAAGGACTTGCCGCGGTACGACAGCGTGAAGGACGCGATGCTGTCCGGTTTGCCCTCGGCCAGCATCGCCTCGCCGATCGTCGCCGTCAGGCGGCCGTCGGGAGAATGCAAAGTGGGGGCGGCGTGGACGATGGTGCTGGCGAACGCCAGCGCGACCATGACAAAGACGGTGGATTGCATAAGTTTCCTTATTGTGCGAAGCGCCTGCGGGCCCGCGAAAAAAAATCCGGGACGCGCGCAGCGGATCCCGGGAAGCAGCCTTGGACTGCGGAGACATATGCGGCGGAAGGCCGAACACATGGCGCAGATCTTAGCGCGTCGCCGTGTGGGAGCAATTCCGTTTTTTCCAATCCGATTGCGTTTCCGCGTACGCCAACCCCATCCGGGGCCAGACGATTTCGCAATCGGCCCCGAGAAATCATCAAAGTTCGATGTCGATGCCTGCGCTATCCTTTTTCGTCCCCGCCGGCCTGCGCCGGCCGCCATTGCAACACGGGCATCAGAAAAGGAACCATCATGACGAAGCATCAAGCGGGCTGCCTGCCCGCAGACCCGGACAAGGCGCTGCTGGTCGGCCGCGTCTGGCGTCCGGCCCCGCACGACGGCCCGGCGGTCGTGGCCGTGCGGCGTGGGCGCGTGATCGACATCACCGCGCACGCCGCAACCGTCGCCGGCCTGCTCGAACGCGACGACGTGGAGGCACTGGCGCGGACGGCCGCCGGAGAAGACCTTGGGGACGCCGAGCAACTGCTGCAGGCGGCCATGAAAGGCAGCAACGAACAGGGCTTGCGGCTGCTGGCGCCCTGCGACCTGCAGGCGATCAAGGCCTGCGGCGTGACGTTTGCAGTCAGTCTCCTGGAGCGGGTGATCGAAGAACAGGCCAAAGGCGATCCGGAACGCGCCGCTGGCCTGCGCGGACAGCTGCAAGCCTCGCTGGGCGCCGACCTCTCGGCCATCGAGCCCGGTTCGGAGGCGGCCATGCGCCTGAAGGCCGATCTTTCCGCACGCGGCCTGTGGTCGCAATACATGGAAGTCGGTATCGGCCCCGACGCCGAGGTATTCACCAAGGCGCAGGCCATGTCGGCGCTCGGACACGGCGCCATGGTCGGGCTCCATCCCGCATCGCACTGGAACAACCCCGAACCCGAAATCGTCCTTGCAGTGAACAGCCGCGGAGAGGCGGTCGGCGCTACCCTCGGCAACGACGTCAACCTGCGCGACGTCGAGGGCCGCAGCGCCCTCTTGCTCGGCAAGGCCAAGGACAATAACGGATCCTGCGCCATCGGTCCCTTCATTCGCCTGTTCGACGAAGGCTTCACGCTGGATACCGTGCGCGAGGCGGAAGTCGGCATGCAGATCGCCGGCGTCGACGATGGCTTTGAATTGTCCGGCACCAGCCGCATGCGCGAGATCAGCCGCGATCCGCTCGAACTGGTCAGCCAGACCTGCGGGGCCCATCACCAGTACCCGGACGGTTTCATGCTGTTCCTCGGCACGATGTTCTCGCCCATCAAGGATCGCGGCATCGCGGGCGCCGGCTTTACCCATCATCCGGGCGATCGCGTGAGCATCGCGACGCCTTCGCTGGGCACGCTCGTCAATACCGTCGGACGCAGCGACCAGATCGCGCCCTGGACCTTCGGCGTCAGGGCCTTGTATGCCAACCTTGCGCGCCGCGGCCTGCTCGCCGTGGCCTGAACGATCCCATCCGACAGAATACCCATGCCAGACGCCTCCATAGAAAAACTGGTGTACGCCACCTATCCCGACCTGTTCGACAAGCGCGTCGCCATCACCGGCGGCGCCGGCGGCATCGGCGCCGAACTGGTCGCCGCCTTCGCGCTGCAAGGCGCACGCGTCTACTTTCTCGACATCGTCGAGCAGGCCGCGCATGCCCTGGTCGCCTCCCTCGACGCTGCGCGGCACGCTCCGCGCTTCCTGCGGTGCGACCTCACCGATCTCGCCGCCCTCGAGGCCAGCTTTGCCGCCATCGAAGCCGAAGTCGGCGGCGTCGACATCCTGGTCAACAACGCCGCCAACGACGACCGTCACGAGGTCGCGGACGTCACGCCGGCCTACTGGGAAAACCGGATGGCGGTGAACCTGCGCCAGAAATTCTTCTGTTCGCAGGCCGTCATTCCAGGCATGAAACGCCGGGGGCACGGCGTGATCCTGAATTCCGGTTCCATTTCCTGGCACCTGGCATTGCCCCAGCTGAGCCTGTACATGAGCGCGAAAGCCGCCATCGAGGGCATGACGCGGGCGATGGCGCGCGACCTCGGAAAATACGGCATTCGTGTCAATACCGTGGTGCCCGGCGCCGTTCGCACCCCGCGCCAGGCGGCCTTGTGGCATACGCCCGACGAGGAAGCACGCATCCTTGCCGGCCAGTGCCTCCAGGCCCGGGTCGAGATGCAGGATGTCGCCGCACTGACGCTGTTCCTGGCGTCCGACAACGGACGCCGCTGCAGCGGGCGCGAATACTTCGTCGATGCCGGCTGGTACGGCGCATGAGCGCGACGACGCCCGTCTGCCTGTGGGAGGCCGGTGCGCTGCTGGGCGAAGGCGTGCTGTGGGACGCTTCCAGGAAATGCGTCTGGTTCGTCGACATCAAGGGCCGCCGCATCCACCGGTGCGCAGCCGATGGCGGCGGGCGCCGCAGCTGGGACGCGCCCGGGCAGGCGAGTTTCATCGTCCCCGCGCCCGATGGCGCGATGGTGTGCTCGCTGGAAGATGGCCTGTACCGCTTTATCGAGGCCACGGGTGAATTTCGCCGCTTGTACGAGGTCGAGGCCGACGAGGTCGGCAACCGCTTCAACGATGGTCACGTCGATGCGCAAGGGCTGTTGTGGTTCGGCTCGATGGACGATGCGGAACAGGCGCCTTCCGGCGCGCTGTACCGTTTCGACGGCGCCGACGCCGAGCGCATGGACACCGGATACGTCATCACCAATGGCCCGGCCGTCAGCCCGGACGGGGCAACGCTCTACCATACGGACACACTGGAAAAGCGCATCTATGCATTCGACCGCGCCCCCGGCGGGGCGCTCTCCAACAAGCGACTGTTCATCGAACTGAAGGACGGCGGCTATCCGGACGGGATGGCGGTCGACGCTGCCGGACAACTATGGGTCGCGACCTTCGGCGGCTGGCGCATCGACCGCTTCGACGCCAAGGGCAGCAAGCTCGGCGAAGTGCGCCTCCCCTGCGCCAACGTCACCAAGCTGGCCTTCGGCGGCGACGACCTCCGCACGGTCTTCGTCAGCACCGCCCGCAAGGGATTGTCGGCGGAAGAACTGGCGGCGCAGCCGCTCGCGGGCGGACTGTTCGCGTTCCGCGTCGAGACGCCTGGCCTGCCGCAACACGCCATGCACATCAAAGGACCTTGAGTGAGCCAAGCAAAGCACAAACGCCGTTTCCGTTCGCAGGACTGGTTCGACAACCCGGACCGCATCGACATGACCGCGCTCTACCTGGAGCGCTTCATGAATTACGGAATCACACCCGACGAGCTCCGCTCGGGCAAGCCGATCATCGGGATTGCCCAGAGCGGCAGCGACATCTCGCCCTGCAATCGGATCCACCTGGACCTGGCCAAGCGCGTACGCGACGGCATCCGCGACGCCGGCGGCATCCCGATGGAATTCCCACTGCACCCGATCTTCGAGAACTGCCGCCGCCCGACGGCGGCGCTGGACCGCAACCTGGCCTACCTGGGCCTGGTCGAGATCCTGCATGGCTACCCGATCGACGCCGTGGTCCTGACCACCGGCTGCGACAAGACCACGCCCGCCCAGCTGATGGCGGCCGCCACGGTCGATATCCCCGCCATCGTGCTCTCGGGCGGCCCCATGCTCGACGGCTGGTTCGAAGGTGAACTCGTCGGCTCGGGCGCCGCCATCTGGAAGGGCCGCCGCCGCCTTGCCGCGGGCGAGATCGACGAGGACAAATTCATCCAGATCGCCACCGCATCCGCCCCGTCGGCAGGCCACTGCAACACCATGGGGACCGCGTCGACCATGAACGCCGTGGCCGAGGCGCTCGGCATGTCGTTGACCGGCTGCGCGGCCATTCCCGCGCCCTACCGCGAACGCGGCCAGATGGCTTACGAGACCGGGCGCCGCATCGTCGCCATGGCGCACCAAGACCTGCGCCCCTCCAGCATCCTGACGCGCGAAGCCTTCCTCGATGCGATCGTCGTCAACGCCGCGATCGGCGGCTCCAGCAACGCCCAGCCGCACATCACGGCCATGGCGCGCCACGCGGGCGTCGAGATCACGCCGGAAGACTGGATGGAAGTCGGCTACGAAGTGCCGCTGCTGCTCAACATGCAGCCGGCCGGCAAATACCTGGGCGAGCGCTTCCACCGCGCCGGCGGCGTGCCTGCCATCATGTGGGAACTGGAGCAACAAGGCTTGCTGCGCTCCCGGCGCCCGACCGTTACCGGTCTCACCATGGCCGAGAACCTGGCCGGCCGCGAAAGCGCCGATCGCGAGATGATCCGCCCCTTCGATACCCCGCTCAAGGAGGCGGCGGGCTTCCTGGTCCTGAAGGGCAATTTGTTCGATTTCGCCATCATGAAGACCAGCGTGATCTCGGAATCCTTCCGCGCGCGCTATCTGTCGGAACCGGGCGCCGAGAACCGCTTCGATTGCCGGGTGGTGGTGTTCGAGGGATCCGACGACTATCACCACCGCATCAATGACCCATTATTGAGCATCGACGAGCGCACCATGCTGGTGATCCGCGGTTGCGGCCCGCAAGGCTGGCCGGGATCGGCCGAGGTGGTGAACATGCAGCCGCCCGACGCCCTGATCAAGCGCGGCATCACGGCCTTGCCGACCCTGGGCGACGGCCGCCAGTCCGGCACCTCGGACAGTCCGTCGATCCTGAACGCTTCGCCGGAAAGCGCGGCCGGCGGCAACCTGGCGCTGCTGCGCACCGGCGACATCGTGCGCGTCGACCTGAACACGGGCCGCTGCGACGTGCTGGTGTCGGACGAAGAGCTGGCCGCCCGGCGCATCGATACCCCGCCGCCGATCCCGCCGGACCAGACCCCCTGGCAGCAGATCTACCGTGCCAGCGTCGGCCAGCTGCATACCGGGGCCTGCATGGAACTGGCCCTGCCTTACCGGGGCGTCGGTCATGACATGCCGCGTCACAACCACTAACAAGCTTGCCTGGGCGCGGCCAGTCCATCGAAAAAGCGCAATCGCGCGGCGAAAAACGGCATTGCGGTCTTGCGTCGCGCCCGCCAGCATGGCAGGTAAGTCAGCTTCCCCAGGAGTCGAAGTGCCCCGTTCCCGCCGCCGTTTCCTGCAGCAAGCCGCTGCCCTGGGCGCCTTGCCCGCACTGAACCACGCCCATGCCGCCGGGCTGGACGTGCCGCCGGCAACGGCGCCCTACCGCGACCCGCGCCTGCCGGCCGGCCGGCGGGTGCAAGACCTGCTCGCGCGCATGACCCTCGACGAAAAGGTCCATCAGCTGCAGTGCGTATGGAGCGGCAAGAGTGCCATACAAAGCCCCGACGGCAGCTTCTCGCCCGACAAGGCAACGGCGCGCTACCCGCACGGCATCGGCATGCTGGCGCGCCCTTGCGAACGCCAGGTCGACGTCGCGGCCGACGTGATCGGCGACACCGGACGCGACGTTCACCGCGATGCGGCCGACACCGCGCGCTACTGCAATGCGGTGCAGCGCTGGGCGCGCGAGCATACGCGCCTGGGCATTCCGCTACTCCTGCACGAAGAAGCCCTGCACGGCTATGCGGCGCGTGACGCCACCTGCTTCCCCCAGGCCATCGCGCTCGCCTCGTCCTTCGATCCTGACCTGGTGGCCGAGGTATACGGCGTCGCGGCGCTGGAAATGCGTGCACGCGGCGCCAGCCTGGCGCTGGCGCCGGTGCTGGACGTGGCGCGCGATCCGCGCTGGGGCCGGATCGAGGAAACCTATGGCGAAGATCCGCTGCTGTGCGCGGAGATCGGCAAGGCCGCCGTGCGCGGCTTCAGCGGCGATACCATGCCCCTGGCGCCCGGCAAGGTGCTGGCCACCCTGAAGCACTTCGCCGCCTACGGCCAGCCCGAGAACGGCACCAATACCGGCCCGGTCTCGGTGGGCGAACGCGTCTTGCGCGAAGAGTTCCTGGCCCCCTTCGAGGATGTGCTGGCAAGCACCCGTGCGGCCGCCGTCATGCCCTCTTATAACGAACTGGACGGCATACCGGCACACGGCCATGACTGGCTGCTGAACCGCGTGCTGCGGCAAGAGTGGCAATTCAAGGGAATCGTGGTGGGCGACTACGGCGGCGTCGGCAACCTGGCCGGCCGCTTCAAGGTCGCCCCCGACCTGGAAGCGGCCGCCGCCATGGGGCTGGCAGCCGGCGTCGACGTCGATACGCCCGATGCGCGCGCTTTCCAGAAACTGGCCGAGGGCGTGCGCGCGGGCCGCATCGACATCGAACTGGTCGACCGGGCGGTGGCGCGCGTACTGCGGCTCAAGTTCGAAGCCGGTCTGTTCGAGATGCGCGACCCCGACCCCGCGGCGGCCGAGGCACTGACTGCCGGCCCGCGCGCCCTCGCGCTGGCGCGCAAGGCGGCAGCCCGCTGCGCGGTCCTGCTCAAGAATGAAGGTCGGCTGCTGCCGCTCTCGCCCGCCAAGGTGGGCCGCATGCTGGTGGTGGGCACGCATGCGCGCGACACGCCGATCGGCGGCTACTCGGGTTTGCCGCGCAAGGTCGTCTCGGTGCTCGAAGGCCTGCAGGAGGAAGGCGCGCGCGCCAGCTTCTCGGTGAGCTACGCCGAAGGCGTGCGCATCACCGAAGAGCGGATCTGGGGCCAGGACCGGATCAACTTCACGCCGGGCGAGGTCAACCGGCGCCTGATCGCCGAGGCGCTGCGGGCCGCCGCAGCGGCCGACACCATCGTCATGGTCCTGGGCGACAACGAGATGACCGCCCGCGAAGCCTGGTCCGACCGTCACCTGGGCGACCGCCTCGGCCTGGACCTGCTGGGCCAGCAAAACGAGTTGGCACGGGCCATGCTGGACCTGGGCAAGCCGGTGGTCGTGCTCCTCCTGAACGGCCGCCCCTTGTCGGTCCGGCTGCTGGCCGAGCGCGCCCCGGCGCTGATCGAAGGCTGGTACATGGGCCAGGAAACCGGCCATGCCGTGGCCGACCTGCTGTTCGGCCGGGTCAACCCGGGCGGCAAGCTGCCGGTCAGTATCGCGCGCGACGCAGGCCAGCTGCCGATCCACTACCGGCGCAAACCGGGCGCCCGGCGCGGCTACCTGGACGGTTCCACCGATCCGCTCTATCCGTTCGGCTTCGGCCTGTCGTACACCAGTTTCGACATCGGCGCACCGATCCTCGCGCGCACCAGCATCCGCGCCGGCGAGCCGGTGGAAGTGCGGGTGGAAGTGGCCAACACGGGTTCGATCGCCGGCGACGAAGTGGTCCAGCTTTACCTCAGCCCCGAAGGCGGTCCGGTCACGCGCGCCACGCTGGCCCTGCGCGCCTTCCGCCGGGTCAGCCTGGCGCCGGGGCAGCGCAAGCTGCTGTCCTTTACCCTTGGCGCGCACGACTTCCACGCCTGGGACCGGGCCATGGTGCGACGCGCTGCGGCGGGCACTTACCACGTGCGCGCAGGGGGCAACAGCGCGCAGCTGAAATCGGCGGCCTTGACAGTACTGCCTGCATGAAATTTTATGAAATTTCAAAAGCCTTTTATGAATTGGCGTATTCGCCCCTGCTCTTGCAGCAGTGGGACTCGCCGCACTCCTATAATCGGCGTGCTGTCCCGACAGTACCCGACCGACCGATTGACCCATCACCGACGACTGAACCCATGCGCTTCCGCCCAACCCTGACCACGCTCTTCCTGCTTGTTTCCTGCATGAGCGCAAGCCTCGCGCATGCGACCGACTGGTATGTCTCGCCGAGCGGCGACAACAGCCGCGACGGACGAACGGCGGCCAGCGCCTTCCGCACCCTGCAGCATGCCGAATCGGTGGTGCAGCCCGGCGACGTGGTGCTGATCGGCGGCGGCGACTATACCAGTGATCCGGCCGCCGACATGAACGACGGATCGGCGCTGCTGAAGATCACGAAGAGCGGGCGACCGGGCGCCTGGATTACCTGGAAGGCGGCCCCCAAGGCACGCCCGGTACTGCACCCGCGCGGCTGGGCCGGCATCCAGGTCGAAGGCTCGTACCACGTCATCGAAGGGCTCACCCTGGTCGGCGCCAACGACGAGATCGCCCTGGTGCGCGCGCTGGAAGCTCCCAAGAAAGCGAAGAAAGACCCGTACTTCAACACGAACGGCATCCTTGTCGAAGGCCGCCGCGCCGGCGCCGACAGCAAACCGCACCATGTCGTGATCCGCAACAACAGCGTCTCGAAGTTCCCGGGCGGCGGCATCACGGCGATCGAAGCCGACCACGTCACCGTCGAAAACAACGAAGTGTTCGACAACGCCTGGTTCATGGAGTACGGTGGATCCGGCATTACCTTCCTCACCAACTGGCAGTTCGACGATGCCCCCGGCTACCACATCGTCGTACGCGGCAACAAGGTGTGGAACAACCGCACCATGGTGCCCTGGTCCAAGATCGGCAAGCTTTCCGACGGCAACGGCATCCTGCTGGACGTAACCGATCAGCTTGGGGGTTCCGGCGGCGGGGCCACCAACCCGAACGCCGATGCGGTAGTGCAGCCCGCCGCCGCGACCAGCACCGCGGAAGTCGCGCCCCCTCCGTCCGTACCCAGGGGCAAGCGCCCGGTCTGGACTGCGCGCGCCCTGATCGCCAACAACCTGTCGGCGTTCAACGGCGGCTCCGGCATCCACACCTTCCGTACCGCCCACGTCGATATCGTCAACAACACCACCTACTGGAACGGCAGCGTGGTCGATTACCAGGAGCTGTTCGCCAATCGATCGGACGACGTGGTCATCATGAACAACATCATCGTGCCGCGCCCGACCGGCAAGCTGACCTCGAACAACCGCAACACCAATATCCGCTGGGACTGCAACCTCTACCCGGCTGACCAGGACGTGTACAAGGGCCCGGGCGACATCGTCGCCGACCCGCAGTTCGTGAAGGTCGCGCGCGACCTGCGCGATGCCGACTTCCGCCTGCGCCCAGGCAGCCCCGCCCGCGATTCGGCCTGCGGCGAGCCGACCCAGGCTGCCGACCTGTCCGGCAAGAAGCGCCCGCAGGGCAAAGGGCGCGACCGCGGCGCCTACGAGCAGTAAGCGATGGGCATCGTGACGCTGCCCGCACGGGGCCGGCTGGCGCTCGCGCTGCTGCTTGCGTTGTCCTGCACGGCATCCGCGGCGGGACCGGCCTACCCGAAGGCGCCGACACGCCTCTACCTGGCCAACGACGAGCACACCGACTACATGTGGAGCACCGACGAAGCCAGCTACGGCGGCATCTTCGTCGACCTGCTCGACCACCACCTGCGCCTGGCCGACCGCACGGCCGGGCTGGCTGCGCCCTACCGCAACCGTTTCAATACCGATGGCAGCATGTGGCTGTGGGAATACGAAAAGCGCAGGGGCCCGGAGAAATTCAAGCGCCTGATGGCAAGGGTCAAGGACGGCAGTATTTCCTCGCCCCTGAACGCCCTCGTATCGGCGTATGGCGCCCAGCCCGCGGAAGCCGTATTGCGGGGCCTGTACTATGCGGGCCGGCTGGAGCGGCGTTTCGGGGTCCGATTCCAGCTGGCTTCCGCCACCGAGAATCAGACCTTGCCGCTCGGCCTGGCCTCGCTGTTTGCCGGCGCCGGCGCACGCTATCACTGGCGTGGCGTATGCGGCTGCGCGAGCCACCTGGACAACAAGGTCCTGGCCGAGCGGCCCAGCGAGATCTACTGGTACACCGGCCACGACGGCCAGCGCCAGCTGATGAAATGGTATTCGCTCGGCCCGTACAATATCGGCGGCTACTGGGAAGCCGGTTTCCCCGACAAGGCCATCGACTGGGTCGACAGCGATCCGGGTTTCCGGCGCCGGCACGTCGATCCGGCCACCGGGCAACCCTACTCGATCGTCGGCCTGTTCGGCTACGGGGGCGACGATCTGGCGCGCAAGCCGGGCGTCAGGCCGCCTCCTCCGATTCCCGAGGTGCCCGGGCTGCAGGGCGTGCCCTCGAACGCCTTCACCCCACACTTCCACCAGATCGCGCAGCGCCGCTCGAGCCCGCGGCGCCAGGTGATCGTCTCGAATGAACTGGACTATTTCGCCGACTTCGAAGGGCGGTACGGCGCCGGCCTGCCCTCGCAAACGCTCACCTATGGCAACGAGTGGGACCTGTATTCGGCCTCGATGGCCGAGACCTCGGCGCGGGTCAAGCGCGCCGTCGAGAAGCTGCGCGCAGCCGAACTGCTGGCCAGCCTGGTCAGCCTCAAGTATCCGGCCTTCATGGACCAGCATCGCGGCGCGCGCGACCAGGCCTTCATGGACCTCGGCCTGTACTGGGAGCACGACTGGACCGCGGACGGTCCGGTGACCCGCGGCCAGCGCGCCGGCTGGCAGGAACGCCTGGCGGCCTCGATCGAATACTACGTCAACGGCCTGCATGCGGACGGCATCGTGCGCCTGGGCGGCATGATGCCGCGTCCGGACAAGGGCGCGCAGCGCTTCTTCGTCGTCAATCCGCTTGGCTGGGTGCGCGACGACGTGGCCGACTTCCCGTATCGCGGCCCCGCCGGCGTCATCGTGCGCGAAGTGGGCACGGGACGCCCGGTGCGCAGCCAGGTGGTCGAGCGCGACGGCAGGCGCGTGCTGCGCATCCTTGCCGAGCAGCTGCCATCGGCCGGCTACAAGACCTACGAGATCCTGCCCGGACCGGGCAGCGGGAAGGACGGTGCCGCCGCCAGCTTCGCCGACGGCGTGTTCTCCAATGGCCGCGTACGTCTGCAGGTGGCGCGCGACGGCGCCATCCTGAGCTACAAGGATGAACGCGGCCGCGAGCTCGCAGCCACGATCGACGGCCGCGCCCTCAATGACCTGGCCCCCGGCAGCGACGAGGGGGAGGAACTGGTGCTGGAATCGGCAGGGCCGGTCTCGGCCACGCTGCGCGCCACCAGCCGCGCCGGCCTGCCGCACACGACCCGCATTACCTTGTACCGGGACAGCGGACGCATCGATATCGACAACGAGATCGACGCCAATTTTTCCGACAACCGGTAC
This sequence comes from Telluria sp. ZB4P36, assembly GCF_059685865.1. NCBI lineage: Bacteria > Pseudomonadati > Pseudomonadota > Betaproteobacteria > Burkholderiales > Oxalobacteraceae > Telluria > Telluria sp. ZB4P36. The sequence continues at coordinate 163,034 of NZ_JCASIE010000010.1, forward strand.
TGGGGATTCAGTTTCGACATCGATGCGCCGCAGGTCAGAAGCGAGGAAGTCGGCGCGATCAACTACAACCAGCTCGCGTCGAAGGGCGGCGACTACGCCGACACCCACGCGCGCTATGACCACATCACGCTGAACCACTTCGCCGACATCACGGCGGGGGACGGCCGGCGCGGCGTCACGCTCTCCAACCCGGACCTCGCCTTTGCCCGGCTCGGGCGCAGCAGCATCAGGCAGCTCGACACCTTCACCCCCCAGATCAACGTGCTCGCCGGCGGACAGGTGGACGGTCCGGCGCTCGGCATCCAGCACCAGAACGGCAATCGTCATTTCCTGCAGCGCTTCGCGCTGCGCGCCCATACCGGCTACGACCAGGCGGCCGCGATGCGTTTCGCGCTGGAGCACCAGAATCCGCCGGTGACTGGCGCCATCATCGGGAAGCCGGAGAAGGCCGCCAGCGCGCAGTACCCCGAACCATCCTATTCGCTGCTCCAGAACGACAACCCCGACGTCATGCTGTGGGCGCTGAAGCCCGCCGAAGACGGCATCCGGCAGGGTCTGGTGGCGCGCTTCTGGAACCTCGGCGAGAAGCCGAACGGCACGGTCGTCCGCCTGGAGACCGGTATCGCCCGCGCCTGGCATGTCAGTCACATCGAGACCGACGGCGCGCCGCTGGCGCTGTCCGGAGGCCGCGCCGGGCTCACGTTCAGCCGCCAGCAAATGCGGACGGTGCGCCTGCTGCAGCGGCGCTGAGGTGCAGGCGCGCAGCCATCCGCGCGGGTCCCGTGACCGGGAACGACTTTCCATAAGGGTCTAGCAAAATTCGCAATAGCGCCGAGGTGTCGTCTGGCGATACTCTCGGGTCTTTGGCAGATGGCGACCCGCGTCGCCATCGCCTTCCCTGCGGCGGGCATCTCCGTGTCCGGCCGCGCAGTGCTATCGCCGACCACTCATGACTCCATTCTCCACGCTCGACACAGTCGTATTCCTGTTCTACTTCATCGTGATCGCCGGCTACGGCACCTGGGTGTACCGGCGCAAGAAGAGCAGCTCCGGCAGCGCCTCCCAGGATTACTTCCTGGCCGAGGGCTCGCTCACGTGGTGGGCCATCGGGGCCTCGCTGATCGCTTCCAACATCTCGGCCGAACAGTTCATCGGCATGAGCGGCTCCGGGTTCAAGATCGGCATGGCGATCGCGGTCTATGAATTGATGGCGGCCGCCACCCTCATCATCGTGGCGGTGTTCTTCATGCCGGTTTATCTGAAGAACCGCATCTACACCATGCCGCAGTTCCTCGAGCAGCGCTATGGCAGGACCGTCGCCACCACCATGGCCGTGTTCTGGCTGGGCCTGTACGTGATCGTGAACCTGACTTCGATCCTCTACCTCGGCGCGCTGGCGATCAGCAGCATTGCCGGCCTGAACGTGTTTGCCTGCATGCTGTTCCTGGCGGTATTCGCCACCGTCATCACGCTCGGCGGCATGAAGGTGATCGGGTATACCGACGTCATCCAGGTCCTGTGCCTGGTGATCGGCGGCCTGGTCACCACCTGGATCGCGCTCGACCTGGTCGCGACGCTCGGCGGCGGCCAGGGTGCGGTGCGCGGCGCCAGCGAACTGTTCCTGCGCGCGGGCGAGCATTTCGACATGGTGCTGTCGCGCGACAATCCGAACTACATCGACCTGCCGGGCCTCTCCACCATCATCGGCGGCATGTGGATCGTCAACCTGAACTACTGGGGCTGCAACCAGTACATCACCCAGCGCGCCCTCGGCGCCGACCTGCCTACCGCCCGCAAGGGCCTCCTGTTCGCGGCCTTCCTGAAACTCCTGATGCCGGTGATCGTGGTCCTGCCGGGCATCGCCGCCTACGCCCTGGACAAATCGGGCATGCTCGGCGGCGCCATGCGCGAAGGCGGCGAACTGGTTCCGGACCGCGCCTACCCGGCCCTGCTCGCCATGCTGCCGGCCGGCCTCAAGGGCATCGCCTTCGCCGCACTCACCGCAGCCGTCGTCGCCTCGCTGGCCGGCAAGGCGAACAGCATCGCCACCATCTTCACGCTCGACATCTACCGCAAGCACTTCAAGCCGCAGGTGAGCGAGACGCAGATGGTGTGGATCGGCCGCGTGGCCGTGGTGGTCGCCATGGGGATCGCCGTGCTTATCGCACCGCTGCTGGGAATCGACAAGAAAGGCGGCTTCCAGTACATCCAGGAATACACCGGCTTCGTCTCGCCCGGCATCCTCGCCATGTTCCTGCTGGGCTTCTTCTGGCGCACGACGACGGCGGCAGCGGCGATGTTCGCCACAGTCGGCGGCCTGGTGTTCTCGATCGTACTGAAGTTCCTGCCCATGGTAATGGACCTGAGCTTCCTCGCACCGATCGGATTCTCCGTTCACGTCGGCAACGGCGTCTACGAGATCCCCTTCCTCGACCGCATGCTGATCGTCTTCCTGCTGGTCGTTGCGGGCATGGCCCTGATCAGCACCGTCGGGCGTCGCGACAGCGCGCTGCGCACGATGCACCTGGACCGCAGCCTGTTCCGCGTCGACGGCGGCTTCGCCCTGGGTTCGGCCGTGGTCTGCGTGCTGCTCGCCACGATCTACGGAACCTGGTGGTAGGCCAGGCATCCTTGCACGAAACACACTGTCAGAAAGGCTCACCATGTTCGACCCATCGGAGCACCCGCATCGCCGCCGCAACCCGCTGACCGGCGACTGGGTCCTGGTCTCTCCTCACCGCGCCAGGCGCCCCTGGCAGGGGCAGCAGGAAGCCGTCGACCGCTCGCCCAGGAGGCAGCACGATCCCGACTGCTTCCTGTGCGCCGGGAATACACGCGTCAACGGCGAGCAGAACCCGGATTACGGCGGCACCTATGTGTTCCCGAACGACTTCGCGGCGCTCATGCCCGACACCCCCGATGCGCCGGATGGCGGCGACCCGCTGTTCCAGAACATGGGTGCGCGCGGCACCAGCCGCGTCATCTGCTTCTCGCCGGACCACGGCAAGACCCTGCCCGAACTGCCGCTCGCGGCGATCCGCGGCGTCATCGACACCTGGTGCGCGCAGTCGGCCGAACTGGGGGCAAGCCATCGCTGGGTGCAGGTCTTCGAGAACAAGGGCGCCGTCATGGGCTGCTCGAACCCGCATCCGCACGGACAGGTCTGGGCCACCAGCTTCCTGCCCGGCCTGCCGACGCTCGAGGACCGCGAGCAGCGCAGCTATTTCGCGGAGCATGGCCGTCCGCTGCTGCTCGACTACGCGCAGCGCGAACTGGCCGCGCAGGAGCGGGTCGTGGTCGCTACCCGGCACTGGCTGGCGGTCGTTCCCTACTGGGCCGCCTGGCCCTTCGAAACCCTGCTGCTGCCACGTTTCCCGGCGCGGCGCCTGGAGGACCTGGACGCGGCCCGGCGCGCCGACCTGGCGCGCGCGCTCAAGGAGCTGACCACCCGTTACGACAACCTGTTCACGTGCTCCTTCCCGTATTCGATGGGCTGGCACGGCGCACCCCATGGGAACGGCGACGCCGGCGCCTGGCAGCTGCACGCCCACTTCCATCCTCCACTGCTGCGCTCGGCCTCGGTGCGCAAGTTCATGGTCGGGTTCGAGATGCTGGCCGAAGCCCAGCGCGACCTGACTCCGGAGCAGGCCGCGGCCCGCCTGCGCGCCGTGTCGGACATTCATTACCTCGACGCCGCCTACCCGGGCGACGCATCCACCTGAACGCTTGACTGAACCATTGATGAGCAACTCTTCCACGGCTAGAGCAGCTACCGTATTCCAGGCCGCCTTCGGGGCGGCGCCGACGATCCTGGTCCAGGCCCCGGGCCGGGTCAACCTGATCGGCGAGCATACCGATTACAACGATGGACTGGTGCTGCCCTGCGCTATCGACTACCGCACGAGCATCGCAGCCCGGCGCCGCGATGACCGCCTGGTGCGCATCGTGGCCGCCGACTACGACGACGCCACCGACCAGGTCGACCTGGATGCTCCCATCGCGCGCCTGGACACGCCGATGTGGGCCAACTACGTGCGCGGCGTACTGCAGGAACTGATCCTGCGCGGCCTGAAGGTTGAGGGCATGGACCTGGCGATCGCCGGCGACGTGCCGCAAGGCGCCGGCCTGTCATCCTCGGCGTCGCTGTCGGTCGCGGTGTGCAGACTGTTCGCCACCCTGCCCGGGTTCGAGGGACTGGGCCCGGTGGACATGGCCTTGATCGCCCAGAGGGCGGAGAACGACTTCGTCGGCTGCAAGTGCGGAAACATGGACCAGATCAGTTCCGCCGCCGGTGTCCCCGACCACGCCCTGCTGATCGACTGCCGCTCGCTGGAAGTACGGCCGGTGCCGATCCCGCCTGGCGCCGCCATCATGATCTTCGATTCGCGCATCGCGCGCGGCCTGGTCGACAGCGCCTACAACGCGCGCCGCCAGCAATGCGAGGAAGCGGCGCGCCACTTCGGCGTGCCCGCCCTGCGCGACGTCGATGCGGCCATGCTGGACGAGCGCGGCGCCGAACTCGACGCGTTGGCCCTGCGCCGTGCACGCCACGTCGTCAGCGAGAACGCGCGCGTGCTGGCCGCTGCCAAGGCGCTCGCCGCCGGCGACCTCGAACGCATGGGGAAACTGATGGCCGCATCGCACGCATCCATGCGCGACGATTTCGAGATCACCGTGCCGGCCATCGACCGGCTGGTGGAAATCGTCAAGGTGACGATCGGCCGGGCGGGCGGCGTGCGGATGACCGGCGGCGGCTTCGGCGGCTGCGTGGTGGCGCTGGTGCCGCACGGCCTGGTGGATGCCGCACGCGAGGCCGTGGCGCGCCATTACCGCAGTCCGCAGGGCGAGCCGGCGCGGGTCTACGTCTGCCGCGCCGCCGGTGGGGCGGCATAACCGGCAGGAATCAGAAGCCGCTGCGCACTTTCGGAATTGCCAGGCCTGGCTGCGCCAACAATAATCGCCACGTCAACCGATCGGACGGCGCATCGGAGTTCCGCGCGCCATCCGGTCGCTCTTCATTATCGTTTCGAAAGACCGCAATGCGCACCATCCTGTATGGACTCGCCCTCGGCGCCGGCGTGGGCATCTCTGCCCTGGCCGGCGCTGCCGACACCACAGTACCCCGGCAGGTCTCCGGCTCGAAGGCCGCCGAGCGCCAGGCCGGCGAGCCTGGTGCCGCCGAGATCGCGGCCGACATCGACCGCACGGTGAGCTGGCAGCTGGCCAATCCCAGCGGTACCCACCTGCGCGACTGGGTGATCGCACCCTTGTATGATGGACTGATCCAGGCGGCCATGGTCACCGGCCGCGCCCACTACCTGGCGCCGGTACTCCGGATGGGCAAGCAGTCGGGCTGGACGCTGGGTTCGCGCGGCCGCTTCGCCGACGATCATGCCGTCGGTCACGCCTGGCTCGATCTCTACCTGATGGACCCGAAGCGCACCGAACGGCTGGCGGCGATCCGGGCGCAGATGAGCGAGATCGTCGACAATCCGATCACGGAAAAGCTGGTCTACCACCACACCCCGGCCACGCCGGGCGTCAGCTTCGTCGACCGCTGGACCTGGTCGGATGCGCTGTATATGGGCCCGCCGGTGTTCGCGCGCCTGTACCGCGCCACCGGCGAGGCCAAGTACCTCGAGTTCATGGACCGCGAATACCGCGCCGCCGTCGAGCATCTGTACGACCGTGGGGAGCACCTGTTCTACCGCGACTTCAACTTCATCGACAAGCGCACGCCGCGCGGCAAGAAGGTGTTCTGGAGCCGCGGCAACGGCTGGGTGTTCGCCGCCCTGCCCCAGATCCTCGAGCACCTCCCCAAAACGCACCCGAGCCGCGGCTACTACGAAGACCTGTTCCGCGACATGGCGATCGGGATCCTGAAGACTCAGGGGGCGGACGGCCTGTGGCGTCCCAGCCTCCTCGATCCGGACGAAGTCCCGGTCGGCGAGACTTCGGGCAGCGGCTTCTTCGTCTACGGCCTGGCCTGGGGCGTCAACCACGGCCTGCTCGACAAGGCCGCGACCTGGCCGGCGATCACGCGCGGCTGGGCCGGACTGAAGACGCGGGTGCGGCCGGACGGCTATGTCGGCTATGTGCAGCCGATCGGCTCGGCCCCGCGCTCCGAGGAAGCCTACCTGACCGTGATGCCGGACGGGACCCGCGTGCACGCCCCGCCCAAGCCGCGCGTGCTCGGTCCCGATTCGACCCAGGACTACGGCACCGGCGCCTTCCTGCTGGCCGCCAGCGAGATGATGCGTGCGGTGGGCGGCGCCCGCCAGGTCAAGCCGGCCGCGCTACTGGCCGAGGCCGAGGCACTGCTCGCCAAGGATGCCCGCCAGTCGCGTGCCTACGCCCGCGTGGTGCCGGAACGGATGGACGACCTGGCCTGGGAGAACGACAAGGTCGCGTTTCGCATGTACGGTCCCGCCCTGCGCGATGGGCCGGAAGACAGCGGCATCGACGCCTGGTTCAAGCGGGTCCACTATCCGGTGCTCGACAAGTGGTACGGCCTGGCGACCGGCCCGGCCCGGAAGAGCTACCACGTCGACCGCGGCGAAGGGTATGATGCCTACCACGTCGGCGATACGCGCGGCGTGGGCGGCATCGGGCTGTGGGTGGACGGCAAGCTGGTCACCTCCGACACCTTCGTGAAGGGCCAGGTGCACTGGACGCGTCCGGACGTGGCGGAGTTCTCCAACATCTTCGTATACCCGATCACGATCGGCGGCAAACCGGTCTATGAGCACCGCTACTCGCGCCTGAGGCTTGGCGAACGCATGACCGAGATCCGCTCGTTCTTCTCGCATTCGCAGAGCCCCTACGATTCCCACCCGATCCTGGATTTTCCCTACGAGGTGGCGATCGGGCTGGTGACCCAGGACGCCGCGAGGGCCGACATCGTGCTGGATGCGGGGCGCGGCTTCATCGCGGTCAACGAACCAGTGGACGGCAAGTCCTTCGGCGCCGGCGTGGCGATCGAGCCGGCGCGCATCCTGCGCACCGCAAGACTGGCGCCCGAGGACAAATACGGCAAGCACGCGCACGGCCTGGTGTTGACGCGGGTGGACGGCAACGGCTACGTAAAATACCGCAGCGGCTTTGCATGGAGCGGCGACGGAGACATTACCAGCGCCGACCAATGGCTGGCCTACCTGGCGAAACAGGCGGCCGCCGCACAGACCCGGTAAGGGCAACACGAGGAGATGACCATGAACAGCACCATACCGCGCCTGACGCGCCGTCGGCTGCTTGCCGCCATGCTGGCAGGCGGAGCCCTGCCCTGGACCGCCCTGGCACAGTCGCGGCGCCAGCCGGTCATCCTGTGGCGCAATGCCTGGAACACCAACAATATCGGCGACATCGGCCACGTACCCGGCGCGCTCGCCCTGCTGCGCCACTATATTCCGGAAGCGAAGATCATCCTGTGGGCCCACAAGGACCTGGTCATCCGCGGCGAATATGCGAGCCTCGGACACCTGCCCGACGGCGTGATCGATGCAGGCTCGGTCAGCCGCAAAGTGATTCCCGACCTGCAGGTGGTGCGCGGCGAGCTCGATCCCGAGGGCCGAGCCGACAACCCGGCCCTCGAGGCCGCGATCGCCTCGGCCGACCTGATGGCGATCGGGTCCGGCGCAGGCATCCTTGAACCGAACGCCCTTCTGCGCTACAAGCGCCGCACGGGCAAGCCGATGGGCATGTTCGGCATCACCACCGACTCCTTCAACTTCACCAATTTCCATGACGGCGAAGCCAGCGCGGACGTGCAGGCCCTGCGCGCGGCCAGTTTCGTGTTTACGCGCGAGCAGACTTCGCTGCGCCTTCTGAAGGGCGAGGATGTAGATGGCGCCGCCGGCGCGTCTCCGGACCGTCCCGACACTCCCGTCAACGAGGCCATCAACCGCAAGCCGGTCGGCATGGACCTGTCGAATGTGCCGGCCGCATTCGTCCCCGACACCACCTTCGCCTTCGCCGTGCGCGACGAAGCCCGCGCGCAAGCCTTCATGCGCTCCCACGGACTCGAATCGGGCAAGTTCATCTGCGTGGTGCCGCGCCACCGCTGGACGCCGACCGGCACGCCGACCCGCCAGGGCGATTCCCGCGATGCCTACAACGCGCTCTACATCGAACAGGACTGCGTCAAGCTGCGCACGGCCATCGTCGAATACGTGCGGCGCACCGGCAACAAGGTCGCGCTGGTGCCGGAAACGGTCTATGTGGTGCCGTACCTGGACGCGATGCTGCGCCATGGGCTGCCTGCCGACGTCGCCGCCAGGGTGGTGACGCGGCGCGACTACTGGCTGCCGGACGAAGCGCAATCCGTGTTCGCCCATGCCCAGGCGGTGCTCAGCGTGGAGAACCATTCGCCCATTCTTGCCGCGGCCGCCGGGACGCCCTTCGTCATGCTGCACCAGCCCGAAGACTCGTTCAAGGGCGACATGTTCGCCGATATCGGCCTGGCCGAGTGGTATGTCGAGGACATCAATCGGGCCGACGGCGCGGATGTGGCGCGCGTGCTCATGAGCATCATCGGCGATCTGCCTGCCGCGCGCCGGCGCCTGGCGCGCGCCATGAACCTGGTCGAGCGCCGCCACGAGTGGGGCATGCAGCGCCTGCGCAGCCTGCTGGCGCTGGGCCCGTCGCGGGTGCGACGCTACCGTGCCGGGGCCTAGCAGGCGCCGCGCCATGCTCCGGGAGCCCGCCGGTTTCTGCTACCATGCGGCAATAAGCGACAGGCGCACGGATGCTGTCGCACCGAGGAGTATCCGGAGAAACTATGCGTAAGGCAGTAACGTTGCAGCAGGTGGCGGACGCCGCCGGGGTGTCGCTCAATACGGCTTCGCGGGCGATCCGCGAAGACCGCTATGTCTCGGAAGAGGCGCGTGCGCGGGTGCGGGAAGCTGCCGAACGCCTGCATTATCGGCCGAATGTGCTGGCCCGGCGCATGCGCGGCGACAAGGCGCGCCTGCTGGGTATTTTCGTCAACGCGATCGGCTGGGGCGTGGTGCACGAACTGGTCGACCACATCAGCGAGGAAGCGCGCCGCCTGGACTTCGACCTGGTGGTATTCAGTGCCGAGAATTTCCACGACCGCCGCCGGGTCGGCACCAGCGACCTGCTGGCCGGGCTGTGCGACGGCTTGTTGATGCTGCTGCCGAACCATGAAGACAAGTTCCTCGATGTGCTCGAACGCGACCGCAGCAACTGCGTGCTGATCGGCTTTGCCGCCCGTGAGATCGGCCTTCCGGTCGTTTTGGTCGACAATCGCGCGGGCGGACGCACGGCGACCGATCACCTGATCGGGCTCGGCCACCGGCGCATCGCCTTCATCCACGGCAGCCACGCCACCGGGCAAAGCACGGAGCGCCAGGCCGGCTACCTCGATGCGCTGCGGGCGGCCGGCATCGAGCCCGACGCGGCCTTGATGGTACTGGGTAACTTCAACCCGGCCGACACTCGTGCGGTGACGAGTGGCCTCCTGGACCTGGCCGATCCCCCCACCGCCATCTTCGCCGCCAACGACGGCATGGCGCTGAACGTCATGGAAGTGCTGCGCAACCGCGGCCTGGCGGTCCCGGACGACGTATCCGTGGTCGGCTTCGACGACATGCCGCTGGCGAGCTACGCCCAGCCGCCCCTGACCACGCTGCGCCAGCCGTCGCGCGACCTGGCGGTACGCGCCGTGCACCGGCTGCTCGCCATGATCGACGGAGAGCCCTTCGACCCGGCCCGTGAAGCCATTCCGGGCGAGCTGGTGGTGCGCGCCTCGACCGGCCCGGCCAGGCCGCGCTAGGCGGCGCCTGCGGCCTCCCCAGCACCCCGCATGAAGGCCTCGACCATCGATTGCGCGGGCGCGCCGCGCTACGAGGCCGGCACCCTGCGCTATTGCACGCTGGGCCTGTTCATGGTGATCGGCTGGCTGCTGGTCGGCGAACTCGGGATTGCGATGCGCGACCGCGCCGTCATGCCTTCCAGCCTCGAGGTCCTGCGCCGCTACGGCGCCTCGGACCACATGGTATCGGTACTGTTGTCCGGCATCCCGGCGCTGCTGTCGCTGGTGATGACACCCTTGATCGGCCCCGCCTCGGACCGCTTGCGCAGCCGCTGGGGGCGCCGCCGCCCCTACCTGTTCGTACTGGCGCCGCTGGGCGGACTGGCCCTGCTCGGCGTGGCCGGGTCCAGCCGGCTGGGCGCGCTGCTGGCCGGGCCTCCGTGGGTGGCCGGTTCCGCGCCCGACCACGCACTGACCGTGTTTGCGGTGTGCTGGACGGTCTTCGCCGGGGTAATGCTGTGCGTGCAGGCGCTGTACACGGGACTGATCAACGACGTGCTCCCGCGCGCCTGGCTGGGCCGCTTCTTCGGCATGTACCGGGTGGTCAGCCTGGGTATCGGGATCGGCTTCTACCTGTGGGTCTTTCCCTTGCTGGACAAGCGGCCCCACCTGGTCATCGCGCTGATCGCCGTCGTGTTCTCCGGCATGGTCATGCTGATGTGCGCAATGGTGCGCGAGGGCGAGTATCCGGCGCCGGCGCCGCCGGCAAGGGCATCCGGAGCACGGCTGGCGGGCGCCCGCGCCGGCCTGACCGAAGCATTGTCGATGCGTGGCGCGCCCTGGGTTTACGGAGCGCTCATCCTGGGTGGCCTCAGCTTCGGCCCTTTCAACACCTTCAGCCAATACTACGCCGAATCGCTCGGGACCTCCAAGACCGAACTCGGCGAGCTGTCTTCGCTTGCCTACGGCGTATCGATGGTGCTCGCCCTCCTGATCGGCATGCTGGTCGACCGCGTGGGCGCGGTCCGGGTGTCGCTGTGCGTAATGATCCTGTACAGCGCGGCGATCGGAGCCGGCTACGTTGCGCTGGCGGACGCCGGCAGCTTTCGCACCGTCTACGTGCTGCACGTGATCCTGTCGGGCGCCTACTTCACCGCCGCCGCGTCGCTGCCGATGGCGCTGTTCCCACGCCTGGATTTCCTGCGCTTCTGCGCCTTCCGTGACCTGCTGGGTTCGTCGATAGGGATCACGCTGAGCTTCGCGCAAGGCGCAGTCCTGGACCGCTCCGGCCATGACTACCGGCTGACCGTGCTGTTCGCCGCCCTGTGCGGCGGCCTGTGCGCGCTGTGCCTGGCGCGCCTGGAGTGGAACGGCCAGGGACGGCCCGAGGGTGAGCGTGGCGCATAGAAAACACTAGCGGCCAAACGCGATTTCGCAATTGATGGGCAAGGCGCGGCGCGGCAGACTGCGACCATGTTGCCGCGCTCCTGGCGGTAGAACCCTATTGGAAAGGACATCGAACATGCCAGCCATGCTGACTTCCTCCCTGCAGCGGATGCGCCGCGGCGCCGTCACGGCCGTCCTGCTCGTGTCGGCGCATGCCGCCTGCGCGCAGGCCTCGATCAAGCCGGCCGCCGTCATGGCCCTGGCCGAACGCGCCGCCGATTACCAATTGGCCAGCATGGCTGCCGGCTGGGTCCCCGCCAACGCAGCCTATGAAACCCCGGATCCGAAAGGCTGGGTGCAGGGAGCGTTCTTTGCCGGCCTGACCGAACTGGCGGCGCGCAGCAAGCGCCCGATCTACCGGCAGACCGTCCTGTTGCGCGGCGCCGCCAACGGCTGGAAGCTGGACCAGCGCCTTTACCATGCCGACGACCAGGTGATCGGCCAGTCCTACCTGTGGGCCGCGGCCAACGGCGCCGGCCAGGCGGCACTGGCGCCGACCCGACAGGCGCTCGACCAGATCCTCGAACGGCGTTCGCGCGTGCCCCTGGGCTTCTTTACCGAAGCCGGGGTGGATTGCCAGACCCGCTGGTGCTGGTGCGACGCGCTGTTCATGGCCCCGCCGCTGTGGGCGGCGATGAGCCGCGCGACCGGCGACATGCGCTACGCCGCCTTCGCAAAGGAAGAGCTGCAAGCCACCACCGATTACCTGTTCGACCCCAAGGAGCACCTGTACTACCGCGATTCGCGCTTCTTCGAGCGGCGCGGACCAGACGGCGAAAAGGTGTTCTGGAGTCGGGGTAACGGCTGGGTGTTCGCCGGACTCGCGCGTACCCTCGACGCGCTGCCGAAGAACGATCCGGGCCGGGCGGCGATCGAGGACACGTTCCGCAAGATGGCGGTGAGACTGCGCGGCATACAGAAACCGGACGGCTACTGGAGCCCGTCGCTGCTGGGCGACCCGGCCAGGTCGCTGCCGGAGTCGAGCGGCACCGCCTTCCATACCTACGGTTTCGCCTGGGGCATCAGGAACGGGCTGCTGGACCGGGCCGGCTTCGAACCGGTGGTGCGCCGCGGCTGGCGTGCCCTCGAAGCCTCGCTACACCCGGACGGCAAGCTCGGCTACGTCCAGCCGATCGGCGACAGTCCCGACAAGGTCGGCTACGAGGACACGCAATACTACGGCGTCGGCGCATTCCTGCTGGCGGCCGTGGCCGTGGCAGACCTCCAGCTGGGCGACGCGCGCCGATGACGAGCAGCGCGAACACGACTTTTTCAACCGCAACTCTGGAATGGCTTTCATGACCATGCAAGCACTGCAACCCAGGCGCCGCCTGATCCTCGGCGGCCTCGTCCTCGGACCGACCATCCTTTCCTCCCTCTCCGCCCTGGCTGCCACAGCCGCGCCGGCCTCGCCGCCGGCCCGCCAGTACATGGCCAGGCTGCTCGAGACGATCGCCCAGCCGGTATTCGCGGCCATGGCGGAAGGCAAACTCAAACAGACCTTCGAACTGGAGGTGTCGCCCAGCTGGGATGGCCGTCCGCGCGAGGTCGCCTACCTCGAATGCTTCGGGCGCCTGCTGTCCGGATGCGCGCCCTGGTTCGCCCTGCCGGACGACGCCACCGCCGAAGGCAAGGTGCGCGCGCGCCTGCGCCAGCTGGCGCTGCGCAGCCTGGCCAACGCGGTTGACCCCGCCAGCCCCGACTTCCTGCTGTGGCAGGGCCCGCACCAGATCCTGGTCGACTCGGCGTATATCTCGAGCGCCCTGCTGCGCGCCCCGGCCGCCTTGTGGGAGCCGCTCGACGCGACCACCAAGCGCCGCATCGTCGACGTCATCAAGGGCATCCGCGTGATCGAGCCAGCCCACACCAACTGGCTGCTGTTCGCATCGATGAACGAAGCCTTCCTGCTGTCGGTCGGGGAAAAGCACGACCCGCTGCGCATGAATACTGGCGTGCGCAAGATGCGCGAATGGTATGTCGGCGACGGCTGGATCAAGGACGGCGACACCTTCCACTTCGACTACTACAATTCCTTCGTCATCTATCCCATGCTGGTCACGGTGCTCGAGACCATGGTCAAGCACAAGGCGGGCTACTGGAACGCCAGCCCGGCCGACATGCTGCAGCAGACCGTCAAGCGCATGCAGCGCTACAGCGAACATCTGGAGCGCTTTATTTCACCGACCGGTACCTTCCCGCCGATCGGCCGTTCGATCACCTATCGTACGGCCGCCTTCCAGCCATTGGCCTTCCTGGCCCTCCAGAAAAAGCTGCCGGCCAGCCTGTCCGAGGGCCAGGTACGGGCTGCGCTGGAGGCGGTGCATCGAACCATCTGGTCGGCGCCTGGCAATTTCACGAAAAAGGGTTTTCTCACGATCGGCTTCGCGGGCCACCAGCCCGGGCTCGGGGACTGGTACTCGAACAACGGCAGCATGTACATCGCCGCCGAAAGCTTCCTGACACTCGGACTGCCTGCCGGCGACAGCTACTGGAACGCGCCGGCGCGCGACTGGACCCAGAAAAAAGCCTTCAGCAACCAGCCCTTCCCCAAGGACTACCACGTCGACTATTGAGTCCTCGCCGATGACGGCCTGGCCGCACGCGGCCAGGAAGGACAACGCCGGCCCAAGGCCGGCGTTGTCGTTTCAGGGTGCCAGACAGAATTGGGGCGGAATGCCCCGGCAGCACATTCAGGCAGCGTGGGCCATCGCGGTCTGCTTCAGCACCCGGTCCTGCCACACGCGCGGGGTGCAACCCAACTCGCGCCCGAATACCGTGTACAGGTACTGCACCGAGGTGAAGCCACAGCTGACGGCCACGTCCGGCATGCTCAGGGCGCCGCTGCGCAACATCTGCTTGGCCTCTTCCAGTTTGAAGCGGAGTATCTCGTCGTGCACCGAGCAGCCCAGCTCGCGCTTGAAGCGTGTTTCGAGCGCAGAGCGCGACATGCGCACATAGTAGGCGACCTGTTCGGCCTTGATGCCGCGCCGCGCATTCAGGCGGATGTAATGCAGGGCGCGCATCACCTGCGGGTGATACCGGGGCGCGCTGGCCTTGTGCGGTGCCTGCACCAGTTCCAGCGGCGCCACCCATTCCTCACGTTCCTGCACGCGGCGCTCCAGGGTACGATGCAGCATCTGGGCCGCACGCCGGCCCATTTCCTGCCGGTCGAGCATCACCGAGGCCAGCGGCACGGACGACAGGTCCTGCGCCAGCGGATCGCTGTCGACGCCGACGATCAACACCTCGGACGCGGCGTCGTAGCCGGCCAGCGAACAGGCCTGGCTCAGCATGCGGGTACGGCCTTCGTCGGCGGCAAAGATGGCGACCGGCCTGGGCAGGTCTTCGAGCCAGGCGATCAGCTCGGCGACGGCCGTGCCGAACATCGGCTGGCCGCCATGCACGCTTTCGAACCTGGCGACGCCCGCGCGGTCGCGCTTTGCCAGCGCCACGAATTCCTGCTCGCGTTCCTGCACCGGACGCCGGTTGGCGGCATCGGGGGCGCTGAAGACGGCAAACTGCGCGCTGCCATGGCTGATCAGGTAATCGTAGGCCTTGCGCGCGACGGCGGCGTTGTCGGCGAACACGGTCGGAGGACGCTGGGGGGCGGGCGTCCCGGACTTGCCCATGGCCACCCCAATGATGATGGCGCCTTGCGCCTGCAGGGCAGCGACCTCGTACTCGTCGGTGTTGACGATGAAGGCGTCGGCATAGCTGGCCAGCGACGCGAGCGAGTCGCCGTCGCTGCCGGGGTCGGCCAGCAGCATGTTCCAGTTAAGCAAATGCTGGCGTACATGCTCAACGATACCGGTAATGAGCTTGCTGTTGCTGGAGTCATTTCCGCCCAACATAAGGGCGATGCGGATCCTTTTCGAGCTGTTCACAATGCGTCTCCTGGTAAACGTCGTTTTTGTTTCCGGTAACGTTACCAGTCGCGCCTGGTAACGTTACCTGAGCATTTTTAACGATGGTAACAACGCGTTCTCAAGCTCGTCAACATATTTCTGGTAACGTTGCGATAATGTGCTCGAACAGGCATGCCGAGGAGCGCACAGCCGGGAACGGGACGCAAAAAAGCCAGCTGCCGGCAGGCCGGCAGCTGGCAAAGAAGGAAGACCGGCTCCGACTGCTTACGGTGCAGTGACCTTGTTTGCAGGCAGGTTAGCGTCCGCGATGGCGGCGTTTGCCGTCGCCGTGTTCAGGATGCCGGTGGTGGTAATGGTATTCCGTGCCCGCAGCGCCTCCAGGAAGGCATTCTGCTCGTTCCCTGCCGTGCCGGCGCTGCGCGCCACCAGCTTCGCGGTCAGGAAGTCGGCTGGTACCGCGAGCGCCGGCGTAGCCGGGGCCGGCACGGATTTGGCGAACTCGCTCACGCGGGCAATCGAGTGGTTCAGCAGTGCCGGCGTTCCCAGCAGCTTGGCAAACGCCGGGCTGCTGGTGAGCGGGATCGGCGAGTTCGTCGTGCCAGGGGTGATCTGGGTTGCCGGTGGCGGCGGGTTGATCTGCACGGAAATATACTGGACCAGCAGTTCGGTCATAGGCGTGATGTTGAAGTTGCCGCTGCCGGTGGCCACGGAGCGCAGGCTGCTGTTGTCCGCCCTGAAGAGCTGCAGCACGCAAGGTGCCACGCCGGGCCTGGCGACCGTGACGGAGAAGCTGCCGTCGGAGCCGGTCATGCCCGTGCCCTGCCCTTGCGCGCAGCTGACCAGTACGGCCGCTCCCGCGATAGCGGTGCCGGTCGAGCCGGCCACGACCGTCGCGGCGGTACCCGTGACGGTGACGCTGCCCGACAGATCGGCAGTTTCCTTGCCGTCACCGCCGCCACACGCTGCCAGCAGGGCTCCCATGATCAGTGCGGTGCTCAGCTTGGCGGTGCTGGCCGGGATGTTCGAAGTGATCTTCATTATTCTGTTCCTCAAAAACGCATTTGTCTGCTTGCCGGCCACACCCTGTCTCCCGGGCGGGGACGGCGGCCGGTGCTTTAGAATTTTCCGCGCACGGTCAAGGTGTAGGTCTTGCCGGCGAGGTTCGCGTTCTCGATCCGCGAATGCTCATCGCCGTAGCGGCCCTCGAAGTGGCGCAGGAAGTCATAGGTGCGCTGGTTGGTCAGGTTGGCGCCGTCCAGGCGCAGCTCGAGCCAGTCGCTGAACTTGTAGCTGATCGACGCGTCCAGGTAGCCGCGCTTGTTGAACCAGCGGTTGTAGCCGAGCGGATTGAGGGCCGGCGCGCCCGAATTGGCGAACTCGCTCTTGTGGTTGTACGAAGTGCGGATCGCCAGCGGCCCGTCCTCGTAGTACAGCGTGACGGCGTAGGTCTGTTTCGGGATGATCGGCAGCTCGTAGGTCGCCCCGTTGTACAGCGCCTTGAAACCGGCCGTATCGATGCGGGTGAAACTCACGATCGAACCGAGGTTATTGAATGGCGCCGGCAGGCGGCGATAGCTCTGCTGGTACGCGATTTCCAGGCCTTTCACCTTGAACTCCTCCGCATTCCGGAAGCGGCGCAGTTCCACGGGCGTGGTAGGCTCCGCGGCCAGGATGGCCTGGATGTTCGGCGTCCACAATTCCTTCGGCAAGCCCAGGGTGTTGAAGGGTACGAAGGTCGATTGCGATTGCGGACGGTCCTTGATGTCCTTCTGGAACAGCGACAGTGCGACGATGCCGCCCTTCTCGAAGTACCACTCGAGTGCCGTATCCAGGCTCTTCGACTGCTGCGGACGCAGCTCGGGGTTGTTGGCGTTGACGATCAGGTCGCCCGCGCCCGGTACGAAGAATGGCCGCGCGATCAGCGAGATCGAGCTGCGCGTAATGGTCTTGCCCCAGGACGAACGCCACACCAGGTCATCGGTCAGGTCGTATGCGATCGACAGCGACGGGAGCACGTTCCGGTAGCTGCCCTTGCCATTCGCCGGCGTGTACTGGTTGGACGTGTTCAGGCGGTAGTTGTCGACCTCGGTGCCGGTGCGGACATAGCGTACGCCGGCGTTGGCGCGGAGGTCGCGCTCGAACAGCTTGGTTTCGAAATCCGACTGGATGAAGAAGGCGTCGATGGTCTCCTTGGCAATGAAGGTACCGCCGAAGTTGGGTGCGGCGGCCCGGTTGGCGGCGACCGCATTGAGCGTGTTGTAGATGAAGTCCTTGCTGACCACGGCATAGTCGACCGGCACGTTCGGGATCTCGACGTTCTTCATGTCGTTCGGGCCCATGAAGCCCTGCACATAGGCGGACTTCTCGGCAGGCGTCGTGGTCGGGTCGCCGAACAGCTTGCCACTAGGCAGGCGCTGGGCGTTGAGCAGGTTCGTCGTCGTGAACTGGCGAGCGTCCTTGGTGCTGACGGTACGCGAAATGCCCGTCTTGAGCTTGCCTTCCACGTTCCAGAAACCGTAATCGTACTGGGCGATCAGCTTGATGTTCTTCTGCTTGTCGGTCTCCGCACGGTAGCCGCCGCCGTAGCCGAAGTTACGGAACAGGGTTGGATCGAGCAGGTTGCGGTTGCTCGACAACTTCGGGAACATCGGGTCGTCGGTGGTATTGAAGGAGATCGTGTGGCGATTGTCGAAATTGGCCGCGCCGCTGTCGCCGGTAACCGACGCGTTGGTGCTCCAGGCCTCGCTCTCATTGAAGCCGAGCTGGCCGGTGAAGCGCAGCTTGTCGCTGGCGCGCCATTTGGCGTTCAATGTGACGTACTTGAACTCGGTTTCGGCGCGCGACACGGCGGAACCGGAAGTCGCCTGGACATTCGCCAGCGTACCCTGCAAGTTGTTGTTCTGGTCGATCGTGACGCCCCGCGGAATCAGGGCGTTGTTGCCGCTGCTGTCCCGGATGGGGAAAGCGATCGAATTGGTTTTGTTGCGGTCCTTGAGCTGCGATCCGAGGGTATCCAGGCTGACGTCCCAGTCGCCCGACTTCCACTGAAGCGAGGTATTGAAGCCGACGCGGTCGCGCTCGGTCTCGCTGGTACTCGACCGGAAGAAACGTGGCAACAGCGCATTGCGCAGGTCGGCGAGCGAAACGCCGCTGTAGTCGGCAGTCGGGTCGGTCAGGTTGTATGTGTAATTGAAGCTGCCCGGATCGAGGCGCTGGTTGGTACTGGCGTAGGTGCCGGTGGACTGGAAGCCAGCATTGGCGTTTTTCGAACCGGAGCGGGTCACGCCGGCGAGGAAGCCCCAGTTGCCCCAGGTGTTGCTGTACAGCGCGAACATGCGCGGGCTGTTCAGGCCGCTGCGGGTATTGTGCGCCACTGCCGTCGAATAGCGGAAGGTGCGCTTCTTGCTGTCAAAGGGACGCGGGGTCTGCATGTCGACCGCGCCCGCCACGCCGCCCTCTTCCAGTTCGGCCAGCGGCGTCTTGTAGACGTCGGTGCGTCCGAAAAGCTCGGAGGCGAAGATGTCGTAGTTGAAGTCGCGGGTGGACTGGCCGATGCTGCCGCCGGAGGTGGCGCGCACCGCCGCACCGTTGAAAGTGGTGACGGTATATTCCGAGCCCAGGCCGCGCATCTGGATGCGCTGCCCCTCGTTCGTGCCGGGATCCTTGACCACTTCCACACCCGGCAAGCGTACCAGCGCATCCGCGATGTTCTGTTCCGGGAATTTGCCGATGTCTTCCGCCACGATCGAATCACGCGTGCCGATCGAGGCGCGCTTGATATCGAGAGCCTTTTCGAGGCTCGAGCGAAAGCCAGTCACGACCACCTGTTGAGGTTCGGCCGTGGTAACCGGCGCAGGGGACGCAGCACTCGCGCTGGTCTCTGCCGGGGCAGCGTTGTCCTGGGCAAGTACAGGTTGCACGAAGCTGGCCCACGCGCCGGCGACGGCCAGACTGATGAGCTTTCGATTGAAAGGTTTGGGTGACATGCTATCTCCTATTATTGTGAACTTGCCTGAATTCGCATTGGCGCCTCGGGACATAGCGTTAGACTGCGGCACCCGTTGCGGATGCGCAATTGCGAAATGCGGTGGGATGTTTCGAAATTTTGGCGAGTTGCCGTTTCCACCTCATACAGGCGACTAATGAGTTTTTCGCCCTCTACAGCCCCTGCGTTAACGTTGCGTCATTGCGACAGGCCAAGTTCACATGGTCAGCATTGACGACGTTCCGCAAAGTCGGCGCGCAACAACGTTTTCCAAAAAACATCCTGTGTTTCTCTCGATCATTAAACCACCGTGCTATGCTGGTTTCATCCGCAGAGGTGCAACATGCCACGTTCCGACATTGCCGACCCCCATATCTCGCTACTGAAAGCTGCGCGCAGGCCGGCGGCAGGTTTCGCCGCCCTGCTCATGGCAGGCATCTGCCTGCTGATAATCGGCCTACAGCTGGCTGAAGCATGGCGGGGGCGCAGCGCGCGCCTGCGTGGAGCGGAAATTGCGGCTGCGAATATGGCACATGCGCTGTCCGCACAGGGAGAGAGTGCGATACGGGTCACCGACACTGTGCTAGCAAGTGTCGTAACGCAACTCGAGCGTGAAGGCTGGTCCGGCGCAGCCGGCACGCGGGTTGGCGAATATATGCGCGACATCGTTGCTGAGGTGGAAGAACTGCACGGACTGCTCTTCTACGACGCCGACGGCAATTGGGTCGTTAACTCCTTGCCGCAGCCGATGAAGGGTAATAACGCAGACCGCGAGTACTTTCGCTACCACAGGTCGCACATGAGCCGCGGTGCGCATGTCGGGCCGCCCGTGCTGAGCCGTTCCACCGGCGTGTGGGTCCTGCCTGTGTCGCGCCGGGTCAACCACCCGGACGGCAGCTTCGCCGGCGTGGTCGTCGCGACGATTCAGATCGCCTATTTCGCCAAGCTGTACGAGGGCTTCGACGTCGGCGCCCAAGGCACCATCCTGCTGGCCCTGAAGGAGGGTACGCTGGCATACCGGCGGCCGTCCAACGAAAAGCTCATCGGTATCAGTATCGCGGACGGGCCGGTCTTCCAAGAGTATCGGCGCTCTGGTCCCTTAGGGCACGCAACCGTGCGTGCACGACTCGACGGGGTGCTACGGCTGTACAGTTACCGCCAGATGGAGAGCTACCCTCTCGTGGTCTTCGTAGGGCTGGCGAAAGACGAAATACTGTCGGATTGGCGCTCTTCGTCCTTGCATCTCCTCGGCGGAATCCTGGCGGTCGTGTTGATGCTGGCGCTCGTCGGTGCGCGCCTGGTGCGTCAGATTCGCATAAGGGACGAGCTAGAGGATGAACTGCTCAGCGCTCGCGAGCGCCTCCAGGAACGTAATGCGGTCCTGACAGAACTTGCCGAACGGGATGGGCTTACAGGGATTTCGAACCGACGTCATTTCGACGAAACGCTCCAGCGCGAGATAGCGCGCGCCGCGCGCTCAGGCAAACCACTGTCCCTGATCATGCTCGATGTCGACTACTTCAAGAAGTACAACGATCATTATGGCCACGTCGCCGGGGATGCCTGCCTGCGCCATATGGCGGCCGTCCTGCCTGAATCCCTTGGCCGCCCAAGTGATTTCCCGGCGCGCTATGGTGGCGAGGAGTTTGCGGTCCTGCTTCCAGAAACAGGCGCCCGCGGGGCCGCCCAGGTCGCTGAGCGAATCCGCTGCGCAGTCTGTGCGCTCGGTATTGAACATGCAAACAATCCCGCATCCATTGTGACGATAAGCTTGGGAGTATTTACCGCCTACGTCGACGCGGCCCGCCCGCCCACGGCTAACTGGATGGTGGAACAGGCCGACGTCCAGCTATATCAAGCCAAGCAACAAGGGCGCAATCGTTCTTCCGCCTTGGAAGCGTAAGACAGCCACCTTCGGCATCCCCGATGAAGCTCCTTCCCGCCGTCAGTTGCCTCTGTCGCGAGAGTGTCAACAATTGTCGTGCCGATTCAGCTCGTCGATTCCGCGCTCTCCATCGTCAGCGGAGGAACCTGATCGGTGCCGCGCGTGGTCAGTTTCGCTCTGAAAAATTCCGCATGGATAAGGCTTAAGGCCAGGTGGCGGTCCTGACGAGCCACCAGCATATATGCTGCCACTTCGCTAGCTCCTGCCGCGCTCAGGGTCACGCGCACGCCACCGGCGAGTGCCGCACTTAAAGCCCGGCTCGCAATTGCGCTTCCCACGTTCGACGCGTCTAGAACGCCGTCTCCAACCACCGCTACAATGGCGACAGTGTCGTTGCGGCTCACTTCGACTACGCCGGGAATGTGGTGGCCGATCAACGCTTCATAAGCGGCCTCAAGGTGCTCGCGCGCCAGCAACACGTTGATGGCGGTCTGTGCTGTCAAAACACTCTTGATGTTAATGCCATTGCGGTCGAGCGTGGAGGTAACCTCGGCCAGGATGCCGGATTTGAAGCCGACGCCCGGGCCATGCAGTTTGAGGATTGCCACATCGTCGCTCGACGAAACGCTCTTGACGACATCATGCGTGACGGTACGTTCGCCGTCGATAACGGTAAATGCGTGCAGGCCTAGGTCAGGACGCGTGATGTTAAGGATGCGGATCGGGATTGCCAGGTCGAACAGCGGTTCGACTGTGCGCGGATGAAGTATTTTCGCGCCGAAATAAGATAGCTCGGCCGCTTCCAGGTAGTGAAGCCGTTCGATCGAATGCGGCGTCTCGACCGCCCCAGGATCTGCGCTCAAGAAACCGTTCACATCCTTCCATACGTCGAGTGATTCGGCGTCAATGCAGCGTGCGATTGACGCAGCCGAGTAGTCGGAGCCGCCACGCCCGAAAAGGGTCGTCTTGCCGTCGCGGCTGATACCGTAGAATCCTGGTACCACCACTACACCGTCTCCACTCAGGGCCGCTGATACCGACTCGGTACTGGCGTCGAAATCACATGCTGCGTTGCCGAACACACCATCAGTGACGAGACCGATATTCTCCGGCAGGGCCTCGCGCGCGCGGATTCCGCGGCTTTGCAGAACTTCCGTTACCAGCAGACTGGAGAGTCGCTCTCCATAGCTGAGTATCACATCATTGACGAAGTCGGGAACATCGCCGATGTAATGGATGCCAATGAGAAATCGCTCCAGCTGGTCGAGGCGGGCATTCAGGGCTTCTTCAGTGCGCTTGCGCCTCAGCGGATCGGCAATGTTGGCGTACAGAAATTCTTTTTTCAGAGCACGCAAGGTAAGCGTGTAGTCGTGGCTCTCAGCCACTGCGGACAGCGTGCCAGCGCCCAATTTAGCAGCCTGGACGCTGGCGATAAGTGCGTTGGTGATGCCATAGAAAGCAGACACCACGACCACTAGCGGGCGCTGGTATGTCTGCACAACATTGACTACGCGATCAATGTCCTCGGGACGGCGCAGGTTGGACCCCCCAAATTTGACGACAATTCTCTTCATTTACTCTTCCTGGATGGTGCTGTAATCAATGGATCTTCGAAGTATGGCTTGCCATATGCCGAAATACAATCATGGTGCTCTCGCATCGTTGAGCCGCACACCGTTTTTTCGGATTGGGGAAGACCCCGGCGTACACGGAAAGGACTTGCCTGCTAACGCATAAAATCGGTCGGCGAACGACCTGAATGTGGCGCTATTCCAATGACAGGTCGCAACGCTTTATTGCGTGGATGCTCTTGTGCAGGCTCACCCAGTTGAACATGCCGCCTTCAGGCTTGGTCCAGCTCACGCTGCTCGCCGTAGAGCTTGCGGATGGTCGGGATGTGTTGCTCGAGGACGCTATGCTTGAGACTACTTTCCAAGGGACAGCGGGGCGCAGACATAGCCACTGACCTCGTGGAACACCCCAGCCCAATGCAAATATTATTTGGCAATATTTGATAGTATATGAGCAATATATCGCTCAAAACATTTAAAAGCAGAATTAATCCTGGCGATTCCCTTCTACAATTGAATCATTCCATTGTGCCCTTTCCAGGAGCAGGCCGGCCGCCTTAATTGTCGTACGGCGTTTTTGCTGCATGGGGCCCGATTCCCGTTTCCTTTTTAGAAGAGTCACCATGCAGATCGACGCCGCCCTGGCTGGCACCACGGCCTCCACCTTTGTCCCCTTCGACGCGCTCCAGCTCGAGGTCA
>NZ_JCASIE010000011.1:0-183518 GCF_059685865.1 Telluria sp. ZB4P36
CTGGAAGGCGTCAACAATCGCATCAAGGTCATCAAGCGCATGGCCTACGGATTTCAAGACGCATCCTACTTCTTCCTGAAAATCAAGGATGCGTTCCCCGGGAAAGTGCGATGAACCATTTTTTTTGCGGGCTTCGCTCCTGCGCGACATCGCCAACCCCGCCAGGGCGGTGGCGAACAGGCCGAGCGAAGCCGGCTCCGGCACCGTGAAGTCATCCATGGCCCATTGCGTGCCGCTGCTGTTGTAGATGACGAGGGTATCGATCCCCGACCAGCCGAGCCCGATCCATACCGGCGCGACCGTGTCCACCACATAGGACGCCGTGCTGGAATACAGCAACTGGCCATCGCGCCAGCCGTCGAAGGCGAGTTCCTGGTCGAGCCAGGCGGAGGTGAAGAAGGCGCCGGCGAAGTTGAAGCCGCCCGCCTTCGAGATCGCCGCTATGCCGCCGTCGCGGTTGAAGGCCGTGTTCGCGAAGGAGACAGTGCCGGCGGCATAGCCGCTGCCCGGATAGGCTTCGGCCCGGATCGTGCCGAAGTTGTCCCAGTCGAAGCCCTGGTAGCCGTTGGCGATCGCTTCGGTTTCGTCACCGGACAAGTCGTCGAAGCCGATCACGCCGGCGGAAGCGCCCGCCGAGGCCAGCAACAACATCAGGGAGAAGGCAATGGTTTTCATGTGTCGTCGTCCTTGGAGGTAAATGGCTTGCTCAACGGGCCAGGGCCGCTACATCGGCATCGCTCAAGGCGCTGCCATAGATGCGCAGGTCATCCATCGACCCTTTATAGGGCGTATCCCACCAGTTCACACCCAGCGCGAACACGCCGCTCGTGGTGGTGAATACGTTCGGGAAGTTGCTGCCGCTGAAGCGTTTCACCCCGTCCACGTAGACATTGACGGCGCCGTTCCTGACCGTGAAGGCCAGGTGCGACCAGCGGCCGACCGGCAGGTTCATGCCCAGCCCCGCGTCATACCAGGCCGTCCCCGACCACAGCATGGACGCACCATTCACGAACTCATGTCCCATCGGAAGCAGGCTAATCCACGAGTCGGTCGTCCGGGCGCCGAAGAAGGTCGTCGTGAACGGCGTCAATTGCGCCGGCTTGAGCCAGAGCGCGACCGTGTAGCTGTTGGTGGTGATCAGGCCGTTCGGCAGGCGGATGCCGCTGGCGCCGTTGAAGACGGCGGCATTGCCCTTGGCGCCCGCTTCATAGCCGATGCTGCCCCCGGCCACGTCGAGCCGGTTGCCGACCACGGTGCCGGGCGCGGCTGCGCCGCTGGCGTCGAGCAGGTTGCCGTCGAAGGGGTAATGCGCCAGCAGGCCGCCGGCCTTGCGCACCGTGACGGCGAAGGTCTTCACGGCGCTGGCCGTGCCCTTCGTGATGCGCGCACTCAGGCTCACGGTGACGTCGCTGGCGGCAGGGGTGACGACGCCGGTATTGCTCACGATGGCGGGATGCGAGGACGTCCAGGCGATGCTTGCGCCGCGCGCCGCCGAGGTCGGCAGGTTCAGGTTGGCGCTCACGGCCGCGGTATTGCCTAGGCTGAGCTCGGCATAAATCGCATTCACCACCTGCGCGTCGGTGCGCGGGATCAGGCGGCTGCCGAACACCGCCACGCCTTCGCGCGACAGGGCCGACAGGGTCATGACATAGCTTTTCGAGGTCTCGTCCCACTGGTTCAGGAAGACCCCCTTGTAGGGCGAGGCGGCGCCCGCCAGGTGCAGCTCGACCCCATTGCTGCCGGACAGGGTCCAGCTGCCTGTCACCGCGCCGCTCACCGCGCCGTTGCTGCCCAAGGTGATCGACTGCGATTTCTTGACGGTGGCGGAGATGTCCTTGCCATGGTTGACGAACAGGTAGTCGCCGATCACGAACTCGCGGCGCACGGCAGTGGCATTTTCTTTCGCGTAGCGATAGGGCGCGACGACCGGCCAGCCGTCAGCATTCATGAACATCTGGTGTACCCGGATCTCGTGCTGTTCGCCGCGCTCCGGGAAGCGCGCATGGAATACCAGGAAATGCTTGCCGGTCGCGGCATCGTAATAGGCAGAGTTATGGCCGGGCGACACATAGCCGGTGCCGATGCCGGTGCCGGCCTCGCCCAGCTTGCGCTCGAACAGGTAGTTCCCCATCAGCTTGACGCCGTAGGGCGCGATCGAGGCGTCGTCGAACAGCGGTTTGCCTGGGTCCGACCTGACATTGGCCATGTCATTGCCTTGGGCATCCAGGTAGGGGCCATTCGGATTGAGCGAGCGCGCCACCCGCATGTTGTAGCCGCCATTCGCATCCAAGCCGCCGAAGGAGGTGAACATGTAGTAGTAGGAGGTGGCCGGGCTGTACATCACGAAGGCCCCTTCGATGCGGCTGTGGTTGCCGCCGATCAGGCGCTTGCCGTAGCCCTGGCCGGGCAAGGGCATGCCGTTACTCGGGTTCATCTGCATGATGAAGATGCCGCCCGAATACGAGCCGTAGATCATCCACAGGCGGCCCGCATTGTCCGAAAACACGTGCGGGTCGACCGCATTCGGGTGCTTCAGGGCGTCGTACACCGTGCCGTCGTGGCTGGCCTGTCCCCACATCCCGGAGCGCAGGATGATGCCCTTGTCGACATAGGGCCCTTCGATGCGCTCGGCCACGGCAATGCCGAGGGCGGAACGGGGAGAGTCGCCCTTGCAGGCGTTGTAGTACATGTAGAACTTGCCGTCGGCCAGCTGCCTGACGTCGGCCGCCCACAGGGTGTTCGATTGCGCCCAGGCGAAGGTTTCGGACAGTTCCGTGAACACGTTCGCCGTGCCGTTCAGGAACAGGGGATTGGTCGCGCTGACGCCGTCGCTGACCTGCTGCCAGTTCATCAGGTCGGTGGACTTCGCGGCAGCGAGGTGGGAGCCGAAGACGTAGTAGGTGTCGCCGGACTTGACCACCGAAGGGTCGTGGACGGACGCGTTCTTGAAGCTGATGGGAGTGAATCCGGCCTGGGCGGCGGCGTTCGGGGAAACCAGGGATGAGGCCAATAGCGCCCCCATCCCCCACAGTGCGAGGGTGTTCTTCATTGCATGTCTCCGTGAGCTTTTTTGTTATGCCGTATGAACGGTGCATACCAAGCTTGAAGACGTTTGTGCTTATTTACTAATGAGATTAATACGGCAGTCGATACCGGTATCGGTATCGACTGCCGAGCTACAGTGTGACGCCGCTCAGAGCAGGGCGGCGGTGAGGCTCTTCACTTCCTCGGCGGATTCGGCGAGGACCTGGGCCAGGGTCCCTTGGCCGACCGTGAAGTCGATGGTGGCGGCGGAATCGAGGGTGGTGGCGCCCGGACGCACATGCAGGGGAGAAGGGAAGGGCGCCAGGTCATTGGCGAGCAGCAGGGTGTCGCCCAGGGTTTCCGGCGGCAGCGCGCGCATGCCGTTCCACAGGGCCTCGATGGCGCCCATGACCGGCACCGGCACGCCGAGCTTGATCAGCACGCCGCGGCCGATCGCGACTTCGCCATGCTCGATCCATTCGTCGGCGCTGTTCTCAGCACCATCGTCGAGCAGGCCGGGGAATTCCTCGGCGCGCGAAAGCAGGTAGAAGCCGCCGACTTCGTGCACGATGCCGGCGAACATCGCGGTTTCGGGGTCGACGAAGGAGACCCGGCGCGCGATCACCTGGGCCAGCGCGGCCACGTGGGCCGAGTGGATCCAGAGCGCATCGGCCTTGGCGCGCAGGCCGGGATCGCTGATTTCGCTCGCCAGCTGGCGCACGATGACGGAGGCGGCCAGTGCACCGAGCGTGCGGAAGCCGACGCGCTGGACCGCCGCGCGGACGTTGGTGACGTCGTGTCCGGCACGGTTGTAGGCCACTGAATTGGCGATCGCCACCGTGCGCGCCGCAAGCAGGGGTTCGGCCTGCACCAGGCGCGCCGCCATGTCGGCGTGGCAGTCGGGTTCGTTGAGCGCGCGCTGCAGCTTGAGCGTCGCGTCGACGTTCGTCGGGAAGCTGAGTTCGCCGCGGCTGGCCTGGGCGGCGATGCTCTTGAGTGCGGAGAGTCGGTCCATCGAAAAATTATACCCCCATCGCCGTGTCAAACTTGAAAAAATTGCCTTATGGAATTTTTCCAAGGTTTGAGCCAGGTCAAGGTTCGCTGAAGATGGCGTCGCAGCCTTCCTTCTGCTCCTCGAGATCCTGCAGCTCGTCCACGAGGCCGAGATCGAGCAGTTCTTCGGTCGCATTCATGAAGCTGTTGAGCTTGGTTGCACCGATGAGGCGGTAGATCTCGCCGGCTTCGTTGCGCACGCCGATCAGCATGGCTTCCTGCCTGACTTCGTCCAGGGGCGCGACATCGAGCAGGATGTTGCCGATGATGTGCTTGTCGAAATGGGCAGGCTTTTTGCCGTCGATGAGAGATGTTTTCAAGGCAATTCCTTTGCTTGTGGTGATTGGGGAGGAAGGCTGCCGGCGGCGATCTGGTCGCGCAGCCTGCGCAATACGTTTTCCAGGGCCTCGAAGTCGGCATCGCCGTAGTGCGCGAACAGCTGCTTGCCATGCGCCACCACCTTGGGGAACACGTCGCCGAACACGGCTTCGCCCGCGGGCGTGAGGCGCACGAAGAAGGAGCGCTTGTCGTCGCTGCTGCGTTCGCGCACCACGAGGCCTTTCTGTTCCAGCCGTTCGATGACGCCGGTGAGTGTGCCCTTGGTGATCAGGGTGCGCTCGCCGAGCTCCTTGTAGCTCATCCCGGGCGTGTTGCCCAGCGTGGCAATGATATCGAACTGTGCGTGCGTCAGCCCGTGCTGGCGCACCGATTCGCCGGAAAAACGCTCGAAGCCCTGCATGCACTCGGCCAGCAGCCGGACACTCTTTAGATATCGTTCCCCCATGGGCGGATTATAGCTGGCCGGCGGGGTTTTGCCGGATCGACATGCGTCCCCGGGACGGGCATGATCGGTCCCGGATCATTATCTCCGGTATCATTCCACCTTGATGACACCGCCGATCCATCCCGATGCCGCCTGCTGACCTGTCCCAACTGGCACAGGAGCGTCCGCTGCGCGTGCTGCTGGTTAACGCGGGCGAGCCGGACATGCTGACCTGGTCCGGCCTGGTCCAGCCCTTGCGCCTGGCGGCCAAGCTGCTGGGGCCCGAGCTGCTGCACGTTGACGTGCGCAGCCCCGACAAGTTCACTGCCGATGCCCAGCGCCACTGGCACCTGGTGCTGCTGGTCGCCGACGAGGCCGAAGCGGCGCTCAAACCCGCCAACTGCCGCGTCCTCGTCGAGCGCTGCCGCGCGGCGCCGTTCTGGGGCGGCGTCGGTGCCGGCGTGCTGTGGCTGGCCGATGCCGGCGCGCTGCACGGCGTGCGCACCGCACTGCCCTGGGCCCTGTATCCGGACACCAATGCGCTGGCCGAGCAGGCCCTGTTCACGCCCAACCTCTTCGAATTCGACCGCAACCGCCTGACCTGCTGCGGCGGCGCGGCCAGCATCGACTTCGCCCTGACCCTGATCGAAATGCTGTTCGGCGCGGCGGTGCAGGCGCAAGTCAAGGAAAGCCTGTGCGTGGACCGCGTGCGCGGCAAGGACGAGCGCCAGCGGGTGGCGCTGCAGGCCAGGTTCGGCACCCTGCAGCCGAAGCTGACCGAGGCGGTGGCCTTGATGGAAGCCAACATCGAAGAGCCGCTCTCGACCGACGAGATCGCCGGCCTGGCCGGCATCTCGCGGCGCCAGCTGGAGCGCCTGTTCAAGCAGTACCTCGGCAGCCTGCCGTCGCGCTATTACCTCGAACTGCGCCTGCAGCGGGCGCGCAAGCTGCTGCTCGACACCAATTATTCGATCGTGCAGGTGGGGCTGATGTGCGGGTTCTCGTCGGGCTCGCACTTTTCGACGGCGTTTGGGGCGCTGTTCGGCAATACCCCACGGGAAGAACGGCAGCGCAAGCTCGGTCAGTAAGCGTCCTTTGCCATTCCCATAATATTTCTCCGACTAAAAACGAAAATCCCTGTCGCACTTCTGCAAGAACTTGTCAGGGTGGCTTTCTATAATGGCTCGAGCCTGCGCTGCACCCGTCCGCGCACCAACCGACTATTGATGAGGAAGAAGCCATGAACGCAAACCTTGATTCCGGTGTCACCACGCGGCCTGTCACCCGGCAGACCTTCGACGAAGTCCTCGTCCCGACCTACGCCCCGGCCGCCATGGTGCCGGTGCGCGCGGCGGGCCTGGACGTGTGGGACCAGGAAGGCAAGCGTTACCTGGACTTCACCTCGGGCATCGCGGTGTCGAGCCTGGGCCATTGCAACCCGGCCCTGGTGGCCGCAGTGACGGAGCAGATCAACACCCTCTGGCACCTCGGCAACGGCTACACCAACGAGCCGGTGCTGCGCCTGGGCCGCGCCCTGACCGAAGCCACCTTCGCCGACCGCGCCTTCTTCTGCAATTCGGGCGCCGAAGCCAATGAAGCGGCCCTGAAGCTGGCCCGCAAGTACGCGCACACCAAGTTCGGCGCGCACAAGTCGCGCATCGTGTCCTGCCTGTCGTCCTTCCACGGACGTACCCTGTTCACCGTGTCGGTGGGCGGCCAGCCGAAGTACACCGAAGGCTTCGAGCCGCTGCCGCAGGAAATCAACCACATCCCGTACAACGACATCGAAGCCGCGCGCGCCGCGATCACCGACGATGTCGCCGCCGTGATCGTCGAGCCGATCCAGGGCGAGGGCGGCGTGATCCCGGGCGACCACGCCTACCTGAAGGCCCTGCGCGAACTCTGCGACCAGACCGGCGCGCTGCTGGTGTTCGACGAAGTGCAGTCGGGCGTCGGCCGCACCGGCGCCTTCTACGCCTACATGGACACCGGCGTCACCCCGGACATCCTGACCTCGGCCAAGGCCCTGGGCAACGGCTACCCGATCGGCGCCATGCTGACCACCGAGGAAATCGGCCTGCACCTGAACGTCGGCTCGCACGGCACCACCTACGGCGGCAACCCGCTGGCCGGCACCGTCGGCCTGAAGGTCGTCGAGACCATCAAGCAGCCGGCCTTCCTGGCGCGCGTGCGCGAAGCGAGCGGCAAGATCTTCGCCAACCTCGAAAAGCTGGCCGCCGACTACCCGCAGGTATTCGGCAAGCCGCGCGGCCTGGGTCTCCTGATCGGCCTGCCGATGACGGGCGACTTCAAGGGCCGCGCCAAGGACTACACCAAGACCTGCGAAAAGCTCGGCCTGATGCTGCTGATCGCCGGCCCGGACGTGGTGCGCCTGGCGCCGGCCCTGGTGGTGTCGGACGAACAGATCGCGGAAGCGGACCGCCTGATGCGCGAAGCCGTCGAGGCATTCATCGCAGGCTGATCCGAAGCCTGCATCCGGCCGGCCTCCCCGAGCGGGTGTGGCCGGCCTTGCCGTTTAAGTTGAACCCATTCTGGGAGTTCGCATGTATGTAGTCCGACCGGTTGAACGCGGAGATATCGGCGCCCTCGAGGCATTGGGGGCGGTGTCGATCCCCGGCGTGCACACGCTGCCGCGCACGCGTGAAGCCATCGTCGCGGCGGTCGAGCGTTCCATCGCCTCGTTCGCCGCCCACGTCGACATCCCGAGCGAGGAGTCGTACCAGTTCGTGCTCGAGGACCTGCGCAGCCGCGAAGTGGTCGGCACCTCGTCGATCCACGCCTCGGCCGGCTCGAACGGCACCTATTTCGCCTTCCGCAACGACGTGATCCAGCAGGTCTCGCGCGACCTGAACATCAGCCACAGCGTGCACGCGCTGACACTGTGCTCGGAACTGACGGCCTACTCGCACCTGTCGGGCTTCTATGTCCGCAACCGCGACAACGCCGGCCTTGAAGCCGCGCTGCTGTCGCGCGCGCGCCTGCTGTACGCCGTGCTGGCGCCGCAGCGCTTCGGCGACCGTTTCTTCGTGCCGCTGGCCGGCGTCACCGATAGCGAGGGCCAGTCGCCGTTCTGGAATGCGCTGGGCCGCAAGTTCTTCAAGATGGACTTCCTCGACGCCGAGCGCGTCATCGACGGCGCCCGCAACCGCACCCTGATCGTCGAGCTGATGCCGCATTACCCGGTCTACGTGCCGCTGCTGCCGGGTGACGCCCAGGCGGCGCTCGGCCAGATCCACCCGAGCGGCCAGCTGGCCTTCCAGCTGCTCACGCAGGAAGGCTTCGAAGCCGACGAGTACATCGACATCTTCGACGGCGGCCCGATCCTGCAGGCCCACAAGAACGCATTGCGCTCCTTCTGCGCCTCGCAGGTGCGCCAGGTCGAGAACGCCGGCCGTGCCGCAGGCAGGGACGAAATGCTGACCTACGCCGTGGCCAGCAGCGAACAACACTTCCGCGCCGTCATCGCCGCCTGCCCGGCGCTTGACGCCGGCCAGGCCATTTGCCTGCCGCGCGAAGCCCAGCAGGCGCTGGGCGTCTCCGCGGGCGACAGCGTCACCTGCGTGCGCATCTGAGAGAGGACCCGATGCTCGTAATCCGTGCAGTAAACACCACCGACCTGGACGCCCTGATCGAGATGGCGCGCCAGGCCGGCAGCGGCATGACCACGCTGAAGCCCGACCGCAAGATGCTGGGCGACCGCGTCGCCACCGCGGTGGCCTCCTTCAACCAGACCATTCCGCCCGAGCAGCGCGACTATATGTTCGTGCTCGAGCACACCGAGGATGCGCGCATCGCCGGCGTATGCGCGATCAAGGGCGCAGTCGGCCTCACCGAGCCCTTCTACAACTACCGCATCGGCACCCTGGTGCACAGCAGCCGCGAACTGAATGTGTTTACGCGGATGGAAACCCTGTACCTGTCGAACGACCTGACCGGCTCGTCCGAACTGTGCTCGCTGTTCCTGCTGCCGCAGTACCGCGCCGGCTTCAACGGCAAGTGGCTGTCGAAAAGCCGCTTCCTGTTCATCGCCCAGTTCCAGCAGCTGTTCACCGAGAAGATCATCGCCGAGATGCGCGGCTACCAGGACGAAAACGGCAGCTCGCCCTTCTACGAAGGCCTGGGCCGCCACTTCTTCAAGATGGACTTCGACCACGTCGACGGCTTGACCGCGATCGGCAAGAAGTCCTTCATCGCCGAACTGATGCCGCGCCAGCCGCTGTACGTCGACTACCTGCCGGAATCGGCGCGCGAAGTCATCGGCAAGGTCCATACCTCGACCCTGCCGGCGCGCAAGCTGCTGGAAAACGAAGGCATGCACTACGAAGGCTACGTCGACATCTTCGACGCCGGCCCGGTGCTGCAGGGCCGCGTGTCCGAGCTGCGCGCGGTGCGCGACAGCGTGCTGGCCGTGGCCGAGGAAGGAAACCACGAAGGCGAGACTGAACACCTGCTGGTGTCGAACACCAGGCTCGCCGATTTCCGCATGATCCTGACCCGCGCCGTGCCCGGCGCCACCCGCATCGCACTGTCGGCCCAGGAGCTGTCGCAGCTGCACGTGCAGGCCGGCGACGAAGTACGCACGCTGCCCCTCAACGCAAGGAAGAACGCGAATGCCTAATCTCTCGAACTACATCGGCGGCGAATGGCTCGCCGGCAGCGGCCCGGAGCTGGCCACCATCGATCCGTCCACCGGACGCCAGACCTGGACCAGCAATGCCTCCACGGCGGAAGACGTCGCGCGTGCCACCGTCGCCGCGCGCGACAGTTTCGAATCCTGGGCGCTCACGCCGCTGGAGGAGCGCATCGCCGTCTGCACGCGCTTCCGCGACCTGCTGAAGGAACACAGCGAGGAACTCGCTTCGATCATCGCCGAGGAAGTCGGCAAGCCCCTGTGGGAAGCGCGTACCGAAGTGGCGACCATGGCCAACAAGATCGACATCTCGGTCCAGTCCCATGGCGCGCGCACCGGCGAAACAGCAAGCAAGGTCGCCGACGGCAATGCCGTGCTGCGCCACCGCCCGCACGGCGTGTTCGCCGTCTACGGCCCCTACAACTTCCCGGGCCACCTGCCGAACGGCCACATCGTGCCGGCCCTGATCGCCGGGAACACCGTGGTTTTCAAGCCGAGCGAATATGCGCCGCGCACCGCGGTGAAGACCGTGCAGCTGTGGGAACAGGCCGGCCTGCCGAAGGGCGTGCTGAACCTGGTCAACGGCGGTCGCGACACCGGCGTGGCGCTCGGCCAGGAGGCAAGCATCGACGGCATCCTGTTCACCGGCAGCAGCCAGACCGGCATGGCCCTGCACAAGCAGTTCGGCGGCAAGCCGGGCAAGATGCTGGCGCTGGAAATGGGCGGCAACAACCCGCTGGTGGCGTGGGACATCCCGACCGACCCCAGATTGCTGGACGCCGCCGTGCACCACACCGTAATGTCGGCCTTCATCTCGGCCGGCCAGCGCTGCACCTGCGCGCGCCGCCTGATTATTCAAGATTCGCCGGCGGGACAGGCCTTCCTTGACCGATTGGTAAAAATCGCAGCCACCCTGCAGCCCGGCCCCTCGAAGGCCGAACCGCAGCCCTTCATGGGCCCGGTGGTCTCGGCAGCCGTCGCCGCCCGCCTGGTCGAAGCGCAGGCCGACATGGCCGCCAAGGGCGGCAAGGTGCTGCTGCAGATGAAGCAGCTCGACCCGGACGCGGGTTTCGTCACCGCCGGCATCGTCGACACCACCGGCGCGCAAGGCATCCCGGACGAAGAGTGGTTCGGCCCGCTGCTGCAGGTGATCCGCGTGAAGGACTTCGACCAGGCCCTGCGCGTGGCCAACGCCACCGAATACGGCCTGGCCGCGGCCTTGCTGTCGCCTTCCGAGGAACTGTGGAAGCGCTTCTCGGTGCGCGCCCGCGCCGGCATCGTCAACTGGAACCGCCCGACCACCGGCGCGGCCAGTTCGGCCCCGTTCGGCGGTGTCGGCAAATCGGGCAACCACCGCCCGAGCGCCTACTATGCCGCCGATTACTGCGCCTACCCGGTCGCTTCGATCGAGACGGCGGAACTCGAACTGCCGGCCAAGCTGTCGCCCGGCCTGAACTTCTGAGACCCATGCGTACTGCCCGCGAATACAACTTCGACGGCCTGGTTGGCCCGTCCCACAACTATGCCGGCCTCTCGTTCGGCAACGTCGCCTCGTTCAGCAACGTGCGCAGCGCCTCCAACCCGCGCCAGGCCGCCCTGCAGGGCCTGGCCAAGATGCGCGAACTGGCCGCGCGCGGCTACGCCCAGGCCGTGATGCCGCCGCAGGCGCGCCCGAACTTCCGCCTGCTGCGCCGCATCGGCTTTTCCGGCACCGACGCCGACGTGCTGGCGCGCGCCTTCCGCGAAGCGCCCGTGATCCTGGCCTGCGCCTATTCGGCGGCGCCGATGTGGACCGCCAACGCGGCCACCGTCAGCCCCTCGGCCGACACCGCGGACGGCCGCGTGCACTTCACGCCGGCGAACCTGAACAACAAGCTGCATCGCTCGGAAGAGCACGTGCAGGCCACCCGCACCCTGCGCGCCATCTTCGGCGACAGCAGCCGCTTCGTGGTGCATGACGCGCTGCCGCCGGTGCCGGCCTTCGGCGACGAGGGCGCCGCCAACCACACCCGTTTCGCCGCAGCGCATGGCGCGGCCGGCGTGGAATTCTTCGTGGTCGGCCGCGCCGAGTTCGATCCCTCGGCCCCGGCCCCGAAGAAGTACCCGGCGCGCCAGACCCTGGAAGCCTCGCAGGCGGTCGCCCGCCTGCATGGCCTGGATGCGGCGCGCACCGTGTTCGCCTTCCAGAACCCGGACGTGATCGACCAGGGCGTGTTCCACAACGACGTGATCTCGGTCGGCAACGGCAATGTGCTGTTCTACCACGACCAGGCCTTCGTCGACGAAGCGGGCACGCTGGACGCGCTGCGCCGCGCCCTGGGCGCCGTCGATACCGACCTGGTGCCGGTGCGCGTCGCGACCGCCCAGGTGCCGGTGGCCGACGCCGTGGCCAGCTACCTGTTCAACAGCCAGTTGCTCACCCGTCCGGACGGCCGCATGGCCCTGGTGGTGCCGCACGAATGCCGCGAGAACGAGGCGGTGTCGCGCTACCTGGTCGCGATGATGGCCGGCGACGGCCCGATCGACGAGCTGCTCGAATTCGACCTGCGCCAGAGCAT
This sequence comes from Telluria sp. ZB4P36, assembly GCF_059685865.1. Taxonomy (NCBI): domain Bacteria; kingdom Pseudomonadati; phylum Pseudomonadota; class Betaproteobacteria; order Burkholderiales; family Oxalobacteraceae; genus Telluria; species Telluria sp. ZB4P36. Next base: position 12,050 of record NZ_JCASIE010000011.1, read on the forward strand.
GCGCAACGGCGGCGGGCCGGCCTGCCTGCGCCTGCGCGTGGCCCTGACCGAGGACGAGGCGCAGGCGATGCACGGCGACGTGATCATGACCGAAGCCCTGTACGCGCAGCTGGTCGCCTGGGTGGAGAAGCACTACCGCGACCGCATCGAGCCGAAGGACCTGGCCGACCCGCAGCTCGCGATCGAATGCATGACGGCGCTAGAGGAACTGGAGCGCATCCTCGGCCTGCCGGGCCTGTACGACCTGTCGTAAGACCCGGCGGGCATGTTCTAATAACGGATTCGGACGGGACACCCCCGTCCATATAAAGCCAGGGCGGCGCGAAGCCACAAGCAAGAGCGCGCCCGGGCACACAAACTTTGGAGAAGCAACCATGAAAGACATGCCTCAAGATTTGCGCAGCCAGACGCTCACGCTGGTCAACGCAAACCAGTCCGCCACCGGCGCCAATGCGCAGGTGGGTGCGCTCATCAGCGCCTGGCTCGGCGCCCTCGACGACGAAGACCTGGCCGGCACCGCCCCCGAGAGCCTGGCGCCGGTGCTGTGGGAAGGTTTCTCGCAGCTGGCCCAGCGCAGCGGCCCTGGCTGCCAGATCGCGCAGATGCGCTATTCCGACGGACGTGGCGGCATGGCCACCGCGCTGCTGATCCTGAACGACGACATGCCTTACCTGGTCGATTCCTTCGTCATGGCCCTGCGCAAGGAGCGCCAGACCGCGGCCGGCGTGATGAACGCCGTGCTGCCGGTGCGCCGTGACGCCAGCGGCCTCGCCACCGCCGTCGGCGAAGCCGGCGCGCCGCTGGAATCGATCGTCCTGATCCTGATGAGCGACGAACTCGAATTCGCCGAACTCGACGCCCTGACCGCGCGCATCCGCATGGTCGCCAACGATGCCGCCACCGTGCACCGCGACGCCGTCAAGCTGGCCGACCGCATGACCGCGGTGGCCGCCGCCGCCGCGAGCGCCGGCACCCCCGAAGGCCAGGAAGTGGCCGCCTTCCTCGAGTGGGCCAAGAACGAAGGCTTCGAGCCCTTCGGCTACGCCTACTACGTGGTGAAGGAAGGCGTGCGCGAACTCGAGCGCGACATCCCGAGCCGCATCGGCGTGCTGCAGGATACCGTCCACCCGGTCTACGGCACCTGCCTGGCCAACATCCCGGGCGACTTCGAAACCCTGTCGCGCCGCGCCGACACCCTGTCGATCGTCAAGGCCGACGTCGAGGGCACCCTGCACCGCGACCAGCCGCTCGACTTCATCGGCGTGCGCAACACCGATGCCCAGGGCAAGATCCTGGGCGAGCACTGCTTCGTCGGCCTGTTCACCCGCGCCGCCACCTCGACCCCGCTGGCGCGTCTGCCCTTCGCGCGCGGCCGCGTCGCCAAGGTATTGTCGATCGCCGGCGTGCGCCAGGAAGGCTTCCGCGCCGAGAAATTCGTCGAGATCCTCGAATCGCTGCCGCGCACCGAAGCGCTGGAAGCCGATCCGGAATGGCTGGCCCAGGTGTGCAGCTCGGTGGTGTCGATGTACAAGCAGCCGCGCCCGAAAGTCTTCGCGCGCCGCGACGTATATGCGCGCCACCTGAACGTGCTGGTCTACCTGCCGCGCGAGCGCTACAGCGCCGCGGTGGCGTCCAGCCTGGCCTCGGCCCTGAAGGACAGCTCGGGCGCGCGCGAAGTGCGCGTGCAGACCCTGGTGGCCGACGGCCCGCTGGCCCGCGTGTACCTGATCGCGCACGCCGCCCGCTACCCGCTCGACCTCGAAACCGACATCCAGCAGCCGCTGCTGGCGGTGCTGGACGGCTGGCATGACCGCTTCGCCGCCATGACCAACACCATCGAAGACGCCGGCCAGCGCAGCAGCCTGCGTAAGCTCGGCGCCAACCTGCCGGTCTCCTTCGTGACCGCCACCGCGCCTGAAATCGCCTTCCGCGACCTGCAGGCCATGCTGAAGAACGGCCACAAGGACCGCGTCAGCGTGCGCATCGAACCGGGCGCCGGCAAGGGCGCCGAAGTGCGCGACGCCTCGATCCGCCTGTATTCGGGCGAGACCGTGCCGTCGCTGTCGCGCATCCTGCCGGCACTGCAGAACGCCGGCATCGCGGTCGACCGCGAACAGACCTGGTCCTTCACCACCGCCGACGGCGTGCGCCACAACGTCACCGCCCTCGCGGTCGACGACGAGAGCGGCGCCAAGCTGGTCAAGCCGGGCATCGCCGAAGTCGCCGAAGAGCTGTTCACCGCGCTGTTCAACAACGACGCCGAAGACGGCCGCATGAACGGCCTGACCATCGAAGGCGGCCTGTCGATGCGCGAAGTGCAGCTGGTGCGCGCCTACATCAGCTACTGGCGCCAGCTCGGCTCCAAGTTCTCGGTGCGCTACATGGCCGAGACCCTGCGCACCCAGCCGGTGCTGGTGAAGGAGTTCGTCACCGCCTTCCTGCTGCGCTTCGATCCGAAGCTGGGCGATTCCGAGCACAGCGCCGGCACCGCCAAGCTGGCCGCCCTGAAGGCCGGCCTGTCGACCGTGAACCACGCCGACACCGAAGAGATCATGGCCGCCCTGGTCGACCTGGCCCTGGCCACCGTGCGCACCAATTACTTCCAAAACGACGGCGAGAAGATCATCTTCAAGGTCGACACCAGCAACCTGGCGCTGGCGCCGGAACCGCGTCCCTACCGCGAGATCTACGTGTTCTCGCGCCGCTTCGAAGGCGTGCACCTGCGCGGCGGCCCGGTCGCCCGCGGCGGCCTGCGCTGGTCGGACCGCATGGAAGACTACCGCACCGAAGTGCTGGGCCTGGTGAAGGCGCAGATGGTGAAGAACGCCGTCATCGTGCCGGCCGGCTCGAAGGGAGGTTTCGTGTGCAAGCAGATGCCGACCGGCGCCGCGCGTGAAGTGGTGGCGGCCGAAGGCGAAGCATGCTACCGCGAGTTCATCGCCAGCCTGCTGGAAGTGACCGACAACCGCGTGCGCGGTTCCATCGTCCCGCCGGAAAACACCGTGCGCCACGACCAGGACGATCCTTACCTGGTGGTGGCCGCCGACAAGGGCACCGCGACCTTCTCGGACATCGCCAACAGCATCGCCGTCAAGCGCGGCTTCTGGCTGGGCGACGCCTTCGCATCGGGCGGCTCGAACGGCTACGACCACAAGAAGATGGGCATCACCGCCAAGGGCGCCTTCGAAGCGGTCAAGCGCCACTTCTACGAACTGGGCCACGACATGAGCACTACCCCGGTGACCATGGTCGGCGTGGGCGACATGTCGGGCGACGTGTTCGGCAACGGCGTGCTGCTGTCGCGCCAGCTGAAAGTGCTGGCAGCCTTCGACCACCGCCACATCTTCCTGGATCCGACCCCGGACGTCGAAGCCTCGTTCAAGGAACGCCAGCGCATGTTCGCGCTGCCGCGCTCCTCGTGGGAAGACTACGACAAGGGACTGATCTCGCAGGGCGGCGGCGTGTTCCCGCGCACCGCACGCTCGATCGAGCTGACCCCGGAAGTCCGTGCAGCGCTGGACATCAAGGAAAGCTCGCTGACGCCGGAAGAGCTGATGCACCGCATCCTGCTGGCGCCGGTGGACCTGTTCTACAACGGCGGCATCGGCACCTACATCAAGTCGTCCAATGAAACCCATGCGCAGGTGAAGGACCGCGCCAACGACCGCATCCGCGTCAACGGCAACGAACTGCGCTGCAAGGTGGTGGCCGAAGGCGGCAACCTGGGCGCGACCCAGGCCGGCCGTATCGAATTCGCGCTGGCCGGCGGCCGCATCTTCACCGATGCGATCGACAACTCGGCGGGCGTGGACTGCTCGGACCACGAAGTCAACATCAAGATCTGGCTGGACACCGAAGTCAACGCCGGCGAACTCTTGGCGTCGGACCGCAACCGCGTGCTGAACGAAATGACCGGCGCCGTGGAAGACCTGGTCCTGCGCGACAACACCCTGCAGACCCACCTGCTGACCCGCGAAGCACAGGCGCAAACCACTGCCTCGGTGGTGGACGGCTATGCCGCCCTGATCACCAACCTGGAATCGGAAGGCGCGGTCAACCGCGAACTGGAGCAGCTGCCGAGCGACACCGAGCTGCAGCGCCGCAAGGCCCTGGGCCTGGGCTTGAGCGCGCCGGAACTGGCGGTGGTCGTCGCCAACGTGAAGAACCGCTTCAAGCGCACCCTGTCGGCACTCGACCTGACCAAGGAAACCTGGGCCGAATCGCTGCTGCGTCCTTACTTCCCGGCCCAGCTGGTCGCTACCCGCAACCCGCTGAACCACCCGCTGGCCAATACCATCCTGGCCACCGTGCTGGCCAACGAAGCGGTCAACCGCTGCGGTCCGCTGATGCTGCGCGACCTGGCCGCCGAGCACCGCGTCGAGGAAACCGAAGTGGTGAAGGGCTGGGCGCGCGCCTGGTCGGCGCTGCACCTGGCGCCGGTGTTCGACGCGCTCGACGCCGATGCGCTGAAAGTGCCGCGTGACGTCTCGATGGCGGTCGACGCGCGTACCCGTGCGCTGCTGCGCGCCGTGATCGAAGGCGTGCTGTCGCTCCCTAGCGGTACCGACGGCATGGCCGAGCTGTCGACCCTGTTCGGCCAGGCCGACCAGCTGCGTTCGCTGACCCCGGCCCGTTCGGAAGCCGATGGCCACAGCGGCCTGCCGGCCTCGTTCACCGCGGCCTGGAAGGCGGTCGAGACCATCGAGTCGCTGGCCACCTTCCTGTTCGCGGCGGTGTCGGTGCAGCGTCCGAGCGGCATGAGCCTGGCCCAGTTCCTGCAGGTCGGCATGGCCCTGCGCCAGCAGGCCGGCATCGACACGCTCGAACGCGGCCTCAAGCTGCCGGCGCAGAGCAAGTCGCAGGAACAGCTGCGCAACTACGCGATGCAGGCCCTGCGCCGTACCCAGCAGCGCCTGCTGCTGCAGGTGATCGAGCGTGCCGGCATGGGCGGCGATCCGCTGGCTGCCGTCGGCGAAGTCACCAAGGCGCGCGGCCTGACCGGCTTCGCACAGCCGGTCGAGCTCGAGCAGGCCATGCTGGACGTCTGGGCGCTGTCGGAAGGTTCGAGCCCGGACCGCCTGGCGGCCTAAGGCGATGAGCGCAGCCGCAAACTCTGCGCTGCCGGAAGCGGTGCGCGCCCTGGCCGAAGCCGACTTCGGCGCGGTCGCGCAACGCTTCTCGGAGGCCGGCTTCACGGTCGGCCTGCCGGCGCCCGGCATCATCACGGTGAAACACGCTGCGCAGGACAGGCAGCGTCCCGCCGTGCTGGTGTCGGTGGGCGTGCATGGCGACGAGACCGGGCCGATCGAGATGGTGGCCTGGCTGATCGAAGCCCTGTCGCGCACGCCGCGTGAACTGGCGGTGGACCTGATGCTCTGCGTCGGGAACATCGATGCGATCGCGGCCGGCAAGCGCTTCATCGATGCGGACCTGAACCGCATGTTCCGTGCCGACCGTGGTTCGCTGGCTTCTGCCTTCGAGGCGGCGCGGGCCGACGCGCTCATCGCCGCCACCTGTGCCTTCTTCGAGGGTGCGGGGCCGCAGCGCTGGCACCTGGACCTGCACACGGCGATCCGGCCATCGCACTATCCGATGTTCGCGATCGTGCCCGAGATCATTCCCGATGCGCCGCGCAAGGCGCTCATCGACTGGCTGGGACAGGCGGCGATCGGCGCCGTCATCATGAATCCGAAGTCGGTGGGCACCTACAGTTATTACTCCGCGGAGCACCATGGCGCCGCGGGCAGCACCGTGGAGCTGGGGCGGGTCGGGACGCTGGGGCAGAACGACCTGTCGCAGTTCGCCGATGCTTCCGCAGCGCTCTACCGTCTGCTGCGTGGCTTGCCCGGCCTGCCGGCCAGGACGGCGCCGCACGTGTTCGCGACGGCGCGCCAGGTGATCAAGCTGTCGGATGCCTTCAGTATGTCGGTGGGACGCGAGACCTGGAACTTCACGCCGATGAAGAAGGGTGAGGTGATCGCGACGGATGGGGACACGGTGTACCGCGTGGAGCATGACGAGGAGCTGGTCGTGTTTCCGAATCCGGACGTGCGGGTTGGCTTGCGTGCGGGGCTGATGGTCGTACGGATCGGCTAAGCGCATTTCCGCAGCAGGGCGAGGTGCCGCCGCTGGCGCTCGAAACCGAGGGCGTGGTGCGCGTCAAGGAAGCTTTTGTCGCCGCCGCCCGCCGCGCGCATGCGCTGGGCCTCGACGGCATCGAGCTGCATGCCGCCCACGGCTACCTGCTGCACCAGTTCCTGTCGCCGCTGTCGAATGCCCGTGACGACGAGTACGGCGGCGCGCTCGAGAACCGCATGCGTTTCCCGCTCGAGGTCTTCGATGCCGTGCGCGCCGCCGTGCCGCGCGAGATGGCGGTCGGCATGCGCATCTCGGCCACCGACTGGGTCGAAGGCGGCTGGGAGATCGAACAGAGCCTGCGCGTCGCCCAGGCGCTCGAGGCGCGCGGCTGCGACTTCATCCACGTCTCCACCGGCGGCCTGTCGCCGCTGCAGAAGATTCCGCTCAAGCCGGGCTACCAGGTCGAGTTCGCCGAGCGCATCAAGCGCGAGGCCGGCATGCCGACCATCGGCGTGGGCCTGATCACCGAAGCGCAACACGCGGAAAGCATCCTGCAGCAGGGCCAGGCCGACCTCATCGGCCTGGCGCGCGCCATGCTGTACGACCCGCGCTGGCCCTGGCATGCGGCGGCCGAGCTGGGCGCCCAGGTGGCCGCGCCGCCTCAGTATTGGCGCTCGCAGCCGCGTGAACACAAGGAGCTGTTCGGCAGTATGCGTGCGGGATAGGGCCGCAGTTCAGGGAGCATTTCCTGCAGCCTGTCGCACGGGCCGGGCGGCCGGATGGAGGGCTTGTTAAAGTCGCAGCAGTCAACCACCACAAAGGATTCATGCCATGCGTACGCCACGTGCCCTACTTGCCATCGCCGCTCTCGCCTCCCTGGGCGGCTGCGCCATCATCGTGTCGCCGAACGACGGCGACGTGCGCATGCGGACGGTGTTCAGCGACAGCGCGATCGAAGGCGACGGCATTGCGGCACGCGACCAGCGCCAGGTGGCGGCGCACGGCGAACTGGAAGTGAGCGGTTCGATGCAGGTCGAGGTACGCGTCGGCCCGGCGCCCTCGCTGCTGGTCGAAGCCGACGGCAACCTGCTGCCCTATATCCGCACCGAGGCGAGCGGCAACACGCTAAAGATCGTCAACGAGCGCAGCCTGCGCAGCAAGACGCCGGTGCGGATCGTCTACACCACCCCGCGCCTGACCGAGGTACGCGCCGCGGGTTCGGGCCAGGTGCTAGTGTCCGGCCTGGACGGCGCGCCGCTGGCGGTGCGCAAGAGCGGTTCGGGACAGGTGCGGCTGGCAGGAAGGGTCGACAGCCTGCAGGCGCGCGTGAGCGGTTCGGGCGTCCTCGATGCGGGCGAGCTGCGCAGCGCCAGTGCGGACCTGAGCCTCGCCGGTTCGGGCCGTATGAACGTCGGCGAGATCCGCGGCGACTATGCGCGCGTCTCGGTGGCGGGTTCGGGCGTGCTGCAGGCCGGCGGCGCGGTGCGTTCGCTGAATGCCCGCGTCGCGGGTTCGGGCAGCGTCGACCTGGCGAGCCTGTCGACCCAGGACGCCGACCTGGCGGCCGACGGTTCGGGCGGGATCCGCGCCACCGTCAAGCAATCGCTGATTGCGCACGGCGGCGGGTCGGGCGGTATCCGGGTGTACGGGCATCCGGCCAGGACCAGCGTCACGGGCCGCAACGTGCACCTGCTCGATTGATGCCGCCGGGTGGGCGGAACGCCCATTTAGTACATTACAGCAGGTTGTCCAGCAGGTCCGGACCGAACACCTCGCGGTGCAGGCGGGCCGCCGGGGCGCCTGCCGCCAGCAGGGCATTCCACTGGGCCTGCATGAAGGGCAGCGGGCCGCACATGTAGACCTCGGTCTCGGTGCGCGGCCATGACGGCAGGCGCTCCAGTTCCATCTTCCCTTTCAACACGCCCGGCAGCTCGCCTTCTTCGTGGAAGCTCACCACGTGCAGGTGCGGCATGCGCGCCTGGGCGGCGGCAGTGTCGGCCTGGTGCGCGTGGTGGGCCGCGTTGCGGGCGGCATGGGCGAAGATCACGCGGCGCTCCGGGTTGACCATCGCGATGCGGTTCAGCGCCGCGATCATCGGCGTGATGCCGACACCGGCCGACAGCAGCACCACCGGCTCGTTCGATTCGGTATCCGGCAGGAAGTCGCCGAAGGGATGGGTCACGTGCAGCAGGTCGTCCATGTTCACATTGTCGTGCAGCCAGGTCGAGACCTCGCCGGCCGGGTGGGCGCCGCCGTCCTCGCGCTTGACCGAGATGCGCAGGCTGTCCTTGCCGTTCGCATCCGACAGGCTGTACTGGCGCAGCTGGCGGCGGCCATCCTTGAAGTCGACCGCCACGCTCACATACTGGCCGGCCTTGAAGGGCGGCAGGGCGCCGCCATCCAGCGGGACGAAGCGGATCGAGATCACCTTGTCGCTCTCGCGCACCACTTCCGTCACGCGCATCGCGCGGGTCTCGCCCGGCTGCACGCCGGCTTCCTCGACCATCTTCGCTTCCGCATCGATCAGCAGGCGCGCCAGCGAGGTATAGGCTTCTTCCCAGGCCTTGAGCAGCGGCTCGGTGGCGGCATCGCCCAGCACCGTCTTGATCGCGCCGAGCAGGTGGTGGCCGACGATCGGGTAGTGGTCGGCACGGATGCCCACCGAGGCGTGCTTGTGCACGATGCGGCTCACCACCGGGCCGAGCGCCGCGGCGTTGCCGATGTTGGCGGCATACGCGAACACCGCCGACGCCAGCGATTGCTGCTGCGCGCCGTTGGCCTGGTTCCCCATGTTGAACAGCTTCGTCAGTTCCGGATGGGCCGCGAACATGCTGCGGTAGAAGGTGGTGGTGATGGCCAGGCCGTGCTCGCGCAGGACCGGGACGGAGGCGTCGATGTAGGGGCGGGAAGCGCTCGAGATCATGGTGTTTTCCTTATAGATGCATAAGCAATGAATGTTTAAAGCCAAAAAAATGGTTCGGACTGGATGGGCTGATCCGTGCGAACGCAAGCATTCTATCAAAGATGCTTAGAGAATGCATGTTTGAGCAAACTATTTTATTGAAAGAACGCAAAACCCCTATAATCGCTGGTTTGATTGGTGGCCTATCAAGCTGCCGACCCGAGACAAACCGCGCTGCGACAGGCCGCGCCACCAAAGGACTTGCCGTGAATCTGACCCTGGGCCAAAAGCTGATTCGTACCAAACAGGCTGAACGTCACCATGAAGACAGCAGCACCGGCGGTGGCCTGCAACGTTCGCTCAGCCTGTTTCCGCTGACGATGATCGGGGTCGGCGCCACCATCGGGACCGGCATCTTCTTCACCATGGTCGAGGCGGTGCCGAAGGCCGGTCCGGCCGTGATCCTGTCCTTCCTGCTGGCCGCCCTCACCGCCGGCCTGACCGCCCTGTGCTACGCCGAACTGGCGGGCCGCGTGCCCGCCGCGGGTTCCTCGTATTCCTTCGCCTATGCGACCGTCGGCGAGTTCGCCGCCTTCATCGTAGCGGCCTGCCTGCTGCTCGAATACGGTCTGGCCGGGAGCGCGGTGGCGATCGGCTGGTCGGACTACCTGAACAACTTCCTGGTGAATGCCTTCGGCTGGGAGATCCCGGCGCAGCTGCGTTCGCCGATGTTCGTCTCTAGCCACCACAACGTCCACTTCAACCCGGGCAACTTCAACCTGCCGCCGGTGATCCTGGTGGCGATGTGCTGCATCCTGCTGATCCGCGGTACCAAGGAATCGGCGACCACCAACGCCATCATGGTGCTGGTCAAGCTGGCGATCCTGATCTTCTTCTCGGTGATCGCCTTCACCGGCTTCGACGCCGCCAATTTCACGCCTTTCTTCAGCCCCGACCCCGACAGCGGCTACGTCGGCATGGCCGGCGTGACCGCCGCCGCCGGCACCGTGTTCTTCTCCTTCATCGGCCTGGACACCATTGCCACCGCCGGCGAGGAAACCAACAACCCGCGCCGCAACGTGCCGATCGGGATCCTGGCGGCGCTGCTGATCGTGACCGTGTTCTACCTGCTGGTGGCCTTCGCCGCGATGGGCGCCCAGCCCGCGCGCATGTTCGCGGGCCAGGAAGCCGGCCTGTCGGTGATCCTGCAGAACGTGACCGGCCAGGCCTGGCCGGCCCTGGTGCTGTCGCTCGGCGCGGTGGTGTCGGTGTTCTCGGTGACCCTGGTGACGATCTACGGCCAGACCCGCATCCTGTATGCGATCAGCCGCGACGGCCTGATCCCGAAGACCTTCCAGAAGGTGAACAAGCGCACCCTGGCCCCGGTCAGCAACACCATCATCGTCTGCCTCGTGGTGGGCGCGGTGGCCGGCCTGGTCGACGCCACCTTCCTGTGGGACATGGTGAGCATGGGCACGCTGACCGCCTTCATCGTGGTGTCGATCGCGGTGCCGGTGATCCGCGCCAAGCAGGGCCGCGGCGAGCCGGGCAACTTCCGCGTTCCCTTCGGTCCTTACGTGATCCCGGGCCTGTCGGTGCTGGCCTGCCTGTACATCATGAAGGACCTGTCGCCGGCCACCTTCCGCGTGTTCTTCATCTGGATGGGCGTGGCGGTGGCGACCTACTTCCTGTACAGCGTGCGTCACAGCCGCCTGAACAAGGCGCAGTAAGCGGAGTACCGGATTGGAGAATTTCGAACGGCGGCGCGACCGCTTCGCATTGTTCGACGCGATGGAGAGCGCCGCCGTCAACATCTGCTTCCCGCTCGACTTGCCGGACTTCCGGCCCTGGTGCAAGAAACAGGGCCTGGCGCCTTTCCACGTGCTGTTGTGCGCCGTGCTGCGCGCGGTGCTGAAGGTCGAGAACTTCCGCTACCGCATCCTGGACGGCGACGTGATCCGCATCGATCGCCTGATTCCGTCCTTCACGGTGGTCAACCAGCACAATGACCTGAACTTCGCCCAGTTCGACTGGTCGGACGACCTGCGCGAATTCGTCGCCCGCGGCATCGCGGCGCGCGAGGCGGCCAGCAGCATGGCGGCCCTGAACATGGAATACGCCGCCAGGACGCCGCTGCAGGCCAGGGAGCAGGTCTTCGTCACCTGCATCCCCTGGCTGGCCTTTACCTCGATCCAGCATCCGAGCGCCTCGCTGGCGCAGCCGGACATTCCTTCGTTCGCATGGGGGAAATTCAGGGATGGCGCACACGGCCGCCTCGAGCTGCCGTTCTCGGTGCAGGCGCACCACGGCTTCGTCGACGGCTTCCACATCCACCAGCTCGCGCAGACCATCGCGGCCGAGCTGGAAGCGATCACTTCACCAGCGGCTTCACCACCTCGAGCAGGCTGACCAGGGTCTTGCCCGGCTCTTCCCACGGCACCATGTGGGCCGAGCGCTCGAACCAGACGATGCGCTTGTAGGGCGCATCGACCTTCTCCATCCAGTTGACGGTCGGCGCGGCCGGCGTGGTGTAGTCGTGCCGGCCCAGGAACATGACGACCGGGATCGGGAAGCGCTTCACGCCCGAGAAATCCACTTGCAGGAATTCCGGCAGTACCCGGCCCAGGGTCAGCACGCTGCCCTTGTCGATGTCCTTCACCTGGCCCGGGGTGTATTCCGGCGAGAGCAGCGGGCCGCGGAAGAAGTAGCCGGACTCGCTGCGGAAGGCGGACAGTCCCCCATAGTGCTGCGGCCACTTGCGCGCGACGATGATGCGCTCGCGCGTGATCGGCTGGTCGCCGGGGTAGGGCGCGATCGCCGCCATTTCCTTGACCGCTGCCACGTTGTTCTCGCGCTTGGCGCGCTCGTAGGCGTAGTCGAAGCTGATGCGCTCGTTCTCGCGCACGTTCAGCACCTGGCCGATGCCGACATAGGCGTGGAACAGGTCGGGGCGCTTGAGCGCCGCGCGCATGCCGACGATGGTGCCCCAGCTGTGGCCCATCAGGATCAGCTTGCGCTGGCCGTAGCGCGCCTTCAGGTGCTCGGCCACTTCGATGGCGTCGTCCACGTAGCGCTCGATGCGGATGGTCCCGGCAAGCTGCTCCGGGTCGGTCTCGCCATAACTCTTGCCGGCGCCGCGCTGGTCCCAGTTCACCACGGTGAAGTATTCCTCGACCGGCCGCTGGAACTGCCACATGGTCGGCGTCACCGGCGAGGCGGGGCCGCCGTGCACGAACAGGATCATCGGATTGGCCCGGTCCTGGCCGCGCACGCTGAGCCACTGGTCGACGCCGCCGATGCGGGTCTTGTACGACTCCTGCACGCCGGTCGGGGCGCTGATGCGGTTGAGGTCTTCGATGACGGTGCGCGCTTTCGCGTAGGGGTCGCCGACTTCCTGTGCCAGGGTGGACGCGCAGGCCAGCAAGGCGCCACAGAACAACCATAGCTTCTTCATATCCGATCCTTTCTTGTAAAAAAGCCACGCAACCCTGCGGCGGCGTGGCTTCCATGCGCGGCACCCGAAGACGCCGGCAGGTATGACAGTGCCGCTTATTGCACGTTCATTTCTTTCAGCAGGTTGTCGGCCTTGTCCACATGCTTCATGTTCCACAGCATGTAGCGGCTGTCGACCTGGATCGAGCGGGTCATGGCCTTGTTGAAGTCCCAGTCCGAGATGATCGAATCCAGGGTGCCGTCGAAGGCCAGGCCGATCAGCTCGCCCTTCGCGTTCAGCGCAGCCGAACCCGAGTTGCCGCCGGTGATGTCCAGCGTCGCCAGGTAGTTGACCGGCACGGTCTTCAGCTTCGGATCGACGTACTTGCCGAAGTCCTTGGACTGGATTGCCGCCAGCTGGGCTGCCGGTGCGTTGAACTCGCCTTCGCCGGTGTGCTTGGCCACGATGCCTTTCGGCGTCGTGAACGCGGTCCAGGAGCCGGTGCCGTCGGCGCCGACGTCACGGCCGGCGACCTTGCCGAAGGTGACGCGCAGGGTGCCGTTCGCGTCCGGGTAGACGGCCTGGCCGCGGCTGGACATGTAGGCGATCTTGGCGCGCATGTAACTGCCGTAGGCTTGCTGGATCTTGCCTGCCAATTCCTCTTCCTTGGCTTCATCCTTCAGGCCTGCGTCGTACATGGCGACCGCGGCCTTGATGAAGCTGTCATTCGAAGCCTGGAATTCGGCCGGCGACTTCTTGAGCCAGGCGCTGCGCTCTTCCTTGTTGGCCAGCTTGGAGCCGGCGTAGATGCGGTCCAGTGCGGCCTTCAGTTCGGCTTCGCTCATGCCGGCGCGGATGCCCAGGGCGGCGTCGAAGGCGGCGTCATGCTCGGCGGCAGGCTGCGCGTTGTACTTGGTCAGGAAGTTCAGCACCAGCGCCTTGTCGACCTTTTCGTCGTAGGTGCGGTCCTGGCCGGCGATGACCGAGTTCCAGCGCGGCATGTCGCGTTCCTGGAAGCCCGACTTGCGCTCGGCGTCCGGCTTGGTGCGCTCGTTGGCCAGGCGGTACAGCGAACGTGCCGAGGACAGGAACTTCGGCTGCGCGTAGCCCAGGTAGAAGCCCTTCTTGGCGTTGGCGTCGCGCTCGGCGATCAGCTTTTCGGCCTGCTCGATGTCGGCGGCGTACTGCGCCTTGCGGGCCGGGTTGGCGTTGACCCATGCCTTCAGGGCATTGTGCTCGGCCGTCTTACGCTGCAGGAAATCGCTGTTCGCGTACGAGGTCAGCATGCCCTTGCGGTTCTTGTAGTAGTTGTTGACGCTGGCGATCTGGCCGGCGTACTTCAGCTTGGCGGCCGGATCGGTCTTGGTCTCGCGCTCGATGATCGCCAGGGTCTCGCCCGATGCCGCAACAAACGCCGGGTAGTTCCAGTCGAAGGTCGAGGCGACTTCCGACGGCAGGCGGTGGCGGTTGGTGCGGCCCGGGTAGCCCAGCACCATGACGAAGTCGCCTTCCTTGGCGCTGGCGCCCGGGTCGGCGATCTTCAGCACGTGCTTCGGCTGGTAAGGTACGTTGTCCTTCGAGAACTCGGCGGCCTTGCCGTCCTTGCTCACGTAGGCACGGTAGAAGCCGTAGTCGCCGGTGTGGCGCGGCCACATCCAGTTGTCGGTGTCGCCGCCGAACTTGCCGACGCCGGCCGCCGGCGCGTGCACCAGGCGCACGTCACGGATCTCGAGCTGCTTCAGGCGGTAGAACTCCAGGCCGCCGTAGTAGCTGGCCACGGTGCAGCGGTAGCCGGCCGACTGTTCGCACTCGGCCACCAGCTTCTTCTGGTTCTTCTCGATGGCGTCGATGCGCGCCTTGCCGCTCAGCTTGGCGACTTCCGGCGTAATGATCTGGCCGGTGACGTTCGCCACTTCCTCGGTCACGTAGACGCGGCTGCCCGGCGCGGCCGGCAGTTCTTCAGCGAAAGTCTTGGCCAGGAAGCCGTTGGCCAGCAGGTCGCGTTCCGGGGTCGAGTTGACCGCCACGCTGTTGTAGATGCAGTGGTGGTTGGTGACGACCAGGCCCTGCGGCGAGACGAACGAGGCCGAGCAGCCGCCCAGGCTCACGATCGCGCCCATCGGGAATTCGGTCAGCTTGGTCAGGGTGGACGGATCCAGCTTGAGGCCGGCGGCTTTCAGTTGCTTGGCTACTTGTGGCAGCTGCTGCGGCATCCACATGCCTTCGTCCGCGTGTGCGGCGAAGCTGGTGAGGATGGCGAGCGAGAGGAGGGTCTTTTTCATTCGCGTCTGTCTGGTTGGGATGGGAACTCTTGGGCTCCGCGGAGCATCCAAGAGTATCCGTAATCCCTATATGCATCGTCAACCAATATTTCGTCCAGACAAAGCGATACTTTTTTCTCGAAAGAATGTGTTTACAGCTGGGCGCTGACGAGCGAGCTGATGCTTGTCGTTATGCGATCCCACCACGGACGCTCGCGGAATTCCACCTTCGTCACCGGGTTCGCGCGGCGCCAGTCGTCCTCGAAAATGGCGCTCTGCTCGCGCGCGAAGCCTTCATGCAGAACGTTCAGGTTGGCCTCGTCGTTGATACTGAACGAGCGGTTGTCGAAGTTGGTCGAGCCTACCGACACCAGCAGATTGTCGACGATCAGCGCTTTTACGTGGTACATCGTGGGCTGGTATTCGGCCAGCTTCACGCCGGCCGCCAGCAGCTCGCCCCAGCGCTCGCGCGAGGCGGCCTTCACCAGGTCCGAGTCGATGATCTTGCCCGGCATCAAGATGCGCACGCGTACGCCGCGCTTGGCCGCCTCGATCAGGGTGCGGATGGTCAGGTCGTCGGGCACGAAATAGGCGGCCGCCAGGTCGATGGTCTTGCGCGCCGAGGTGATCGCCATCAGGTACATCAGGTGCATCGATTCGCTGCCGCCGGTCGGCGAACTGGAAAACATCTGGGCCGGCATGTCGCCCACCGGCTGCAGGGCCGGGAAGTAATCGGGGCCGTCGAGGACGGTGCCGGTGGCTTTCAGCCAGTTGTCATTGAACACGGCCTGCACCTGGCCCACCACCGGGCCTTCGATGCGGAAATGGGTGTCGCGCCAGTGCTTCTCGTCCTGGGCATTGCCGCGCCACTGGTCGGCGATGCCGACCCCGCCGGTGTAGCCGACCTTGCCGTCGATCACCAGGAGCTTGCGGTGGGTGCGGTTGTTCAGGCGCGCCAGTTTCCACCATACCGGCTTGTGGTAGCGCTGCACCTGTACGCCGGCCGCTTTCATCGCGTCGAGCTGGGCCAGGTCCATTTTCACGCTGCCCATGAAGTCGAGCATCACATGCACTTTCACTCCGGCGCGGGCGCGCTCCATCAGGGCGTCGGCGAACTCGCGTCCGATCGACTCCGACCAGTAGATATAGGTTTCGAAGGTGATCGTTTTCCTGGCCGAGCGGATCGCCTCGAGCATGGACGGGAAGATCTGGTCGCCGTTCAGCAGCGCCTCGACCTTGTTACCTTCAAGAATGGGCGGGCCGAGCAGGACGCCCAGCGAGCGGCGGAACTGTGGGTCGTTGGTATCGTACAGGCGGACGAGGCGGGCCTCGATCTGCTTTTCGCTCGGCATGAAATTGAGCGCAAGTACGCCTCCCACCAGGGTGAGGGCGGCCGTGACGAGGATGGTCCAGAATCGCTTGGGTGACATAAGGGAATGCGGGCGTAAAAAAACCAACGCATGAAGCGTTGGTTTTTAGGAAGAGCGCATCACTGCTGATTAACGAACACGGCCGCGACGCAGCAGGTTCACGATGGCCAGCAGGATGACAGCGCCCAGGAAGGAGACCAGCAGCGACGAGACGCTGAAGTCGTCGGAGTTGATGGTGCCGGTGCCGAACAGCGGCGACAGGAGCCAGCCACCCAGGAAGGCGCCGACGATACCAACCACGACATTGAGAATCATGCCCTGTTCTGCGTCGGTTTTCATGATCATGCTGGCGAGCCAGCCCAGAATGCCACCGACAACGATCCAAATGATGAATAACATGGTGTACCTCCTTCAAGTGTGAGAAAACATACCCCCAGGCCGATTGAATTGCCGTGGCCATGGAGAAAAGTCTAGAGACCAGTCCCCTTCAGGTCGGTGCGGCAACGAACGTTAGACGGCGAAACTCCAAGCCTGTTCTGGTCCCGGGAACTGTTGAGCGAAAAGAAGTGGGTAGAGTGCGGCACCGAACAGAAGAGGCTCGGTGTGGGGCATAAGGTTTCAACACTTGCAATACTTTCTTTTTGCAGGACCCAGCACCTGAACCTTCTGAAAGGATTCGCCATGAGTAACTACGATTCGAATAGCAACACCAACCAGAATTCCCGCATGGTCACCGGCCTGTTCCCCGACCGTGCCAGCGCAGAACGCGCCTATTCCTCGATCTCGACCCGCGGCTACACCAAGGACGATGTCAACCTGATGATGTCGGACGACGCTCGCAAGACCCACTTCGGCGATACCGACACCGAACTGGGCAGCAAGGCCGCCGAAGGCGCCGGCATCGGCGCCGGCATCGGCGGCACCATCGGCGCCGTGCTGGCAGGCATCGCAGCCGTCGGCACCACCCTCGTGCTGCCGGGCCTGGGCGTGGTCGTGGCCGGTCCGCTGGCAGCGGCCCTGGCCGGCGCCGGCGCCGGCGGCATCACCGGCGGCCTGATCGGCGCGCTGATCGGTGCCGGCATTCCGGAAGACCGTGCCGCGCACTATGAAGAAGGCATCAAGAAGGGCGGCATCGTGATGGGCGTGAATGCCCGTTCGGACGAAGATGCGCGCCACATCCAGCAGTCGTGGACCGACAGCGGCGGCACCCACATCATCGGCACCGGCATCGGCGCACTCGGTGGTGCGGCGGCTGGCGCCGCCATCGGTTCGGCGGCCGGTCCGGTCGGCACCGTGGCTGGCGCCGCCATCGGCGCGGTCACCGGCGGCATGGCCGGCAAGGGCGTCGGCGAAGTCGTGAACCCGAAAGCCGGCGACGACCTGTCGGAACACTACCTGGCCAAGGGCGTCGGCGCCGGCAGCGGCGCTGCCGTGGGCGCGATGGCAGGCGCGGCGGCCGGCCCGATCGGCATGGCTGCCGGCGCGGTGGTCGGCGGCCTGGCGGGCGGCGCGGCCGGCCAGGGAACGGGCGAAGTCGTCAACCCGAAACCGGGCGACGAACTGCGTGACCACCACCTGGGTACCGGCGTCGGCGCCGGTGCGGGTGCCGCGGTGGGCGGTTCGGTGATCGGTGGTGCCGTGGGCGGCCCGGTCGGTGCAGTCGTGGGCGCCGGCATCGGCGCGGCAGTCGGCGGCATGGCGGGCAAGGGCGTGGCCAAGATGGTCAACCCGGCGGAAGAAGACGCCCACTGGCGCGGCCAGTACCAGACCCAGCCGTACTACACCCCGGGCTACACCTACGACGACTACCAGCCAGCCTATGCGCTGGGCTACAACTCGGCAGGCCGTTACCCGGGCGGTTACGACCAGCACGAGCAAGAGCTGTCGAGCGAATGGGAACGCACCAAGGGCACTTCGCGCCTGAGCTGGGAACAGGCCAAGCACGCCTCGCGCGCCGCATGGCACAAGGTCGAGCGCGCCATCCCGGGTGATGCCGACCGCGACGGCCGCTAAGCAGCGGATACGCTAGCGTAAAAAAAGCCTCGGTGCTTCACGGCACCGAGGCTTTTCCTTTTGGCGAAGGGGATTACTGCTTGATCGCTTCCACCTGGATCGCCAGTTTCACTTCCGGAGAGAAGGCCGGCACGCCCTTGGTGATGCCGAAGTCGCTGCGCTGGAAAGTGCCGCTCACGTCGGCGCCGCACACTTCGCGCTTGAGCATCGGGTGCTCGATGCACTTGAACTTGTTGATGGTCAGGGTCAGCGGCTTGGTGACGCCGTGCAGGGTCAGCTCGCCCTGGGCCGAGGTCGGGACGTCGCCGGTGAAGGTGATCGACTTCGACTTGAAGGTCGCGGTCGGGAATTGGGCGGCGTCGAAGATGTCCGGCTTCTTGGCGTGCTCGTTCATCTTGTCGTGGCCGAAGTCGATGCTGTCGATGTAGACGGTGATGTCGAGGGTGCCGGTCTTGGCCTTGCGGTCCAGGGTCACGGTGCCGTCGGTCTTGTTGAACTTGCCGCGCCAGACCGAGATGCCCATGTGGTCGGCTTCGAAGCTCGGGTAGGTGTGATTCGGCTCAATCTTGTAGGTATCGGCGGCAAAGGCGAAGCCGGCGCCGAGGGTGCTCGAAGCGGCCAGGGCTGCGATCAGGTGCTTGATGTTCATGGAGCGATTCCTTGCTGAAGTGTTGAGGTGTGTGCGTGTTGATTACTGCGCCGCGGCGACGCGGAACTTGATGACGACTTCATCGGCGACCATGCTGGTGTCCTTCCACTCGCCTTCACCGATGTTGAAAGCCAGCCGCTTGATCGGCAGCTGGCCTTCGAATACCTGTTTGCCTGCTTCCGTTTTCACGGTCAGCGGGAAGCGCACGTCGGCGCTGCGGCCCTTGATGGTCAGCTTGCCGCTGACGTCCAGCTTGCCCGCGCCGGCCGCGGCAATGCTCGAGGACACGAAGCTCGCCTTCGGGAACTGGGCGGTGTTGAACCACTCCTTCTTGGTGACTTCCTTGTTGTAGTCGGGATCGCCCAGGTCGAGGCTGGCGGTTTGGATCTCGACCGTCGCCTTCGAGGCGGCCGGCTTGGCGGCGTCGTAGTCGATGTGCGCCGTGAACTGCTTGAACTTCGCCTCGACCGGCACGCCCATCTGCTTGAAGGTGGCCGTCACACTGCTTTTCGCAGGGTCGGTCTTCAGCACCGCGGCGCCTGCGAAGGCAGTGGCGAACAGGGAGGCCAGCAGCAGGCCCTTGATTGTCTTCATGAGAACTCCTTACGCTTGGAAAAAGGCAGCATGCGCGCCATCACGCCGTCGCGGTCGACGAGCAGGTGCTTGAACGCGGCCGCCACGTGCACGCCGACCAGCAGCGCCAGCAGCATGTTGAGCCAGTAGTGGACATCCTTCAGTACCACTTTCAGGACGGGGTCGGGACCGATCAGGACCGGCAGTTCGAGCACGCCGAACCAGACCACCGGATAGCCGGTCGACAGGCTGTAGAAGTAGCCGGACAGCGGCACCGCGAACATCAGGATGTACAGCAGCCAGTGCAGGCCATGGGACGCGCCGCGCTGCCAGGCGGGCATCTCGTCGGCATAGGCGGGCGGGTGACGGAACAGGCGCCACAGCAGGCGCAGGGCCGCCAGTGCGAGCACGGTGACGCCGGCCCACTTGTGCCAGTTGAAGTACTTCAGTTTGGTCGGCGTGATGCCGGGGATATCGGTCATCACCAGGCCGAGCGTGAACGTCCCGATGATCAGCAGTGCGATCAGCCAGTGCAGAACGATGGCCGGGATGGTATAGCGGGGCATAAAGTTTATCTTTTGGAAAGTTGTACGCGTTAGAACTAACTATACCAGTCTTTACCGCCCGTTGCTGCCGAGGGTAATTTTTCGCTAGGAACACTAGCACGAATTGCAAAACATGCACAGCGGCAGCAGCCAGAATGTAAAATCTGGAAGAAATACTGTTATCACACATTACTGGCGGATAGTTTTAATGCCGGGGAGTAAGATATGAGCGCACCATCCTTTCCGTTTTCCCTGCGTCCCCCGCTGCGTCTGATTGCCGGCTGCTTCGGCGCGCTGCTGGCACTGCCGGCTGCTGCCGAAGAGCTCATGTCCGGACGCCCCGCCAGCCTGGCCGACCTGTCGATCGAAGAACTGGCGAACATCGCGGTCACTTCCGTTTCCAAGAAGCCGGAGCGCCTTCTCGACGCGCCGGCCTCGGTGTTCCTCATCACCGGCGACGATATCCGGCGCTCCGGCGCGCGCAGCCTGCCTGAAGCCCTGCGGCTCGCACCCAACCTGCACGTGGCGCAGCGCTCCGGCTACGGCTACGCGATCAGCGCACGCGGCCTCAACGGCAGCAGCAACAGCGCCCCCAACAAGCTGCTGGTGATGATCGACGGGCGCTCCGTGTACGCGCCGCTGTTCTCCGGCGTGTTCTGGGATATGCAGGACCTCATGCTGGAAGACG
This sequence comes from Telluria sp. ZB4P36, assembly GCF_059685865.1. Taxonomy (NCBI): domain Bacteria; kingdom Pseudomonadati; phylum Pseudomonadota; class Betaproteobacteria; order Burkholderiales; family Oxalobacteraceae; genus Telluria; species Telluria sp. ZB4P36. Next base: position 32,562 of record NZ_JCASIE010000011.1, read on the forward strand.
TCGAACGCATCGAAGTCATCAGTGGTCCGGGCGGCACCCTCTGGGGCGTCAATGCCGTCAATGGCGTCATCAACATCACGACGCGCCCGGCCGGGGCAACCCAGGGCAGCCTGGCGGTGCTGCGCGGGACCACCGATGGCGCCGATGCCGCATTCCGCCAGGGAGGACAAAGCGGCGAGGCCAGCTGGCGCGTCTACGGCAAGATGCTGCAACGCTCGCATGGCGAGACGACCGGGGGAGCACGCCTCGACGATGCCTGGCGTCAGGCCCAGCTCGGCTTTCGGAGCGACTGGCAGCGCGGCGCGGACAGTGTCAGCGTGAATGGCAACGCGTATCGCGGCCGGCTTGAGCAGCCCGCACCGGGAGAGATCGCGGTCAGCGGCACCACGCTGCGCCTGGGCGAGATCGATACCCAGGGCGCCAACCTGAGCGCGCGCTGGGAGCATGCGCTGGCCGCCGGCGGGCAGCTGTCGGTGGAGGCCTATCTCGACCATACGCGGCGCCAGGTGCCGCCCACCTTCACCGAATCGCTGCAGATCGCCGACCTGCAGATCCAGCACACGCTGCCGGCCTGGGGCCGCCACAGCCTGGTGTGGGGAGCGAGCCTGCGCCACAGCTGGGACAAGGTGGAGAACAGCGTCGTGATCGCCTTCCTGCCGGCGCGCAAGCAGCAGACCTGGGCCAGCCTGTTCGCCCAGGACGAGATCGCACTGCGGACCGACCTGAGCCTGACCCTGGGCGCGCGCATCGAGCGCAACGACTATACCGGCAACGAATTCCTGCCCACCGCGCGCCTGTCGTGGCGCCTGGCGCCGCGCCACGCGCTGTGGGGCGCGCTGTCGCGCACCGTGCGCGCGCCCACCCGGCTCGACGTGGACGCCTTCATTCCCGGCCGCCCGCCCTATCTGCTGCGCGGCGGACCGCGCGTACGGGCCGAAGTGGCGCGGGTGTTCGAAGCCGGCTACCGCGGCCAGCCAATGGACGGCCTGTCGACCACCGTCACGCTGTTCCATAACCAATACGAGCACCTGCGGACGCAGGAAGTCGATCCGACCCGGACCTTCATCACCTTCGACAGCCTGATGGAAGGGAAGGCGACCGGCATCGAGATGTGGGGAAGCTACCAGATGACGGACGCCTTGCGCCTGTCGGCCGGCTTCACGGCGCTGCGCGAACGGTTGCACACGAAGCCGGGCAGCAACGACCGCGTGAGTCCCGGCACTGCCGGGAAAGATCCGGAGCATACGCTGCAGCTGCGCTCGCAGTACAGCTTCGACGACCGGCGCGAGCTGGACCTGGCGCTGCGCAAAGTGGCTGCGCTGGAGAACCCCGCGGTGCCCGCCTACTGGGCGCTGGACGCGCGCTTCGGCTGGCGCCTGGCGCCCGATCTGGAATTGTCGGTGGTGGGGCAGAACCTGAACGGCAGCCACGCCGAGTACGGCGCGGCCGGGGCGCGGGCCGAAGTCGACCGCAGGCTGGGCGTCAAGCTGGAGTGGAGCTTATAGGTGGAGAAGAAGGGGGCCGCGGCCGGCCCCCTCGCGATCAGATGGCTTTTGCCAGCTGCGCAGCCAGGCCGGTGTAGTTCGCCGGCGTCATCTGCATCAGGAGATCCCTGGCCTCCTGCGGAACCGCCAGCTTGCCGATGAACTCCTGCAGCGCTTCGCGGGTGATGCCCTTGCCGCGGGTGAGTTCCTTCAGCTGCTCGTACGGGTTCTCGATGCCGTAGCGGCGCATCACGGTCTGCACCGGCTCGGCCAGCACTTCCCAGCTCGCATCCAGGTCCGCTTCGAGACGGGCCGCATTCACTTCCAGCTTGTTCAGGCCACGCAGGCAGCTGTCGTAGGCCAGCAGCGCGTAGCCGAAGCCGACGCCGATGTTGCGCAGCACGGTCGAATCGGTCAGGTCGCGCTGCATGCGCGAGACCGGCAGCTTCTCGGCCATGTGGCGCAGCACCGCGTTGGCCAGGCCCAGGTTGCCCTCCGAGTTCTCGAAGTCGATCGGGTTGACTTTGTGCGGCATGGTCGACGAACCGATCTCGCCGGCGCGCAGCTTCTGCTTGAAGTAGCCGAGCGAGACGTAGGTCCAGATGTCGCGGTTCAGGTCGAGCAGGATGGTGTTGGCGCGCGCGATGGCGTCGAACATCTCGGCCATGTAGTCGTGCGGCTCGATCTGGATGGTGTAGGGATTGAACACCAGTCCCAGACGGTTCTCGATGACCTCCTTCGAGAAGGCCGGCCAGTCGAAGCCCGGGTAGGCCGACAGGTGGGCGTTGTAGTTGCCGACCGCGCCGTTCATCTTGCCGAGGATCTCGACAGCGGCGATGCGCTGCACGGCGCGTTGCAGGCGTGCGACCACGTTGGCGAATTCCTTGCCGAGGGTGGTCGGGCTGGCGGTCTGGCCGTGGGTGCGCGACAGCATCGGCAGCGCCGCGTTGGTGTGGGCGATCTCGGTCAGCTTGGCGACGATGTTCTGCAGGGCCGGCAGCAGCACGCCGTCGCGCGCGCTCTTGAGCATCATGCCGTGCGAGGTGTTGTTGATGTCTTCCGAGGTGCAGCCGAAGTGGATGAATTCGCTCGCCGCCACCAGCTCCGGCACGTCCTTCACCTGCTCCTTGAGCCAGTACTCCACCGCCTTGACGTCATGGTTGGTGACCGCCTCGATCTCCTTGATGCGCGCCGCCTCGGCATCGCCGAAGTTCGCGGCCATGCGCTCGAGGTGAGCGTTCGCTTCGGCCGAGAACGGCTTGATCTCCGGGAAGCCGGCCTGCGACAGCGCCTGCAGCCAGGCGATTTCGACTTTCACGCGGTGGTGCATGAAGCCCGCTTCCGACAGGATCGGGCGCAGCTTGTCGGTTTTCGACGCGTAGCGGCCATCCAGCGGGGACAGGGCCGACAGAGTCGCCGATTGGGCAGATGAGGGAACGGTAGAGGTCATGGCGGGCGGTCCGTGCAAAAACGCGGATTTTACCACCGGGTGGATGACAAGGCTTTGCGCGCGCGGCCGCGCCGGCCGGCCGCGACGCCAGCCTGGCGCAGACAAACGCCGAAACGGCGATGCTATACTGGCATCCAATCTTCTCATCCGGGCATGTATGAAACTCATCGGTTCCCTCACCAGTCCCTATGTGCGCAAAGTCCGTGTCGTCATGGCGGACAAGAAGCTCGACTTCAGTTTTGAACAGGAAAACGTCTGGGCTGCGGAGACCACCATCCAGGAAGTCAACCCGCTCGGCAAGGTTCCCTGCCTGCTCATGGAAGATGGCAGCACGCTGTACGACTCGCGCGTGATCGCCGAATACCTCGACACCATCTCCCCGGTCTGCAAGCTGCTGCCGCCGAACGGCCGCGAGCGCACCGACGTCAAGGTATGGGAAGCGCTGGCCGACGGCGTCATGGAGGCGGCCATCCTGGTCTTCGTCGAGCGGCGCGACCGCGCGCCGGAGCTGCAGAGCGCGCAGTGGATCGAGCGTCAATTGGGCAAGGTGCACGCAGGCCTGCGCGAGATGTCCGCCAAGCTCGGCGATTCGGCCTACTGCATGGGCATCCACTACACGCTGGCCGACGTCGCCGTCGGTTGCGCATTGGGCTGGCTTGCCCTGCGTTTCCCCGAGATCGGCTGGCGCGGCGATTACCCGAACCTGGCGCGCCTGGCCGATAAACTCGCCGAACGTCCCTCGTTCCGCGATACCGCGCCTCCTGTCGCGTGAGCGCCCTCTTGACTACAGTTGTCTTTGGCGAGGCGCTGGTCGACGACTTCAGCACCGAGCAGGTGGTCGGCGGCGCGCCCTTCAACGTGGCGCGCCACCTGGCCGCCTTCATGGCGCCGCAGCTGATGATCACCCGCATCGGCAATGACAAGCCGGGCCTGGCGGTGCGCGCCGAATTCGAGCGCTTCGCGATGAGCGAAGCCGGGCTGCAGTGCGATGCCATCGAGGAGACCGGCCGTGTGCTGGTCGAGCGCGGCGCGCGCGGCAGCCACCGCTTCACCATCCTGCCGAACCAGGCCTACGATTTCATCGACCGCGCCCAGGCCAGGGCAGCGCTCGACCAGGCGCAGCCCGGCATCTTCTATTACGGCACCCTGGCCCAGCGCAACGAGCGCTCGCGCGCCACCCTGATGTCCCTGCTCGGGACCACGGCGGCGCTGCGCTACCTCGACCTGAACCTGCGCGAGGGCCAGGTGGACGAACGCGTCGTCACGCGCTCGCTGCAGGAAGCCAATATCGCCAAGGTCAACGAGGAAGAACTGCAGGCGCTGTTCGGCTGGTATTTCCAGATCAAGGCGGATGCGCAGGCGCTGACGGCCGACGAGGTGCGCGCCTCGTGCCAGGCGCTGCTGCAGATGTTCTCGCTCGATGCGCTGATCGTCACGCTGGGCCACCGCGGCTCGGTCTACTTCAGTGCGGACGGCGGCGTGCTCATGCACCGCGATAACCCGGCGCCGCCCTTCGTGATCGACACGGTCGGCGCGGGCGATGCCTTCTCGGCGATTTTCCTGCTGGGGAAGATGCGGGATTGGCCGCTCGATGTGTCACTGGCCAGGGCCAACGAGTTCGCGGGAGCGATTTGCGCGATCCCGGGCGCGGTGCCGCGGGATCTCGGGTTTTATGACCAGTGGATGAGGAAGTGGCGCCAGGCTGAGGAGCCGGCGCGGTTTACTCGCTGATCTGGCTCTGCAGGTAGTTCTGGATGCCGACCTTCACGATCAGGTCCAGCTGCGTCTCCAGCCACTCGATATGCTCCTCGGTATCCTCGAGGATCATCAGGAACAGGTCGCGGGTCACGTAGTCAGCCGCCGCTTCCGCCGCCGCAATGCCTTCCTTGACCGTCACCTGGGCCGCGCGCTCGAGCTTGAGGTCGCATTCCAGCATTTCCTGGGTCGATTCACCGATGAGCAGCTTGTGCAGGGCCTGCAGGTTCGGCAGGCCGTCGAGCATCAGGATGCGGTCGATCAGCTTGTCGGCATGCTTCATCTCGCCGATCGATTCGTCGTATTCCTTCTTCGCCAGCTTGCCGAAGCCCCAGTGGCGGTACATGCGCGCATGCAGGAAGTACTGGTTGATCGCGGTGAGTTCGTTGGTCAGCTGCGCGTTGAGCAGCCGGATGATGTTGGGATCGCCCTTCATGGAATGCTTTCGGTGATGTTGGATAGACACCATGATAGCAAACAAGCTGTCCAGAATCGGCCAAAAACCGGCGAAAATCCTGAAAAAACTGCCTCAAAAGCAGGGAAAATCATCGAAATGCGCCGTAATGGAAACCGTTCTCGTTCCATCGCGAGAACGCTTCTCACTACGAAAAAAAACCCCGCGCATGGCGGGGCAGGAGAGAGCCGATTTTGCCTCAGGCCGCTTGGGGAACGCGGCGCACTTCGGTAATCGTGGTCTTGCTGTCCAGGTGTTCGTTGAGCACTTCGCGTGCATAGCTGACACACTTGCCGCACATGGTGCCGACGCCCAGTTCCTTGTGCAGTTCGGCGACCGAGGAGATGCCGAGGTCGACCGCCTGGCGGATTTCACGGTCAGAAATGTTGTTGCAAACACAGACGATCATCGTTGCGGCTCCTTGCCTTTATCATCACACGAATGAGAATCAATCTCATTCGTGTTCTATTCTGCTGAAACTCGGCGGCGTTTGCAACTGATTTTTGTGATGTGCGCGCAAATTCTGGCGAGTATGATCAAGCTGCAAATAGAAATAATTCGCATTTAGGTTTATGATGCTCATATCTGTCTCATCAGCGCTACATATGTAGTCCTACTATCCGGACGCGACCATGACCTTAGCTCCCAGCCTCACCACCCTCGACGCCCTCCAGCCTGGCCAGAGCGCCACTGTGATCCACCTTGCACCGGCGGAGCAGCAGGGCGCCGGCGACGTCCAGCGCCGCCTGATGGAACTCGGCTTCGTGCCGGGCGAGCGCATCCGCGTGCTCAAGCGCGTGCTGGGTGGCCCGCTGGCGGTCAAGGTGGGCGAGTCCACCTTCGCCCTGCGCCGCTTCGAAGCGGCCCTCGTGTCGATCAAGCCGGAATAAGCGGATGGGAGTCATGGAACAACAGGTGGCGTCGCGTACGCCCCTGGTCGCACTGCTCGGCAATCCCAACTGCGGCAAGACCGCATTGTTCAACCGGTTGACCGGCTCGCGCCAGAAGGTCGCGAACTATGCCGGCGTGACCATCGAACGCAAGGAAGGCAGCTTCACCTCGCCCGCCGGCCGCGCCTTCCGCGTGCTCGACCTGCCGGGCGCCTACAGCCTGAGCGCCCAGACCCCGGACGAAGCCATCACGCGCGACGTGGTGGCCGGCCTGCGTGCCGGCGAAGCCGCGCCCGACGCCATCCTGTGCGTGGTCAACGCGACCAATTTGCGCCTGAACCTGCGCATGGTGCTGGAGCTCAAGCGCCTCGGCCTGCCGATGGTGCTCGTGTTGAACATGGTCGACGTCGCGCGCAAGCGCGGCATCGCCATCGATACCGCCAAGCTGTCGGCGGCGCTGGGCATGCCGGTGGTCGAAACCGTCGCCATCCAGGCCGGCGGCGAGCAAGGCCTGCTGGCCGAACTGGACCGCATGGCCTTCGATGTCCCGGTCAAGGCCAATCCGCTGTCGGCGATCGACGCGGTGCCGGTCGAGGAAACCCAGCGCGAAGTGCGCCGCATCCTCGACCTCGCCGTCTCCAGCGGCGCCGACCGCGGCAACCTCACCGAAAAGATCGACAACGTGGTGCTGCACCCGGTGCTCGGCCCGGTGCTGCTGGCCGCGCTGATGTTCCTGATCTTCCAGGCCGTGTTCAGCTGGGCCGGCACCCCGATGGACCTGATCGAGGCGGGCGTCGGCGCCCTCGGCGAGCAGGTCGGCCTGCTGCTGGGCGAAGGCGTTCTGCACAGCCTGATCGTGGACGGCATCATCGCCGGCGTCGGCAGCGTGCTGGTGTTCCTGCCGCAGATCCTGATCCTGTTCTTCTTCATCCTGCTGCTGGAAGACGTGGGCTACCTGCCGCGCGCCGCCTTCCTGCTCGACCGCATCATGGGCAGCGTGGGCCTGTCGGGCCGCGCCTTCCTGCCGCTGCTGTCCTCCTTCGCCTGCGCGATCCCCGGCATCATGGCCGCGCGCACCATCCAGAACCCGCGCGACCGCCTGGTGACGATCATGATCGCGCCGCTCATGACCTGCTCGGCGCGCCTGCCGGTGTATGCGCTCCTGATCGCCGCCTTCATCCCGGACCGCGAGGTCGCCGGCCTGATGAACCTGCAGGGCCTGGTGTTGTTCGTGCTGTACATGGCCGGCATCCTGAGCGCGATGGCGGTGGCCTGGTTCATGAAGCGCCGCAGCGACTACAAGCAGCATGCCCTCATGATGGAACTGCCGGCCTACCACTGGCCGCAGCCGCGCGCCCTGGCCATGGGCCTGTGGGAACGCGCCAAGATCTTCCTGAAGCGGGTCGGTACCCTGATCCTCACCATGATGATCCTGCTGTGGGTGCTGTCGAGCTTCCCGGGCGCGCCGGAAGGCGCGACCCATCCGCCGGTGTACTACAGCGTGGCCGGCATGATCGGCCGCGGCCTCGAATACCTGCTGGCCCCGATCGGCTTCGGCTGGGAGATCGCGATCGCCCTGGTGCCGGGCATGGCCGCGCGCGAAGTCGCGGTCGGCGCCCTGGGCCAGGTGTATGCGCTGTCGGGTGGCGATGAAGTCGGCAACACCCTGGCGCCGCTGATCGCGCAATCGTGGTCGCTGGCCACCGGCCTGTCGCTGCTCACCTGGTACGTCTATGCGCCGCACTGCCTGCCGACGCTGGCCACGGTGGCGCGCGAGACCGGCAACCGCCGCTACGCCTGGATCATGGCCGGCTACATGTTCGGCCTGGCCTACGTCGCAGCCTTCATCGTCTACCGCGTGACCTTGTACTTCACGGGGGGCTGAGCATGTGGCAGGAGCTGGTAGCCGGGATCATCGTCGCGCTGGCCGTGCTCTACGTCGGCGCGAAGTACCTGCCCGACGGCTGGCGCCGCGCCATCGTGCACCGCCTGTCGCAGGGCGGGAAGCAATCGACGCTGGTGAAGTGGCTCGACACTTCGGCCAGCTGCGGCAGCGGCTGCAACAGCTGCAATACCTGCGGGCCGTCCGAGCCCGCGCCGCCGCCCGGCAAGGGCAGCGGCAGGGTCATCAAGATCCACGAACGGCGCTGATCACTCGCTCTTGACCACGTGCCAGGCGCCGCCGACGCCGTCGCCGGTCTTGTCTCCCGCTTTCTTGTCTTTCACGAAGGTGTACAGGGGCTTGCCCTTGTGGGCCAGCTGCTTGCCGCCATCCTCGCGCGTGACGACCGAGTAGGGCGCCGGCGGCGTCCCTTCGGCCATGACCGGCGGCCAGTTCTTGGCACAGGTCGCGACGCAGCTGCTCTTGCCGCTGTCAGGCGCGTCCTTGTCGTAGGTGTAGACCGTCATGCCGGCACTGTTGACGAGCATGCCGTTGGCGGCCCGCAATGGAGCCGGGTCGTTGGCAAGGGCGGTGGAAGAGAACAGCAGGGCGAGGACAGCGGTACTGACGCGAAGCAATTTCATATAGCCTCCTGGTCGTTCACTGCGTGGGTGGACGTCCATTCTAGTCCGCTTGCGCCGCCAAGGCATCCATCGCCTCATCCGTGGCAGGCGCACAACATGCTAAGCTGGCGGCCTCTCGAACTCCACGGAAGCAGTCCATGATCGTCGTCCACCACCTGAACAATTCGCGCTCGCAGCGCATCCTGTGGCTGCTCGAAGAGCTCGGGCTGGAATACGAGATCAAGAAGTACCAGCGCGACCCCAAGACCATGCTGGCGCCGCCGGAACTGAAGGCGGTGCACCCGCTCGGCAAGTCGCCGGTGATCACCGACGGCGGCACCGTGGTGGCGGAGTCCGGTGCGATCGTCGAATACCTCACCGGCCGCTACGGCAACGGGCGCCTGGTGCCGGCAAGCGGCACCCCGGAGCGCCTGCGCTACACCTACTTCCTGCACTTCGCCGAAGGCTCGGCCATGTCGCCGCTCTTGATGAAGCTGGTGTTCGACAAGGTCGAGAACGGCCCGATGCCATTCTTCGCGAAACCGATCGCGCGTGCGATCGCGCGCAAGGTCAAGGACAGCTTCATCCTGCCGAACATCCGCAGCCAGCTCGATTTCCTGGAGAGTGAGTTGGGCAAATCCAGCTGGTTCGCCGGCGAGGAGTTCAGCGCCGCCGACATCCAGATGAGCTTTGCGCTGGAAGCGGCCGCCTCGCGCGGCGGCCTCGGCAGCCAATACCCGAAGCTGGCCGCCTTCCTCCAGAAGATCCACGCGCGTCCGGCTTACCAGCGCGCGCTGGAGCGCGGCGGAAAATACGATTACGCATAGTACGGGCCAGCCCGTCCGGTTTATCATGGCGGCGCCGCATCAACCGAACCACCACCATGAGCAAACAGGGAAAGCTGCTCGCGATCGATGGCCTGAACATCGTGCGCCGCGTCTACGAAGCCAGCCCCGAACCGGATTCCGACCTGAAGGCCAGCATCGCGCTGCGCCATGCGTTTTCGTCCTTCCGCAACCTGCTGGAAGCGCATGCGCCGACCCACGTGCTGGCGGCCTTCGATTACGGCGGTCCGAACTGGCGCCACACCCTCTACCCGCGCTACCGCGAGGGACGCGCCGCCATGCCCGCACCGCTGCGCGAGGCCCTGCCGGACTTCCACGAGCGCCTGCGCCAGGCCGGCCTGCACGTGCTGGCGCTGCCCGAGGTCGAGGCCGACGACGTGATCGCGACCGGCGTCATGCGCTGGCTGCAGGAAGGGCGGGGCGAGGCCATCGTGGCGACCACCGACAAGGACCTGCACATCCTGATCGCGCACGGCGCGCTGGTGTGGGACCACTTCAAGAACGAATGGCATGACGACGCCTGGGTGCGCCAGCGCTTCGGCGTGGCGCCGGAACTGCTGCACGACCTGCTGGCCCTGATGGGCGACCCGACCGACGGCGTGCCGGGCGTGTCGAAGATCGGCATGAAGACCGCCGCGCGCCTGCTCAATGCCTACGGCAGCCTGGACGCCGTGGTGGCCGGGGCCGGCATCCTCAAGACCCCGCTGGGCGAAAGGCTGCGCGCCGAGCGTGAGATACTGGCGGTATCGCGCCGGCTGGTCGAGCTCAAGCTGGACGTGCGGCTGGGCGTGACCTGGAACATGCTGGCCTATGAATCACACTGAAGGAAAGAGGCGATGCTGAAGGCATTGATCGTGGACGGCAGCGCCATCGCGCGCGGCCTGCTCAACACCGTGCTGCTCGACGGCGGCTACGACGTCGTCGCGCAGACCCACACCGGCACGCTCGGCTACGGGCTGGCGATGAAGCACCGTCCGCAGATCGTCTGCATTGCGCGCGAGCAGGTCGAGGACGGCAGCCGCATCGTCGAGGAACTGCGCGTCCAGCTGCCGAAGGCGATGATCTTCATGGTGTCGGGCACGCTCGATGCCGCCGCCATCCAGGACGCGCTCGGGCGCGGCGTGCACGGCTTCATCGTCAAGCCCTTCAAGGCCGACGCCGTACTCAAGACCATCCGCAATACCGTGATCGCGGTCGTCCGCAAGCAGCAGGGAGGCGCGGGCAGCGCGGAATAGCGCGGCCGGTGCTCAGCCGCGCCGCTTGAGTTCGTCCGACGCGATCGCCGCCAGCTCGTGCAGGGCGCGCAGTTCGCGCTCGCGCAGGCGGCGCGGCTCGCGGTCCAGCACGCACAGGGTGCCGAAGCGGCGGCCCTGCGCGTCTTCCAGCGGCACCCCGGCATAGAAGCGTACGTGCGGCGCCCGCGTCACCAGCGGGTTGGCGGCGAAACGTGCATCGTTGGCGGCGTCGCCCACCACGAAGGCTAGTCCGGTGGCCAGCGCCTGGTTGCAGAACGCCCACTCGCGCGGCGTCTCCCGCAGCTCGAGGCCGACGCGCGCCTTGAACCACTGGCGCCCTCCCGCCAGCACCGTGACCAGCGCCATCGGGCAGTCCGTCACCTGCGCGGCCAGCCGCGCCAGGCGGTCGAAGACTTCCTCGGCCGGCGTGTCGAGCAGTGGGTGGGTAGACAGCAGGTCGAATGCCTGCGCGACAGGGGCGGGCGCCACGTCTGCCGGGGCCACGCCCGGGGCCTGCCTTGCCTGCAGCTGGCGCACCGCGCTCACGCGCACGCGCCGGTGCCCGCCGGGCGTCTTCCAGGCGCGCAGTGCTCCGCTCTCCATCCAGAGCTGCGCTGTGCTGACGGCAACGCCCAGCATGTCCGCTGCTTCCCGCGTCGTCAGGATCGGATCGTCCTCGCTCATGTTCCCGGTGATTTGTAGTCGATCTATCCATTCTACCCGAATTCCGAAATATTTGACGGAACTGCGTGAAGACTGTACGAAAAATTGACTATGAGCATCACTTAGAGCGGAGCTGTCCCTATTATCGTCACTTCCGATAAATGCCGGCCGACGATGGCATCGGCGTGGCCAAACGGCCGTGCATCCTGTCGATTTTCTTTACATCCGGTACCCAGGTTTTTTCGATCGATACTTAAGTAATTGATGAAAAAAGGAAATTATTTCCTGGCACAAAAGTTGCTTGCTAGTTTGGCAAACTTCTTTTCTAGGGATAAAAATGAAAAACTTCTTCAGCAAGTTCGCCTTGCCAATCGCGCTGCTCGCCGGCGCCGCATCGGCACATGCCACCCAGGTTGCCGTTTTCGGCTCGCCTTCCAACGGCCTGAACAACTTCAACAGCACCGTGGATGCTGCCGGCGGCACGGCCAAGCATGATCTGTGGAGCACCCTGGCGACCAATCAAACGAGTATCGACCGCGGCGATTACAGCGTTTCGCGTACCAGCGGCGCTGTGATGAACGTCAGCAACTATGGGACGATCCCGGGCAAGGTGATCAGTATGAACGCGGTCAATAACAACGATGGCGGCAAGGGCAGCGGCGTGACGCTGACCTTCGACGCGGCCGTGAATGCGGTCGGCTTCGAGGTGGGTGACTGGGGCACCTGCTGCCATCCGTCGGCCCTCTACATCTCCTTCGACGGCGGCGCGGCCATCAAGGTGGGTCAATCGACCCAGGCCGGCGACGTCATGTTCAACGGCCGCAACCAGGTGTTCGTCGGCGCCTTCGACGATGCCGGCGGGTTCACCAAGGTGCAGTTCTGGGGTAGCGGTTTCGGCGATGCGCTCTACATGGGCGGCACGGTCCACTACGCGCTAATTCCGGAAGATACGCTGCCGCCGTCGAACGTGCCTGAACCAGCGTCGCTGGCGCTGATCGGCCTGGGCCTGCTGGGTGCCGGCGCCGCGAGCCGCCGCAAGGCCCGCGTTCAGGCCTGAAGAAAGTGCGGGCATGCGCCCGCATGCCCCTTGCGATCGGCGGCCTCAGGCCGCCGATTTGCCATCGATGATGCCACCACCCAGGCACACGTCGCCGTCGTACAGCACGGCCGACTGCCCCGGCGTCACCGCCCACTGCGGCTCCCCGAAATCGAGCGCGAAACGCGCCATCCCGTCGGCACGCACGGTGCAGGCCACGTCGGCCTGGCGGTAGCGGGTCTTGGCCGACAGCAGGCGGCCTTCGCCCTCGGCTGCCGGCGGCTCGCCCGCCACCCAGTTGGCCTGGCCGGCTTCCAGGTTCGGCGACAGCAGCCACGGATGCTCGTGGCCCTGCACGATGTAGAGCGTGTTGGTGGCGACGTCCTTGCGCGCCACGAACCACGGCTCGCTGGTGCCGTCCACGTTCTTGCGCGACTTCAGGCCGCCGATCCCGATGCCCTTGCGCTGGCCCAGCGTGTAGAAGGACAGGCCGATGTGCTCGCCCACGGTCTCGCCGGTGTCGAGCTTCATCGGGCCCGGTTTGTGCGACAGGTAGCGGTTCAGGAATTCGCGGAAGGGGCGCTCGCCGATGAAGCAGATGCCGGTCGAGTCCTTCTTTTGCGCGTTGGGCAGGCCCAGGCGCTCGGCGATCTTGCGCACCTCGGTCTTCGGGATCTCGCCCAGCGGGAACAGCGACTTCGAGAGCTGGGCCTGGTTAAGGCGGTGCAGGAAGTAACTCTGGTCCTTGGTGTGATCGAAGGCTTTCAGCAGTTCGAAGCGGCCCGCGTTCTCGCGCACGCGCGCATAGTGGCCGGTCGCGATCAGGTCGGCGCCCAGCTTCATTGCATGGTCGAGGAAAGCCTTGAACTTGATCTCGGCATTGCACAGCACGTCCGGGTTCGGCGTGCGGCCGGCCTGGTACTCGCGCAGGAATTCCGCGAACACGCGGTCCTTGTATTCGGCGGCGAAGTTGACCGCCTCGATGTCGACGCCGACCACGTCGGCCACGCTGGCCGCATCGATCCAGTCCTGGCGCGTCGAGCAGTATTCCGAGTCGTCGTCGTCTTCCCAGTTCTTCATGAACAGGCCGATCACCTCGTAGCCCTGTTCCTTCAACATCCACGCCGCGACGGAGGAGTCGACACCGCCCGACATCCCGATCACGACTTTTTTCTTGCTCATTTCAATTCCGTTCTTTTAGATCCCGCCCTCGAAGACCGAAGGATGGGTATACAGCAGGTGCAGCGGCGTACGATGGCCGGCCAGGTAGTCGTCCACGCACTGCAGCACGATCGGGCTGCGGTGGCGTTCGGCCGTGGCGGCGATCTCGTCGCGCGTCATCCACAAGGTGCGCAGGATGCCCTCGTCGAGCGGCTGGTCCAGCTCGCGGCCGGCATGGCCGCAGAAGGTGAAGCGCAGGTAGGTGACGTCGGTCCCGCGCGATTTCGAATGGTAGCGCGACATGTACATCCCGACCAGGGCGGTCGGGATGAATTCGTGCGCGGTCTCCTCCAGCGCTTCGCGCACCACCGCCTGCTCCAGCGACTCGTGGGGGTCGAGGTGCCCGGCCGGCTGGTTCAGCTTCACGCCTTCGCTCGTCTCTTCCTCGATCAGCAGGAAACGGCCATCACGCTCGATGATCGCGGCGACGGTCACGGATGGTTTGAAGATATCGGTCATGCGCGTCCTTGAAAATGAGCCGACATTCTACCTTGACAGCGGGCATCTTCGCTCATCCATGCCGCTTGCTGTGCGCTTGCCTGTCGTTAAATGGCCTTGATCTGTTGCAAACAACTGGGCAGTGCGGCTGGCATTCATAAGACTTCGTGGACACAATCAAATATTGGTTTTTTAGTATTTGTTATGAAGCAATTGCCGTGTTTACATGTTAGATTGTGGGCGGATGTGTCCACTGAACGGAGGATTCATGAGAATTGGCATACCGGCCGAGACCAGGCCGGGCGAGACCCGCGTTGCTGCAACTCCCGAAACCGTCAAGAAGCTGGCCGCGCGTCATCAGGTCCAGGTCGAAGCCGGCGCCGGGGTCAAGGCATCGATTCCCGACGCCGCCTATGAAGCGGCCGGCGCCACCATCGTCGACGCCGCCACCGCCTTCGGCGCCGACATGGTGCTCAAGGTGCGCAGTCCCGACGCCGGCGAGCGCGCCCGGATGCGGGCCGGCAGCGTCCTGGTCGGCATGCTCAATCCCTTCGATACCGGGAACCTGGCCGCGCTGGCCGGCGCCGGCCTGACCGCCTTCGCGCTCGAGGCCGCGCCGCGCATCACGCGCGCCCAGTCGATGGACGTGCTGTCGAGCCAAGCCAACATCGCCGGCTACAAGGCCGTGATGCTGGCCGCGAACACCTATGGCCGCTTCATGCCGATGCTGATGACGGCGGCCGGCACGGTCAAGGCGGCGCGGGTCCTGATCATGGGCGTCGGCGTGGCCGGCCTGCAGGCCATCGCCACCGCCAAGCGCCTGGGCGCCGTGATCGAAGCCTCCGACGTGCGCCCGCCGGTGAAGGAGCAGGTCGAGTCGCTCGGCGCCAAGTTCATCGACGTGCCGTACGAGACCGACGAGGAACGCGAGATCGCCAAGGGCGCGGGCGGCTACGCGCGGCCGATGCCGGCCGGCTGGATGCAGCGCCAGGCGGCGCTGGTGCACGAGCGCGCCAAGCTGGCCGACATCATCATCACCACCGCCCTGATCCCGGGCCGCAAGGCGCCGACCCTGATTTCGGCAGAGACGGTGCAGGCCATGAAACCGGGCTCGGTGATCGTCGACATGGCGATCGAGCAGGGCGGCAACTGCCCGCTGACGGAGCTGGGCCGCACGGTGATCAAGCACGGGGTGCACATCATCGGCGAACCGAACCTGGCTTCCATGGTGGCGGCCGATGCTTCCGCCCTGTATGCCCGGAATGTGCTGGACTTCCTCAAGCTGCTCATCGACAAGGAGGACAAGTTCGCGATCGACCGCGAGGACGAGATCGTGCGCGCCACCCTGGTGTGCGCCGACGGGGCAGTGCTGCGGACATAAGAACGAGGAAGAGGAGCGAAGCATGGAAATCAGCCATACCATCATCAACCTGATCATCTTCGTGCTGGCCATCTACGTCGGCTACCACGTGGTCTGGAACGTCACCCCCGCGCTGCACACGCCGCTGATGGCGGTGACCAACGCGATCTCGGCCATCATCATCGTCGGCGCCATGCTGGCCGCCGGCCTCACCGAAGGGCTGGCCGGGCAGGTATCCGGCACCCTCGCGGTGGCGCTGGCCGCGGTGAACGTGTTCGGCGGCTTCATGGTCACGCGCCGCATGCTCGAGATGTTCAAGAAGAAGGAGCCCAAGGCTTCCAAAGCTGCGGCGGAGGAACGGGCATGAACTTCATCAGCATGAATGCCGTGACCCTGCTCTACCTGATGGCCTCGATCTGCTTCATCCAGGCGCTCAAGGGCCTGTCCTCGCCGTCGACGGCGCGCCTCGGGAATACCTTCGGCATGGCCGGGATGGCGATCGCCGTGCTGACCACGGTGGCCCTGATCTTCAAGCTGCAGGCCGAACTGGCGACCGGCCGCGGCATGGGCTTCCCGCTGGTGATCCTGGGCGTGGTGGTCGGTGGCGCCATCGGCGCGGTGGCGGCGAAGAAGGTCGAGATGACCAAGATGCCGGAGCTGGTCGCGGCGATGCACTCGCTGATCGGCCTGGCCGCGGTCTGCATCGCGATCGCCGCGGTGTCCGAGCCCTGGGCCTTCAACATCGCCACCCGCGACACCCCGCTCCCCTTCGGCAACCGCCTGGAACTGTTCATCGGCACCTTCGTGGGCGCGGTGACCTTCTCGGGTTCGGTGATCGCCTTCGGCAAGCTGTCGGGCAAGTACAAGTTCCGCCTGTTCCAGGGCGCGCCGGTGCGCTTCGCCGGGCAGCACATCCTGAACCTGGTGCTGGCGATCGCGATCATCGCGCTGGGCCTGATGTTCTGCTTCGACGCCAACGTGGCGCCGGCCTGGACCCCCTTCATCATCATGGCCGCGCTGTCCTTCGTGCTGGGCGTGCTGATCATCATCCCGATCGGCGGCGCCGACATGCCGGTGGTGGTGTCGATGCTGAATTCCTATTCCGGCTGGGCGGCGGCGGGCATCGGCTTCTCGCTGAACAACTCGATGCTGATCATCGCCGGCTCGCTGGTGGGCTCGAGCGGCGCGATCCTCTCGTACATCATGTGCAAGGCGATGAACCGCTCCTTCTTCAACGTGCTGCTGGGCGGCTTCGGCGGCGAGGCCGTGGTGGACGACGGCGGCGCCAAGGAACAGCGCCCGGTGAAATCCGGCTCGGCGGACGACGCCGCCTTCATCCTGCAGAATGCGGAATCGGTGATCATCGTCCCCGGCTACGGCCTGGCGGTGGCGCGCGCCCAGCACTCGGTGAAGGAACTGGTCGACAAGCTGACCGAGCACGGCGTCCAGGTGCGCTACGCGATCCACCCGGTGGCCGGCCGCATGCCGGGCCACATGAACGTGCTGCTGGCCGAGGCCGAAGTGCCCTACGACCAGGTGGTCGAGATGGAAGACATCAACGGCGAGTTCGGCCAGACCGACGTGGTGCTGGTGCTGGGCGCGAACGACGTGGTGAACCCGGCGGCCAAGGACCCGAAATCGCCGATCGCCGGCATGCCGATTCTCGAGGCCTATAAAGCCAAGAGCATCATCGTCAACAAGCGCTCGATGGCTTCCGGCTACGCAGGCCTGGACAACGACCTGTTCTACCAGCCGAACACGATGATGGTCTTCGGCGACGCCAAGAAGGTGATCGAATCGATGGTCAAGGCTGTCGAATAATCAACAGTAGGGTCAGAGTAGAATTATTTGCCAATTGATCCAGCGATCAGTCGCCCATCTATGAAACATGGGGCGAAGCCACTTGCTTTGAAGCTTTTGGCAAATAATTCGACTCTGACCCCAATTGTTGGTGGCGTCGCTGTTGGCTGAACAATAAGGGTCAGAGTCGAATTACTGAGTACGATCTTCGGATCAATTGGTTCCTGTTACGATCAATGGTGCTAGGCCAGTTGATGCGGAGATCTTGGCGAATAATTCTACTCTGACCCCACTTGTTGGGTCAGCGGCGGCCGAACATCATCAGCTCGGCCAGCAGCAGGCGGGCCGGCTTGGCGAGGTCCAGCGCCGCGAGCGACAGGCCCAGCATGGGCTGCAGCGGGCCGCCGCCGGTGAAGGCGCGGGCCATGGTGTCGGTCAGGGAGATCGTCAGGCGCCGGTCCTGGGCGCGCGCGCTCATGAAGGCGCCGACCGCTTCCGGCGTGGCGCCGCGTGCCAGCTGGCGCGCCAGCACGGCGGCGTCGCGCAGGCCGAGGTTCAGGCCCTGGCCGGCGACCGGATGCAGGGTTTGCGCGGCGTTGCCGATCGCGACCGTGCGCGTGGTGGCGCGGGCTTCGGCGTTCAGGCCGAGCGGGAAGGCGACGCGTGGCGAGCTGGCCGTGAAGCTGCCCAGGCGGGTGCCGAAGGCCTCGCCCAGCTGCTTCAAGAACGCGGCATCGTCGAGCAACTGGACGTCCGTCGCGCGCTCCGGGCGCATGCACCACACCAGCGCGTACTGGTGGCCGTCGCCATCGTCCTGCGGCAGCAGCGCCAGCGGCCCTTCGTCGGTGAAGCGCTCGAAGGCGCGGTGCGCGACCGGCTCGCTCACGGTCACGCGCGCGATCAGGGCAGTCTGGCCGTAGTCGCGCTGCCGGGCCTTGCCGTCCTGCTGGCCGAACACGCCGCCCTCGGCCTGCACCGCCACCTGCGCGAACACGCTGCGGCCGTCGTCCAGGCGCAGCCGTACGCCGCTGTCTTCTTCATCGAAGGCCTCGACCCGGGCCGGGCGCAGCGTGGCCACGCCGGCCTTGTCGCAGGCGCGCGCCAGCGCGTCCACCACGGCGCCGTAGCGCGCGACGTAGCCCAGTGCCGGCAGCTTGTGCTCGGCCCGGTCCATCAGGCTGCGGCCAAGCTGGCCGCGGCGCGAGACGTGGATCTCGTGGATCGGCGTGGCCGGCAGCGGCCAGGCCCGCACTTCCTCCAGCAGCTGCACGCTGCCCCAGGACAGCGCGATCGAGCGCGGATCGCTGATCGCCTGGCCCAGCGACTTGCCGTCGATGAGGGCGATGCGCTTGCCATCCACCCCGCGCCGCGCCAGGAAGGCGGCCAGTGCCAGTCCTACCGGACCGGCGCCACAGATCGCCACATCGACATCGATCCGCTCGTCCGCCATCAACGCTCCTCCATCAGTGTTTCAATCTCCACGACGCTCTTCGGCGCGTCGCCGGAGAGGATGCGGCAGCCATCCGCGGTGACGATCACGTCGTCCTCGATCCGGATGCCGATGTTCCAGAACTGCTCGGGCACGCCTTCGCCCGGCCGCACGTAGATGCCCGGCTCCACCGTCAGCGCCATCCCCGCCAGCAGGGGCCGCGAAGGCCCCTCGGCGACGCTCAGGTCGCGATAGGGCCCGACATCGTGCACGTCCATGCCGAGCCAGTGGCCGGTGCCGTGCATGTAGAACTGCAGGTGGGCCTTGTCGGCAATCGCGTCCTCGGCCGAGGCATATTTCTGGCGATCGAGCAGGCCGAGGTCCAGCATGCCGCTTGCCAGCACCTGCAGCGCCGCTTCGTGCATGCCGCTGTAGGGCCGCCCCGGGACGATGGCGGCGAAGGCCGCCTGCTGGGCCTGCAGCACCAATTCGTACAGGAGTTTCTGCGGCGTGCTGAAACGTCCGCCCACCGGCCAGGTGCGCGTGATGTCCGAAGCATAGCCGTCCAACTCGCAGCCGGCGTCGACCAGCACCAGTTCGCCCTCGCGGCACCGGCGGTCGTTCTGGTTGTAGTGCAGCACGCAGGCGTTGCTGCCGGAGGCGACGATCGGGGTATAGGCCGGGAACTGGGCGCCGTTGCGGCGGAATTCGTGCAGCAGCTCGGCTTCGATCTCGTACTCGAACACGCCGGGCCGGGTGAAGCGCATGGCGCGCGCGTGGCCCGCCGCGGCGATCGCGGCGGCACGCCCCATGATCGCCTGTTCGCCCGCATCCTTCAGCAGGCGCATGTCGTCGAGGATGCCGGGCAGGTGGTGGGTGGTGCCGGGCGCCGCGATGCCGCTGCGGCCCTGCGCGCGCACGGCCTTGAGCCAGCCGCTGACCTGCGCATCCAGGGCGGCGCTGTGGCCGAGGGCGTAGTACAGGGCCGGCGCGTTGGCCAGCAGCTTGCCCATCTGCGCATCCAGTTCGCCGATAGGGAAGGCTTCGTCGAAGCCGAAAGCGATGCGCGCCGCCTCCGGTCCGTAGCGGTAACCGTCCCAGATCTCGCGCTCGGGATTCTTCTCGCGGCAGAACAGGAGGGAGCGCGAAGGCAGCTCGCCTGATGCGGCGACGAGCACCAGCACCGCTTCCGGTTCCGTAAAACCGCTCAGGTAATAAAAATAGCTGTCGTGCCGGTAGGGGTAGTCGCTGTCGCCGTTGCGCAGCACTTCGGGCGCGGTGGCCAGCACCGCGACCGATCCCGGCTGCATGCGCGCCGCCAGGCGCGCACGGCGTTCGATGTAAGGAGCCGCGGCCGCGGTCATGACCCCGTCTTGGCCGCTCCCAGCGGCGCGTTCAGTTCTTCCAGCTGGCGCGCGGTACCGACGTTGACCCACAGGCCATCGTACAGCTCGCCGCCGACGCGGCCCTGCTCGATGAACTTGCGCATCAGGGGACCGAACTTGACGAATTCGCCGGCGGCGATCCCGTCGAACATCTCGGGACGGTAGACGCCGATGCCCGCGAAGTTCCACTTCACCTCACCCTCGTTGCGCAGGGTGTACATGTCGAGGGCGAAGTCGCCTTCCGGGTTGTGCCAAGGGTTCGGCGTCAGCCACAGCCAGGCGATGTCGCGCTTGTCGGGCGGGTAGGGAATGCCCAGCATGTCCTTGTCCTTCAGGACGTCGACCACCTGCGAGAAATCGAAGTAGGGCGCATAGATGTCGCCCGACACCGCCAGGAAGGGTTCGTCGCCCAGCAGGTGCAGGGCATTGGCGATGCCGCCCGCGGTCTCGAGCGGGGTCGGTTCGTGCGAATACACGATGCGGGCGCCGTACTTGCTGCCGTCGCCCAGCTCGTCCTCGATCATGTGGCCGAGGTGCGAGTGGTTGATGACGATGTCGGTGATCCCGGCACGCACCAGGTTCAGCACGTGGTAGGTGATCATCGGCCGTCCGCGCACTTTCAGCAGCGGCTTGGGGCAGGCGTCCGTGAGCGGGCGCATGCGCTCGCCGCGGCCGGCGGCGAAAATCATGGCTTTCATGCTGGTTCCGTCAGAAGGTGTAGCCGACCGCCGGCGCCTTGTCCTCGAGCGCGTCGAGGAGGCGGAGCAGCGGTTTCAGTTCGGTGTAGCGGTTGGCGGTGCGGCGCACGTACTCCATCACCGTCGGCAGGTCGCCCATGTAATTCGGCTTGCTGTCGCGGTAGTTCAGGCGGCAGAAGATCCCGAGGATCTTCAGGTGGCGCTGCAGGGCCATGAACTCGAAGTCGCGGTAGAAGGCGTCGATGTCCGGATTCACCGGCAGGCCCACCTGCTTGGCGCTCTGCCAGTAGCGCACCACCCAGTCCAGCACGATCTCTTCGTCCCACTGGATGTAGGCGTCGCGCAGCAGCGAGCCGAGGTCGTAGGTGACCGGGCCGTAGACCGCATCCTGGAAATCGAGCACGCCCGGGTTGCCCTGTTCGAGCCACATCAGGTTACGCGAATGGAAGTCGCGGTGCATGTAGACCTGCTGCTGGGCCAGCACGTTGGCGGTGATCGCTTCGAACACCTTGTCCAGCGTCGCCTGCTGCTTGTCGTCGAGCGTCACACCCAGGTGGCGGTTGATGAACCACTCCGGGAACAGGTTCATCTCGCGCAGCACGAAGGCGCGGTCGAATTCCGGCAGCTTGCCGGGCTGGCTGGCGAGCTGGAACTTGAGTAGGGCGTCGACCGCATCCGAATACATGAAGGCGGCATTGTCCGAATCGAGGCGCTGCAGATAGGTGGTCACGCCGAGGTCGGACAGCAGCAGGAAGCCGCTCTCCACCTTGCGCTCGACGATCGCCGGCACCGTGACGCCGGCGTCCATCAGGAGGCCCTGCACGTGGATGAAGGCCGGCACGTTCTCGCGCTCGGGCGGCGCATCCATGGCGACCAGGGTGGCGCCCAGCTTCTCGCGCATCGCTGGCACAACGTCGTAACGGAAATAGCGTCGGAAACTGGCATCCGCGGATGCCGGGCGGCCGGTTTCCACTTCCACCAGGCCGGTCGATGCCAGCCATTCGGTCAGCTGCTGCAGGCGCGCGTCCTGGCTGCCGGAAGTGGAGGAATTTTGATACAAAGAAGACATGAAGCGGCCTGGTGAAACGGGTTGATCGAAATTATTCCCATATAATAAGGGATTCATCCCAAAAATACCGCCCTTTATGGCGCACGCAGATTCTCCATGAGCTGGTTTTCGGCCCACCCATTTCCCCCGCGCCAGGCGCTCGCATTGTATGTACTGGCTAGCGCAGCGGCCGGCATGTCCTTGCCCCTGCATGCACAGAACGTAGTACCGGCGCCACACCCGGATGAGCAGGACCTGCCGATCACGATCCACGCCGAGGACATCAGCGGCCGTCCCGACCGCCAGCTGAACCTCGAGCGCAATGTCGAACTGACACGTGGCCAGACCCGCCTGACCGCCGACAGCGCCTGCTACCTGCGCGTCGAAGACCAGGTTACCGCCGTCGGCAACGTCAACATGTGGCGCTTCGGCGACCGCTACAAGGGCGACGAGCTGCAGCTGAACCTGGAGACCGGCAAGGGCTACGTGCTGCGCCCCGAATACCGTTTGCAGCTGAATAACGCCCAGGGCAATGCCTCGCGCATCGACTTCCTCGGCGAAGACGTGGCGCTGGTGCGCGACGGCACCTACAGCACCTGCGAAGGCCCCGATCCGGACTGGTACCTGAAATCGAGCACGCTGCGCCTGGACAGCGGCCGCGACGTCGGCCTGGCCGGCAAGACCGTCATCTATTTCAAGGACGTGCCGATCATCGGCACCCCGGCCCTGTCGTTCTCGCTGTCGGGCGCGCGCCGCTCCGGCTGGCTGGCGCCCACCGTGGGCTTCGGCTCCAAGGGCAAGGCCGAGATCATGGTGCCGTATTACTTCAACATCGCGCCCAACCGCGACCTGACGCTGTACCCGCGCATGATGTTCGACCGCGGCCTGCAGCTCGGCGCCACCGGGCGCTACCTCGGCGTCACCGGGCTCGGCGCCTACAACGGCGAAACCCACGTCGAGGGCCTGCGCAAGGACCGCGAGACCGGCGAGGACCGCTGGCGCGTCGATTCGGTCCACACCCAGGCACTCGGCCCGGGCTGGTCCTATGGCTGGAACCTGCATGCGGCTTCCGACGACGAATACCCGAGCGACTTTTCGCGCACCGTGGCCGCCAGCGCCGAGCGCCAGCTGCTGCGCGAAGTGCGCACCGACTTCGTCGGCCAGTACTGGAACCTGAGCGCGCGCGCCCAGAACTACCAGGTGCTGCAGGACCCGGCCGCGGCCAACAACCCGAGCCTGACGGTGCCGCGCCCCTACGACCGCATGCCGCAGATTAACTTCCACGCCGGCCGCTACGACGTCAAGGGCTTCGACTGGGCGGTGGACGCCGAGGCGGTCAGCTTCTGGCACCCGGACCTCCTGCGCGGCAACCGCGCCGTGGCCGTGGCCCAGCTCAGCTACCCGATCGTGCGCCCGGGCTGGTTCATCACGCCGAAAGTCATCAGCCACCACAGCAAGTACGACCTGGACCGCGCCAACGGCTACACCGGCCCGAGCAAGCTGTCGCGCAGCCTGAACACCGTCTCGCTCGACAGCGGCCTAGTGTTCGAGCGCGACACCACGCTGTTCAAGAGCGCCATGACCCAGACCCTGGAACCGCGCCTGTTCTACGTCTACACGCCGTACAAGAACCAGGACCTGTTCCCGGTATTCGACACCGGCCGCGCCGGTTTCAACTACGCCCAGCTGTTCAGCGAGAACCGCTACGTCGGCCTGGACCGCGTGTCCGACGCCAACCAGCTGACCGCCGCCCTGGTGTCGCGCTTCATCCAGCCGGACGGCGCCGAGCGCCTGCGCCTGGCCTTCGGCCAGCGCATGTACTTCAGGGAGCCGCGCGTGCGCCTGCCGGGCGAAGCGCTGCACCAGAGCCGCTCGGACGTGCTGCTGGCGGCCTCGGGCCGCATTTCCGAGACCTGGAGCTTCGATAGCGGCGTACAATACGACGCCACCGGCAGCAACCTGTACAGCTCGAACCTGAGCACGCAGTGGCGGCCGGCCGCGATGAAGGTCCTGAACGCCGAATACCGTTACCAGCGCGGCAGCTTCCGCAACGTCGACCTGTCGGGCCAGTGGCCCCTGTCGTCGCGCTGGTACGGCGTCGGCCGCGTGAGCTATGCGCTGCGCTCCTACACCGTGGGAAATGCGACGCCGGGCAAGGGCAAGCTGCTCGAGAGCCTCGTGGGTCTCGAGTACAAGGCCGACTGCTGGGTGTTCCGCGCCGGCGTCCAGCGCTTCGTGACCGCCGCCCAGACCACCTCGACGCCGATCTTCTTCCAGCTCGAGCTCAATGGGCTGTCGCGCCTGGGGTCGGGCAACCCGCTCGAGACGTTCAACAAGAGCGTTCCGGGCTATACGCAGTTGAATTCCAATGTGGGGCGGCCCTGATTTTTAAGGACGCCTTAACCGCCGGCGTGTAGACTGCGCGGTTGGCAATTGAATGATTATTCACCCTGAATGAGTGCTTTCCAGATGACGCGTTCCACCCGTATGCACCAACTGAAGCTCGCCACGGCCCTGCTGTGTGCGCTGACCGCGGGCCAGGTCATGGCCCAAGCTGCCGCGCCGGCTACCAAGCCAGGCAGCGGCTTCCTGCCGCCGGCTTCCAGCAGCGCCAAGGTGATCGATTCGATCCACGTCGTGGTCAATGACGAAGTGATCACGAAAAACGAAGTGCGCAACCGCGTGGCCCAGACCGTGCAGAACCTGAAGGCGCGCAACGTGCAGCTGCCGGACCAGGCCACCCTGGAGCGCCAGGTGGTCGAGTCGATGATCGTCGAGCGTGCCCAGCTGCAGCTGGCCAAGGAAATGGGCGTGCGCGTCGACGACCGCCGGCTCGACGCCACCATCGGCCGCATCGCCGAGAACCAGAAGATGTCGGTGCAGGAGCTGCGCAACCAGATGGAAAAAGAGGGCTTGGCCTATGGCCAGTTCCGCGAAGACATCCGCAACGAAATCATGATGCAGCAGCTGCGCGAGCATGAGGTCGATTCCAAGATCCAGGTCTCGGAAGCCGAGATCGACACCTACCTCGCCGCTTCCAAGGCCGCAGCAAGCGAGCGCGTCGAGCTGAACCTGGCGCAGATCCTGGTGGCGGTGCCCGAGAACGCCTCGCCCGAGCAGATCGCCGCACGCCGCGCGCGCGCCGAAGAAGTGGCGCGCCAGCTGCGCACCGGCGCCGAATTCAGCAAGATGGCTGCGACCTATTCCGACGCACCCGACGCCCTGAAGGGCGGCGAGATCGGCTGGCGCGACCCGGACCGCCTGCCGCCGATCTTCGCGACCGAACTGCGCAAGCTGAAACCGGGCCAGGTCACCCCGATCATCAAGACCAACAACGGCTTCCACATCCTGCGCGTGGCCGACAAGCGCAGCCTGGCCGAAGCCGCCGCGAACGAGCCGAGCGTGGTCCAGCAGACCCGCGTCAGCCATATCCTCATGAAGCCGACGCCGACCATGACCGCGGCCGAGGTCAAGAAGAAGCTGCTCGAACTGAAGGAGAAGGTCGTCAACAAGACCGCCACCTTCGAAGACCTGGCACGCCAGAACAGCCAGGAACCGGGCAGCGCGGCCAAGGGCGGCGACCTGGGCTGGCTGGAACCGGGCGATGCCGGTCCGGAATTCGACCAGGCCCTGAGCACCCTGAAACCGGGCGAGATCTCGGACGTCATCGAGTCCTCGTTCGGCTTCCACATCCTGCGCGTCACCGAGCGCAAGTCCGAAGACCAGAGCGCGCAGAAGGAACGCAATGCGGCACGCCAGGTCCTGCGCGAGCGCAAGATGCAGGAAGGGCTGGAAGACTGGATGCGCCAGGTGCGCGACCGCGCCTACGTCGAGTTCCGCGAGGAGCAGTAATCCATGACCATGCAGGCAAGCCGTCGGCCAACCCTCGCGGTCACGGTCGGCGAGCCGGCCGGCATCGGTCCCGAAATATCGATCCGCGCGGCCTGGGCGCTGCGCGAATCCGCCAACTGCGTGTTGGTCGGCGACGCCGCCTTCCTGGCGCTCACCGCCAGCCTGATCGATCCCTCCATCCGTTTGTCGGCGCTGTCGATCCAGGCCCTCCGACACGGCGGCTTGCCGCAGTTCGGCAAGGACCGGCTGGCCGTGGTCGACGTGCCGCTCGCCGCGCACGTGGTGCCGGGCCTGCTGAACGCCGAGAACGGGCGCGCCGTGCTGGCCACCCTGGACCTGGCAATCGAGGGCGCCCAATGCGGCTGGTTCGACGGCATCGTCACCGCGCCGCTCCAGAAAAGCACGATCAACGACGCCGGCGTGGCCTTTTCGGGCCATACCGAATACCTGGCCGAGAAGACCAATACCCCGAAGGTGGTGATGATGCTGGCGGGCCGGCCATCCGGGGGGCAGCCGGGCGGCGATCAAGCCTATCTACGCGTCGCGCTGGCCACTACCCATCTGCCGCTCAGGGACGTCCCGGCCGCCTTGAGCCGCGAGAACCTGGCGCAGGTGATCGACATCATCGACGCCGACTTAAAAGCGAAATTCGGCATCGCCGCGCCGCGCATCCTGGTCGCCGGCCTGAACCCGCACGCGGGCGAGAACGGCTACCTGGGGCGCGAGGAGATCGAGGTCATCACGCCGGTGCTGGAGGAGGCCAGGGCGCGCGGCATCGACGCGCGCGGCCCCTATCCGGCCGACACCCTGTTCCAGCCGAAGTACCTGCAGGATGCCGACTGCGTGCTGGCGATGTACCACGACCAGGGCCTGCCGGTGCTGAAGCACGCCACCTTCGGGCGCGGCATCAACGTCACGCTCGGCCTGCCGATCGTGCGCACCTCGGTCGACCACGGCACCGCGCTCGACCTCGCGGCCCGGGGACTGGGCCTGGCCGATTGCGGCAGCATGGAAGAGGCGATCCGCGCCGCCATGCAGATGGCATCAACAACAAGAAAGTCAACATGAAACACGTCGCACGCAAGCGCTTCGGCCAGAACTTCCTGACCGACAAACTCGTCCTGGACAACATCATCGACGCCATCGGGCCGTCCCGCGGCGAGACGATGGTCGAGATCGGCCCCGGCCTGGCCGCCATGACGGCGCTGCTGCTCAAGTCGCTCGACCACATGCACGTGGTGGAACTCGACCGCGACCTGGTGGCGCGCCTGGAAAAGGCCTACCCGCGCGAGAAGCTCACCGTGCACTCGGGCGATGCGCTGAAATTCGATTTCGGAGCGATTCCGGTACCGGAAGGGCAGAAGCTGCGCGTGGTCGGCAACCTGCCGTACAACATCTCGAGCCCGCTGCTGTTCCACCTGGCCGAATTCGCGCCCCTGATCGAGGACCAGCACTTCATGCTGCAGAAGGAGGTGGTCGAGCGCATGGTGGCCGAGCCGGGCACCAAGGCCTACAGCCGCCTGTCGGTGATGCTGCAATGGCGCTACGACATGGACCTGCTGTTCATCGTCCCGCCGACCGCCTTCGACCCGCCGCCGCAGGTCGATTCGGCCATCGTGCGCATGATCCCCAAGCGCCAGAAGCTCGACGTCGATGGCGCCACGCTGGAAAAGGTGGTGGCCAAGGCCTTCTCGCAGCGCCGCAAGGTGATCCGCAACTGCGTGGCGGGGATGTTCACCGAGGCGCAGCTGGTCGAGGCGGGGATCGATCCGGGGGCGCGGCCGGAGGCGGTGGGGCTGGAGCAGTACGTCGCCCTGGCCAATCTGCTGTAAGCCACAACTGCTCTACATTGCGCCGCACAATCGCGGCGCATCCTCCATTTCGTCCCTTCATCCGCCCATTCCTGCAGTCCGTCGCAGCTCGCTGGAGCCTGCGGGGGCCATTGGCTAAAGTGCTTCCATCGACAGCCGCAAAGCGATTGCCAAGCGGCGAAACCAGCCAACCGAAGGAGCACGACAATGAACACCCTCAAGCACATGGAAGCCATCTTCATCGCCGCCCTGGTCCTCGCCGGCGCCAGCAGCTTCGCCCAGGCCGCCAACAGCCGCGCCGCCGAGGCCTACAACGCCCAGGTTTCGGTCGGCGACGCCCAGGTCGCCGTGGTGAAGGTGACGGCCAAGCGTCCGGCCTGATCCGGATACGCGGGCGAAAAAAAAGCCCGCTGTTGAGGCGGGCTGAAATCCAATTCTTTTCTGAGGAGAGTTGGAGGAGACAGGAGTTAGTATGCTGCGTTACAGCATATAAGTCCAATTTCCCTTTCGCATAATCGACATAATTTTTGCGAATATCTCAAGTCGGAACGCAATTGATGTTGATGTTGGTGACGTCGGCGTCGCCCATGGTGCCGGTCGGGTTCTGGACCGTGCAGACGCGGCCCTTCGGCTGGGTGACGATGGTGACGCCATAGGTCTGGTTGTACGGGACCGAGACCGCCATGAAGTAGTCGAAGGCGGCGCCCGTTGTGTTGGTGTCGGCTGGAATGATGATTGTCGAGCCGGTGGTGCTGCCGTTGGCCAGTACCAGGCCGGTATTGTCCTTGGTCAGCCCGGTGACCTTGCCGCCGATCCGGAATTCATTGATGAAGCACTCGAAGCGCGCATTGATCGAGGCCAGGCGGCCGGCCGTATCGGCATTGCTCAGCGGGAAGAACTGGTGGACGCGGCAGTTCTGGTGTTGCGGCGGCGAGCTCACCGTCACATTGTAGGTGTCGCCGTACTCGAGCTTGTTCGGGAAGCTGAAAGTGACCGGGTCGCCGGCCTTGGCGGGCGGGGCCACGTTGATGCTGCTGCCGTTATTGCTCAGCACCATGCCCGGGTAGACCACGCCGTCGACGCTGCCGCCCACGGTGTAGTCATCGTCGCCGCCGCCACCGCAGGATGCCAGGGCCACTGCCATTGCCAGCATGCTTGCCGGACGGATCAGGGAAAACGTCATGAAGGTTGCTCCAGGTTTAAGTGCGGGGACCGCAGGTGACCGCCACGTTGGTGATGTCGTTCGCGCCCACCGTGCCGGCGCCGTTGGCGACCGTGCAGGTCTGGTTGTCGGGCTGGGTCAGGATGGCGACGCCGTAGGGCGCATCTTCGTTGACCTTGGCCATGGTGAAGGAAGTGGCGCCCGCGGGAACCGGGACGCGGTCCGCGCCGTTGACCAGCACCAGGTTGTTGCCGACCAGGCCGGACACCGTGCCCTTGAGCTCGTGCTGGCGGATGGTGCACTGGATGCGGATGGTATTGATGCTGAATGCCACCTTGCCCTTGTTGGCCGTCGCTTCGCAAGTCGCCGCGTTGCTCGGGAAGCTCTTGATCGTGACGTTGTAGCTGGAATCGGTTTCCACCAGCTCCGGGAAATAGAACTCGCCGACGCCGTTGTTGGTCGGATTGATGGCCAGGTCGGCGCCGCCGTTGTTCTGCACGACCAGGCCGGTCTTGGTCACGCCGGTGAAGGTGCCGCCGACATACAGGTCGCCATCGCTGCCGCCGCACGCGGACAGCGCCAGCGCGCATGCCAGTGCAGCCCCGGCACGCAGGTACGAACTCTTCATAA
The DNA here is from genome assembly GCF_059685865.1 of Telluria sp. ZB4P36. Lineage (NCBI taxonomy): Bacteria > Pseudomonadati > Pseudomonadota > Betaproteobacteria > Burkholderiales > Oxalobacteraceae > Telluria > Telluria sp. ZB4P36. The sequence continues at coordinate 61,713 of NZ_JCASIE010000011.1, forward strand.
TTTCTCCAAAAAATCTGACTGGTGAACGTGCAAAGCGTGTGCAAGTGATCAGCGGACACGCAGTTGGACGCTCATCGCCCAACATTTATCGCCCAACATTTTAGTGCATTTGGCAAGCAGCTGGACGGTTTGCCTTTGTATCACGGTGTAACCGTCGGTATTTAGTATTCGGAACCGGGACCGATTGCTTTCTACGGGCGTGCTCGCTATGCTTGGACCAGCGACCCATCTCCCAAGCAAGCACCTCATGACGCAGCGCCGCCCCTGGCCCAAAGCAGTATTGTTCGACCTCGACGACACCCTGTGGCCGATCGCCCCGGTGATCCTGGAGGCCGAGCAGATCCTGTTCGCCTGGCTGCGCGCGCATGCGCCGCGGGTGGCGCAGCAGTACACGATCGAGACCCTGCGCCAGGCCCGGCTCGAACTGCTGGCGCGCCAGCCCGAATTCCAGCTCGACCTGGGCGCCCTGCGCCGGGCCGGCCTGATCGCCGCCTTCGAGCAGGCCGGCGAGGATGCCGGCAAGGTGGAGCAGGCCATGGCCGAATTCTTCGCGGCGCGCAATGCGGTGATCCCCTATGACGACGTGCTGCCCGGCCTGCTGCGCCTGAAGGGCAGGGTAAAGATCGGCTCCGTCACCAACGGCAATGCCGACTTGCAGACGATCGGCCTGGCACGCCATTTCGACGCCTCGGTGGCCGCGCCCAGCTTCGGCGTCGCCAAGCCGGACGTAAAGATCTTCCTGGAGGCCTGCCGGATGCTGGACGTGGCGCCCCAGGAGGCGGTCTACGTGGGCGACGACCTGCGGCTCGACGTCTATGGCGCCCAGCGCGCCGGGCTGCGCGCGGTGTGGATGAACCGGACCGGCCAGGTGAACTACCTGCCGGACGAGGTCAAGCCCGACGCCGAGGTCCACAGCCTGGACGGATTGCTGGACTGGCTCAAGCGCGAGCACGACTGAACTGGCGCCGCGTCCGCCATCGCGTGCATAATATGAGCATGCAACTCGAACCCCGCGCCCAGACCCTGCTCAAAGCCCTCGTCGAGCGCTACATCGCCGACGGCCAGCCCGTCGGATCGCGCGCGCTGTCGAAGATCTCCGGCCTCGACCTGTCGCCGGCCACGATCCGCAACATCATGGCCGATCTCGAGGAGATGGGCTACGTCTCCAGCCCGCACACATCGGCCGGCCGGATTCCCACCCCGCGCGGCTACCGCCTGTTCGTCGACACCCTGCTCACCGTGCAGCACATCGACGAGCACGCGGTGGGCGCCCAGAACATGCGCCTGCCGAGCCAGCATCCGCAGAAGATCATCGCCAACGCGGCCCAGATGCTGTCCTCGCTGTCGACCTTCGCCGGGGTGGTGCAAAGCCCGCGGCGCGAATCGGTGTTCCAGCAGATCGAATTCCTCCGTTTGTCCGAGAAGCGCATCCTGCTGGTGATCGTCGACCCGCGCGGCGACGTGCAGAACCGGCTGCTGCTGACCGACGTCGACTACACGCCGGGGCAGCTGATCCAGTCGGCCAATTACCTGAACCAGAACTACGCCGGCCTCACCTTCGACGAGGTGCGCAAGCGCCTGGGCGGCGAGCTGCGCCAGCTGCGCGACGACATGGGCCGCCTGATGCAGGTGGCGGTGGAGGCGGGCAGCGAGGCGATGGCCGAGGGCGACGACATGGTGATCGCGGGCGAACGCAACCTGCTGTCGGTGTCGGACTTGTCGTCCAACATGAGCTCGCTGCGCCAGATGTTCGAGATGTTCGAGCAGAAGACCGGCCTGATGCAGCTGCTCGACGTGTCGAGCAAGGCGGGTGGTGTGCAGATCTTCATCGGCGGCGAGTCGAAGCTGGTGCCGATGGACGAGATGAGCGTGGTGACCGCGCCCTACGAGGTGAATGGGCGCATCGTCGGCACCCTGGGGGTGATCGGGCCGACGCGCATGGCCTACGAGCGCGTGATCCCGATCGTGGACATTACGGCGAAGCTGCTGTCGAATGCCCTGAGCCAGTCCTGAGTCAGCCCTTGCGCGGGCAGCCCACCTTCACGCAATTCCCGTAAATCGCCAGCGAGTGCTCGGCAATCTTGAAGCCGCGCTCCACGGCGATCTTGTGCTGGCGCGATTCGATCTCTTCGTCGTAGAACTCTTCCACGTGGCCGCAGTCGAGGCAGACGAGGTGGTCGTGGTGCGAGCCGGCGTTCAGCTCGTAGATGGCCTTGCCGGTCTCGAAGTGGTTGCGGTTCAGCAGGCCGGCCTGCTCGAACTGGGTCAGCACGCGGTAGACGGTGGCCAGGCCGACGTCCATGTTGTCGGCCAGGAGGATTTTGTAGACATCTTCCGCCGTCAGGTGCCGAACGGAGCTGTTCTGGAAGATTTCCAGGATTTTCAGTCGTGGCAAAGTTGCCTTCAGGCCGCTGGCCTTCAGGTCGCTAGGGTTGTTACTCATGTTTGTTGCTCGTAGTTTGGCGGAGTGCTTTATGATATAGCGTTTTGGAGCTCCCGCTCAAACGTTTTGAGGTTACCTATGCGCGTCAAACAAGCCGTTCTCCACCGATTCTCAAGCCGGGCAGCCCTCGCGGCCGGCCTCGCATGCACGCTGATGCTGTCCGGCTGCGCCGCCTGGCGCAACCAGACGCGTCCCGCGCCGCCGGTGAGCACGGACCCGGCGGCAGTCTCCGCCGACGCACAGAAGTCGGCCGCCGCCGCCAATGCCGGCGCCCAGACCGTCCAGGCCACCAAGCTGCAGAAGTTCTTCTGGATCTTCTCGCCCTACCGCCCCGACATCCAGCAGGGTAACTTCGTCTCGCAGGAGATGCTGGCCCAGCTGAAGGTCGGCCAGTCGCGCGAGCAGGTACGCTTCATCCTCGGTTCCCCGCTGCTGAGCGACGTGTTCCACGAAGACCGTTGGGACTTCCCGTTCTACCTCGCGCGCGGCAACGGCGAGCTGACCACCAGCCGCGTCACCGTGTTCTTCAAGGACGACAAAGTCGAGCGCTTCGAAGGCGGCAACCTGCCGACCGAGCGCGAATACATCGACCGCATCGCCGGCCCGGCCAAGTTGAGCAACAAGGCCAAGCCGGAATCGCGCCCGGTCGAACCGGCCAAGGTCGGCGGCGCCCCGGTGATCCAACCATGAGCGCATTGAAAATCGCCGTCGCCGGCGCCGACGGCCGCATGGGCCGCATGCTGGTCGACGCCATTCAAGCCGCGCCGGACGCCGTGCTGGCCGGCGCACTGGGCCTGGCCGGCTCGCCGTCGATCGGCATGGATGCCGGCGCCTTCTCCGGCCAGCTGACCGGCGTGGTCATCCAGTCCGACCTGGCGGCCGGCCTGAAGGACGCCGACGTCCTGATCGACTTCACCCGTCCGGAAGGCACGCTGCAGCACCTGGAATACTGCGTGGCCAACAATGTGCAGCTGGTGATCGGCACCACCGGTTTCGACGAAGCCGGCAAGGCCGCGATCCGCGCCGCCGGCGAGAAGATCGGCATCGTGTTCGCCCCGAACATGAGCGTGGGCGTGAACGTCACCCTCAAGCTGCTCGAAATGGCGGCCAGGAGCTTCAGCGAAGGCTACGACATCGAGATCGTCGAAGCGCACCACCGCCACAAGGTGGACGCGCCGAGCGGCACCGCGCTGAAGATGGGCGAAGTGATCGCCGACGCGCTGGGCCGCGACCTGAAGGAATGCGCCGTCTACGGCCGCGAAGGCGTGACCGGCGAGCGCGACCCGTCCACCATCGGCTTCGCCACCGTGCGCGGCGGCGACGTCGTGGGCGACCACACCGTGATGTTCCTCGGTACCGGCGAACGCATCGAGATCAGCCACAAGTCGAGCAGCCGCGTCACCTACGCCCACGGCGCCCTGCGCGCTGCACGTTTCCTGGCGGGCAAGCCGAACGGCCTGTTCGACATGCACGACGTGCTGGGCCTGAAGGGCTGATCATGGCAGTCGCAGAACTGAACGGCGCCGCCATCGTCGACGAGGCCTCCTTCCACGTCGAAAGCCGGCGCGCGTTCGGCTTTCCCGCGTCGTATGCCGACAGCATCGACGCCTGGGTCGACTGCATGAGCTACCTGCGCGACGAAGAGAACATGACCAAGTTCCGCCTCAAGCCGAACGAGGTGCTGGAAATCGTCGTGGCGGATGCCGACAAGATGAAGGCGGCCGTGCCCGATCTGCTGGAAGAGATCGCGTTCTGCATCGGCGGCATCAACGAGCGTTACGAGGACTACGGCGAGAAGCCGGCGCTGGAATTGGTGCTCCGTTAAAGCCGGCCGGCGCCATCCCCGACCGCCATCCCTGCCACGGCAGGCATGGCGGTTTTTCATTTTTGCATTGCAGTATAATGTCCGGTTCCACCCCTCCATTACGTCTGCAGAAACCATGCAAGAAAAATATAGTCCAGCCGAAGTAGAACAGGCCGCCCAGGCCTACTGGAAGTCGATCGACGCCTATAAGGCCGTCGAACACGACCCGCGTTTCCCAAAAGGCAAGTATTACGCCTGCTCGATGCTGCCTTACCCGTCGGGCAAGCTGCACATGGGTCACGTGCGCAACTATACGATCAATGACGTGATGTACCGCTACCTGCGGATGAACGGCTACAACGTGCTGATGCCGATGGGCTGGGACGCCTTCGGCATGCCGGCCGAGAACGCGGCGATGGCGAACAACGTGCCGCCGGCCGAGTGGACTTATTCGAACATCGCCCACATGCGCGGGCAGATGGAGTCGATGGGCCTGGCCATCGACTGGTCGCGCGAGATGACCGCCTGCAAGCCGGAATACTACAAGTGGAACCAGTGGATGTTCCTCAAGATGCTCGAGAAGGGCATCATCTACCAGAAGACCGGCACCGTGAACTGGGACCCGGTGGACCAGACCGTGCTGGCGAACGAGCAGGTGGTGGACGGCCGCGGCTGGCGTTCGGGCGCGCTGATCGAGAAGCGCGAGATCCCGATGTACTACGTGCGCATCACCGAGTACGCGGACGAGCTGCTGGACTACGTGGACAACAAGCTGCCGGGCTGGCCGGAGCGGGTGCGCATCATGCAGGCCAATTGGATCGGCAAGTCGACCGGTGTGCGCTTCGCCTTCCCGCACGTGATCATGGACGAAGCCGGTGCACCGATCAACGACGGAAAATTATACGTCTTCACCACCCGCGCCGACACCATCATGGGCGTCACCTTCTGCGCCGTGGCGGCCGAGCACCCGCTGGCCCAGCACGCCGCAAAGAACAACCCGGAACTGCAGGCCTTTATCGCCGAGTGCAAGCTGGGCTCCGTGATCGAAGCCGACATGGCGACGATGGAAAAGAAGGGCATGCCGACCGGCCTGTCCGTGACCCACCCGGTCACCGCCGAACAAGTCCCGGTCTGGGTCGGCAACTACGTCCTGATGACCTACGGCGACGGCGCCGTGATGGGCGTGCCGGCCCACGACGAGCGCGACTTCGGCTTCGCCAAGAAGTACGATCTGCCGATCAAGCAGGTGGTGGCCGTCGAAGGCCAGGAATTCTCCCTTGGCGCCTGGCAGGAGTGGTATGGCGACAAGGAGCTGGGCAAGACCATCAATTCGGGCAAGTACGACGGCCTCGATTACATCGCCGCCGTCAATGCGGTGGCGGGCGACCTGGCCGCGCAAGGCCTGGGCGACAAGAAGGTCACCTTCCGCCTGCGCGACTGGGGCATCTCGCGCCAGCGCTACTGGGGCACCCCGATCCCGATGATCCACTGCGGCGACTGCGGCGCGGTGCCGGTGCCCGAGCAGGACCTGCCGGTCGTGCTGCCCGAGCACCTGGTCCCGGACGGCACCGGCAACCCGCTCAACAAGGATGAAGCCTTCCTGAAGTGCGACTGCCCGAAGTGCGGCAAGCCGGCGCGCCGCGAGACCGACACGATGGATACTTTCATCGACTCGTCCTGGTACTACATGCGCTATACCTCGCCGGGTTCGAACGACAAGATGGTCGACGAACGCAACGACTACTGGATGCCGATGGACCAGTACATCGGCGGCATCGAGCACGCCGTCATGCACCTGCTGTACGCGCGCTTCTGGACCAAGGTGATGCGCGACTTCGGCCTGCTGAAGTTCGACGAGCCCTTCGTCAACCTGCTGACCCAGGGCATGGTGCTGAACGAGACCTACTACCGCGAGGACGCGTCCGGCAAGAAGACCTGGTTCAACCCGGCCGACGTCGAGCTGACCTTCGACGACAAGGGCCGCCCGCAGAGCGCGGTGCTGAAATCGGACGGCCAGCCGGTCCAGATCGGCGGCACCGAGAAGATGTCGAAGTCGAAGAACAACGGCATCGACCCGCAGGCCCAGATCGAACAGTACGGCGCGGATACCGCGCGCCTGTTCACCATGTTCGCCTCGCCGCCGGAGCAGACCCTGGAGTGGTCGAATAGCGGCGTCGAAGGCGCGAGCCGCTTCCTGCGCCGCGTCTGGGCCTATGGCTATGCGCAGCGCGAGCGTATTGCCTCGGCACTCAAGGGCCAGCAGCAAGGCGCGCTGGACGACGCCCAGAAAACCCTGCGCCGCGAAGTGCACAAGGTGCTGCAGCAGGCCGACTACGACCTGAAGCGCATCCAGTACAACACGGTGGTCTCGGCCTGCATGAAGATGCTGAATACCCTCGAGTCGGCCAAGCTGGCCGAGGGCGTGGCGTCCGACGCCGTGATCGCCGAAGGCTTCTCGATCTTCCTGCGCCTGCTGAACCCGGTGGCGCCGCACATCACCCACGCGCTGTGGCAGGACCTGGGCTATGCCGCCGTCTACGGCGACATCCTCAACGTGCAGTGGCCGGAAGTCGACCCGGCCGCGCTGGAGCAGTCCGAGATCGAACTGATGATCCAGGTGAACGGCAAGCTGCGCGGTTCGGTGAAGGTGGCCAAGGACGCCGACAAGGCGAGCATCGAAGCCGCCGCGCTGGCCGAGGAATCGGTGCAGAAGTTCATCGAAGGCACGCCGAAGAAGGTCATCGTCGTCCCCGGTAAACTCGTCAACATCGTGGTGTAAGCGATGACGACCATCGTGGTGCGCATCTTCGCTGCGGTCCTGGTGGCCGCAACTCTCGCGGGTTGCGGCTTCAAGCTGCGCGGCTCGGGCGACCAGTTCAACATGCCCTTCCAGAGCATTTACCTGGCCTTCCCCGAGACTTCGCCGCTGGGCACCGAGCTCAAGCGCAACCTGCGCGCGGGCGACAACGTGCGCATCGAGGACGACGCGTCGAAGGCGCAGGCCCTGTTCGACGTGCTGTCCGAGTCGCGCGGCAAGGCCATCCTGTCGCTGAACAGCCTGGGCCGGGTGCGCGAGTACTCGCTGAGCTACACCCTGGTGTTCCGCGTGCGCGACGCCAACAACAAGGAACTGCTGGGGCCGACCGAGATCACCCTGCGCCGCAACATCGCCTTCGACGAATCGCAGGTGCTGGCCAAGGAATCGGAAGAGCAGCTCCTCTACCGCGACATGCAGGCCGACCTGGTGCAGCAGATCATGCGCCGCCTGGCCGCCATCAAACCGATTTGAACCCGAGCCATGCAACTGCGGCCTGAGGCCCTCGAGGGCCACCTGGCCAAGGGCCTCGCGCCCTTGTACGTGATTACCAGCGACGAGCACCTGCTCGCGCTGGAAGCGGCCGACCGACTCCGCGCGACCGCGCGCGCCCGGGGGTATACCGAGCGCGACGTGCTCACGGTCGAGCGCAACTTCAAGTGGGGCGAGCTGCTGGCGTCGAACCAGGCCATGTCCCTGTTCGGCGACAAGAAGCTGATCGAGCTGCGCATCCCGAGCGGCAAGCCGGGCAAGGACGGCAGCGCCGCCCTGCAGGCCTATGCCAAGGACCTCGGTCCCGACAACCTGACCCTGATCACCCTGCCCAAGCTGGACTGGCAGACCGCCAAGGCCTCGTGGGTGGCGGCGCTGCAGCAGGCGGCGGTCTACATCGAGATCCCGAACGTGGAGCGCCCCGCATTGCCGGGCTGGATCGGCATGCGTCTCTCCGCGCAGGGGCAGAGCGCCGAGCGCCAGAGCCTGGACTTCATCGCCGACCGCGTCGAGGGCAACCTGCTGGCGGCGCACCAGGAGATCCAGAAGCTCGGCCTGCTCTACGAACCGGGCAAGCTGACGTTCGAGCAGGTGCACGACGCCGTGCTCAACGTGGCGCGCTACGACGTGTTCAAGCTGTCCGAAGCCATGCTTGCCGGCGACCCGGCGCGCCTGGCGCGCATGCTCGACGGCCTGAAAGGCGAGGGCGAGGCCCTGCCGCTGGTTTTGTGGGCCGTCAGTGAAGAAATCCGCACGCTGCTAAAATTGAAATCCGGGATGGCGCAGGGCCGTCCGCTGGGCGCGCTGCTGAAGGAATACCGCATCTGGGGTCCGCGCGAACGCATGATGGAGCCGGCGCTGCGGCGCGTGTCGCTGGCGACGCTGGAAGCGGCCCTGCAGGAAGCGGCGCAGGTCGACCGCATGGTCAAGGGCCTGCGTGCGAAAGCCTTCGCGGGCGATGCCTGGGACGCCATGCTGCAGCTGGCGCTGCGGGTCGCACGATAAGCGACTGCGTTCCGGCTGCGTCCCATAACAAACAAGGTCAGGAACGACGATGGACATCACCGAACACATGCACTCCATGGGCCGCAAGGCCCGTGCCGCCTCGCGTGCGATGGCGCGCGCCGACGGCGCCACCCGCAACCGCGCACTGCTCCTGATCGCCGAGGCCATCGAGCGCGATGCCGACCTGCTGCGCGCCGCCAACCAGCAGGATATGGAGGCTGCCCGTGCCGGCGGCCTGGAAGCGGCACTGCTCGACCGCCTGGCGCTGTCCGACAGCGCCATCAAGACCATGGTCGAGGGACTGCGCCAGATCGTCACCCTGCCGGATCCGGTCGGCGAGATCACCAACATGAAGTCGCGCCCGAGCGGCATCCAGGTCGGCCAGATGCGGGTGCCGCTGGGCGTGATCGGCATCATCTATGAAGCCCGTCCGAACGTGACGGTGGACGCGGCCGGCCTGTGCATCAAGAGCGGCAACGCTGCCATCCTGCGCGGCGGTTCGGAAGCCATCCACTGCAACCGCGCGCTGGCCAAGCTGGTGAGCGAAGGCCTGCAGGGCGCCGGCCTGCCGCTGGATGCGGTGCAGGTGGTCGACACCACCGACCGCGCCGCCGTCGGCGCCCTGATCACGATGCCGCAGTACGTGGACGTGATCGTCCCGCGCGGCGGCAAGGGCTTGATCGCACGCCTGATGGAAGAGTCGACCGTCCCGATGATCAAGCACCTGGACGGCATCTGCCACGTGTATATCGACGACAAGGCCGACATCGCCAAGGCGCTGCCGGTGGCCTTTAACGCCAAGTGCCACCGCTACGGCACCTGCAACACCATGGAAACGCTGCTGGTGGCCCGTGCGATCGCGCCGACCGTGCTGCCGCAGCTGGCGGAGCTGTACAAGACCAAGGAGGTCGAGCTGCGCGCCGATGCCGAAGCGCATGCGATCCTGGCCGGCTATCCATACCTCGCGCATGCGACGGAACAGGACTGGAGCACCGAATACCTGGCGCCGATCCTCGCGATCCGCGTGGTGGAAGGGCTGGACGGGGCGATCGACCACATCAACACCTGGTCGTCCAAGCACACGGAGTCCATCATCACCGAAGACTACAGCGCCGCGCTGCGTTTCCTGCGCGAGGTGGATTCCGCCTCGGTGATGGTGAACGCGTCGACGCGTTTCGCCGACGGCTTCGAGTACGGGCTGGGCGCGGAGATCGGCATCTCGAACGACAAGCTGCACGCACGCGGGCCGGTCGGACTGGAAGGATTGACCTCGCTGAAGTACGTCGTGTTCGGGCACGGCGAAGTGCGCAGCTAAACAAGAACAAGGAACCGCATGTACCTCTGGATCAAGGCCCTGCACATCGTCTTCATCGCGTCCTGGTTCGCCGGACTGTTCTACCTGCCGCGCATCTTCGTCAACCTGGCCCAGGAAACCAACCCGGCCGCGCTCGAGCGCCTGCTGGGCATGGGGCGCCGGCTGTATCGCTTCACCACCATCCTGGCGCTGCCGGCGCTGCTGCTGGGCCTCTGGCTGTGGCTGGGCTACGGGATCCAGGGCGGCTGGCTGCACGCGAAGCTCGCGCTCGTGCTGCTGGTGATCGGCTACCATCATGCCTGCGGATCGCTGCTCAAGAAGTTCGAGCGCGGGGCGAATGTGCGCAGCCATAAGTGGTATCGCTACTTCAATGAAGTGCCGGTGCTGCTGTTGCTGGCGATCGTGATCCTGGTCGTCGTCAAGCCTTTCTGAACAGCATCATCTTTTTTCAAGCCGCCGGTGCGGACCGGCGGCGCCTGACTCATTCTTTTTAACGGACAAAGGGTACACCTCATGGCCTCATACTTTTGCCCATGCCCGCGCGGCATGGAAGCGGCACTTGCCGAAGAACTCGGCGAAATCGCCCAGCAAAGCACCACGATGAAGGTGCACAACCAGGTGCCGGGCGGCGTGCACTGCTCCGGCGCGATGCTGGATGCCTACCGCATCAACCTGCACTCGCGCATCGCCTCGCGCGTCCTGATGCGCATGGGCCAGCGCAGCTACAACAACGAAAACGACATCTACGACCTGGTGCTCGAGCAGCCCTGGGAAGACTGGTTCGGCGTCAACCACACCATCCGCGTCGACGTCACCGCGGTGAAGTCCCCGCTGAAGAGCCTCGAGTTCACCACGCTGAAGATCAAGGACGCCGTCTGCGACCGCTTCCGCGACCAGTTCAACAAGCGTCCTTCGGTCGACACCCGCGAGCCGGACATGCGCATCGTCGGCTTCCTCGACCAGCGCAACTTCATCATCTACCTCGACACCTCGGGCGAAGCGCTGTTCAAGCGCGGCTGGCGTGAAGAAACCGGGGACGCGCCGCTGCGCGAGAACCTGGCCGCCGGCATGCTGCGCGTGGCCGGCTGGAAGCCGGGCGTGCCGCTGTTCGATCCGATGTGCGGTTCCGGCACCATCCTGGTCGAAGCGGCCCAGATGGTGCAGGGCATTCCACCCGGCGCGCGCCGCCGCTTCGCCTTCGAGAAATTCGCCGACTTCGACCGCGAGGCCTGGGCGGCGATGAAGGCCGAGATCAAGCCGAACCCGCTGCCGGGCGAGCCCACCATCTTCGGCTCCGACATCTCGGGCGACATGGTCGCGATGACCCGCCACAACCTGAAGATCGCCGGCATCCTGTTCGAGGTCCCGCTCAAGCAGATCGAGGCCCAGCACGTGTCGCCGCCGCTAGATGCGCCCGGCATCCTGCTGACCAACCCGCCCTACGGCGAACGGATCGGCGTGCGCGGCGACTCCACCGTGCCGCAGGACGAAATGGCGGTGTCCTTCTATTCCGCGCTCGGCACCACGCTCAAGCAGCGCTTCGCCGGCTGGACCGCCTTCCTGTTCACGGCCGACCTGCAGCTGCCCAAGCTGCTGCGCCTGAAGGAATCGCGCAAGACCCCGTTCTTCAACGGCGCGCTCGAATGCCGCCTGTTCCGCTTCGACATGGTGGCCGGCTTCAATCGCCGCGAGGAAGCAAAACCAAAGCAGGAGCAATAAACCCTTCATGCTGCCGCCGACCGAACCCGACGACTTGCCCAAGGATCCGGTCACCCCGGTTCCGCTGCCCGCACCCCACAGGATCGCGATGCTGTCCGCCGGCGGCCTGGCCACGCTGCTGGCCGCGCTGTCGATGCTGGGGCCGTTCTCGATCGACGCCTACCTGCCGGCCTTCCCGCAGATCCGCGCCGATCTGGATGCCTCGGCGCTGGAAGTGCAGCAGACGCTCACCGCCTACATGCTGGCCTTCGCCGGCATGGTGCTGTGGCATGGCGCGCTGTCGGATGCCTTCGGCCGGCGCAACGTGATCCTGTGCGCGCTGGTCGTGTTCGCGATCGGTACCTTCGGCTGCGCGGCGGCGAGTTCGGTGCACTACCTGTGGGTGTTCCGCATCATGCAGGGGGTGTCGGCGGGGGCGGGCGTGGTGGTGGGACGCGCCATCATCCGCGACCTGTATTCGGACGCGGCGGCGGCAAGGCTGCTGTCGATGGTGACCATGATCTTCTCGATCGCCCCGGCCATCGCGCCGGTGCTGGGCGGCTGGATCGTGAGCTTCTTCGACTGGCGCGCGATCTTCCTGGCGCTGTGCGTATACACGGTGGCGCTGGGCTGGTTCTCGTGGAAGCACCTGCCCGAGACCGTGCCGATGGAGAAGCGCCAGCCTTTCAATCCGCGCTTCCTGGCCCAGAGCTATGGCGCCATCTTCAGCTCCTTCCTGTTCCACATGAAGGCGGGCGTGGTGGCGATGAACTTCGCCGGCCTGTTCCTGTACATCGCGGCGGCGCCGGTGCTGCTGCCCGAGCACCTGGGCCTGGGCCCCTCGCAGTTCGCCTGGCTGTTCGTGCCCACCGTGAGCGGGATCTTCCTGGGTGCGCTGGCGGCCAACCGCATGGCGGGCAGGCTGACCTTCGCGCGCCAGATCCGCGTCGGCTTCTTCTTCATGCTGGGGGCGATCACCTTCAACGTGGCCTACCACAGCTTCCTGCCGCCGGCGCTGCCCTGGAGCGTGGCGCACATGTTCTTCTTCACCTTCGGCAGTTCGATCATCGCGCCGGGTGCGACCCTGCTGGCGCTCGACCTGTTCCCGCACATCCGCGGCACCGTGGCTTCCTGCCAGTCCTTCGTCACCACGCTGATGGGCGCGATCGTGGCCGGCCTGATCGCGCCGATGCTGTCGCACTCGGTGCTGGCGCTGGCGCTCGGCCAGGCCGGCTTCGCGCTGCTGGCGCTGAGCTTCTGGGCCACGGCACGGCGCTACCGGCGCCAGAAGATCCGCGACGGGCACCCGATGCCCTGAAATAAAATTACACATATGCATGCATATTGAAATACTATTTCGCCTGTTCGGGGGTGTCGGGTTGCGCCTCTCGCTTTAGAGCGACATCCAGACAACACTTTTTATAGAAAGTATTGTTCCCGATCAGAAATGTCTATATGCTAAGATAAGTTTTTCGTGCCCGGAACAAACCTCGAAACATTGTTCTGTTTGGTAGATGAAAGAGCAAGACTGTGTGGCAACCCGTCCTGGGCTGCCTCAGCTAACCCACAAGCGGCCACGTTTGAGACCATGCAACCATCGGATCAGGATATTCGCAATCGCCTGCTGATTGCCCGTCTGCCGGCCATGCCGCAGATCCTCGTGCGTCTCATCGAACACCTGCAGGCCGACGACCTCGGCATGCCGGAACTGGCCGCCCTGATCTCGAAGGATGCCGGCATGACCGGCAAGCTGCTGGCGGTCGCCAACAGCTCGGCCTACCAGCGCCATCACCGCAACGTCAACCTCGAGCAGTCGCTGGTCGCGCTCGGCACCGACATGATCAAGACCCTTGTCATCAGCGACTCGGTGTTCCAGACCTTTAACAACTTCCCGCATTCGGGCAGCACCGACCTGCGCGCCTTCTGGAAGAACTCCTTGAGCGCGGCCGTGATCGCGAAGGAGATCGCGCGCCTGGTCGACTATCCGCACCTGGAAGAGGCCTATCTGGCCGGCCTGCTGCACAATGTCGGCCGCCTCGCGCTGCTGGCCACGGCGCCCAAGGAATACGCCTTCAACTTCACCGCGCGCGACGACGAGGACCTGTGCGCCGTCGAGCAGCGCACCCTGCAGATCACCCATGCCGAAGCCGGCGCCTGGCTGATCGAACGCTGGCAGCTCGATTCCTTCCTGGCCGACGCGGTGCTGTACCACCACGAAGCCAGCGACCGCATCGAATCGGCGCATCCCCTGATCCGCATCGTGCGCCTGGCGCATGTGCTGTCCAGCCATGCGGGCGACGAGCCGGTCGTGCGCGACGCCGCCGCCCTGTGCGGCCTCGACGCCGAGCAGGTCGGCAGGCTGCTCGACGGCGCCGCGCGCCAGGTCGACAAGGCCGCCGCCCACCTGGGCATCGACCTGGCCGGCGCCGACGACATCCCGGCGCCGCCGGCCTATGCGCCGCCGGCGCTCGACCCGGTGCAGCAGCGCCTGTCCGAGGAAGTGCGCAACATGGTGCTGGTCTCGGAAGTGGGCCAGAGCTTCGCGCGCCAGCAGGGCGAATCCGGCCTGCTGGAAGCGATGACGCGCTCGGCGCGCATCCTGTTCGACTTCGGCAGCGCCGTGGTCCTGCTCGAGAACCCGACCGGGCACGCGCTGGTCGGCGCGCCCACCCAGGGCAGCCAGCGCATCGCCGAATTCGCCGTGCCGCTGGCCAAGGGCGGCGCGATCGCCAAGAGCGCGCTGGAGCGCCGCCCCGCCTTCATCGGCAGCGACGGCGAATCCCTCGGCCTGGCCGAGGAACAGCTGCTGCGCATGCTCGGCACAGACAGCCTGGTGTGCGTGCCGCTGGTCGCCGGCGCGCGCTGCCTGGGCGTCCTGATCGGCGGCATCGCCAGCTGGCAGGTCCCGGTCTGCCAGCGGCGCGAGCGCTTCATGCAATCCTTCGGGGCGCAGGCCGCCACCGCGCTGGAAAACATGCTGTCCGAGCGCGGCCATGCACGGCGCCAGCTCGCGCACGTGGCCGAGGAATACCGCGAGGCCTCGCGCCGCGTGGTGCACGAAGTGAACAACCCGCTGTCGATCATCAAGAACTACCTGAGTGTCCTCGACAGCAAGCTGGCGCGCCAGGAACCGGTGAGCAGCGAGATGTCGATCCTGAACGAAGAGATCGACCGCGTCGGCCAGCTGGTCAGCAGCCTGGCCGACCTCAAGCCGGTCGATACCGGCCCGCGTCCGACCGACGTCGCCAAGGTGGTCGACGAGGTGCAGCGCCTGTTCCGCAGCACCGGCTTCGTCCCTGCCACGGTCGACATCAACGTCACCATGCACGAGGAAGCGACCCGCATCGAGGGCGACGCCGACGTGCTCAAGCAGATCCTGGTGAACCTGGTGAAGAACGCCATCGAGGCGCTTGGCACGACCGGTGGCCGCGTGGAGATCGTCAACCGCGGGCACGTGAACCGCGAGCGCCAGCTGTACCTGGAACTGGTCGTCAGCGACAACGGCCCCGGCCTGTCGCGCGAGGTGCTGACCCATCTGTTCTCGCCGGTGAAGAGCACCAAGGACGGCGCCCACCATGGCCTCGGCCTGTCGATCGTCCACAGCCTGGTCAAGAAGCTGGGCGGCCACATCGCCTGCCGCAGCGGCCGCAGCGGCACTGCATTCGAAATTCTCCTGCCGGCGTGGTCCGGCGCCGGCACCGCCGCGACTCCGGTCGCGCTGCCGGCCCGCGCGCTGGGCTCTGCATAAAGTCATGATGAACGCGCACAACGCAATGTTCGAGCCGGCTGCCTACAGCCCGTCGCTCGACACCGACAGCCAGCCGCGCCTGCTGCTGGTCGACGACGAGCCGCGCCTGCTCTCGTCGCTGTACGAGCTGCTGCGCGACCGCGGTTACCAGCTGACCACCGCGTCTTCCGGCAGCGAGGCCCTGGCCCACCTGTCGCGCCTGCGCTTCGACCTGGTCCTGCTCGACCTGCGCCTGCCCGACATCGGCGGCCACGAGATCATGGACTTCATCAACCAGAAGGGCATCGACGCCGACGTGATCGTGATGAGCGGCGAGGTCGGCATCGACGCGGCGATCGGCGCGCTCAAGCGCGGCGCCTACGACTACCTGCGCAAGCCCTATGCCCGCGAAGAGCTGCTGGCCACGGTCGCCAACGCGCTCAAGGGCCGCCGCCTGGCGCTCGAGAACCAGCGCATGGCCAACCAGCTGGACGCCTCCGAGAAGATGTACCGCTACCTGGTGGACTCCTCGCCGGACATCATCTACACCCTGAACCACGAAGGCCGCTTCACTTTCGTGAACGACCGCGCCTACCAGCTGCTCGGCTACTCGCGCGACGAACTGCTCGGCAAGCATTATTCCGTGCTGGTGCACGAAGAAGACCTGGAGCGCGCGCGCTACGTCTTCAACGAGCGCCGCGTCGACGAACGCGCCTCGCGCAACGTCGAGCTGCGCCTGAAGTGCCGGAACGGCACCGGCAGCGGCAACGACCGCACCTTCAACACCACCCTGATGACGATCTCGCTGAACGCGATCGGCATGCACGTGCCCGACCAGGAAGTGAAGAAGCTCGAGTTCTTCGGCACCTACGGGGTGGCGCGCGACATCACTGACCGCAAGCGCGCCGAAGAAGTCATCTCCTACCAGGCCTACCACGACATCCTGACCGACCTGCCGAACCGCATCCTGTTCAAGGATCGCCTGGGGCTGGCGGTGATCCAGGCCAAGCGCAAGAAGACCGAGCTGGCGGTGATGTTCATCGACCTGGACCGCTTCAAGCTGGTCAACGACACCCTCGGCCACGTGAAGGGCGACGAGCTGCTGCAGCAGGCCGCCACCCGCCTGAAGGGCTGCCTGCGCAAGGGCGATACCCTGGCGCGCCAGGGCGGCGACGAATTCACCATCGTGCTGCCGGAACTGCGTGACCGCGACGATGCGCGCATGGTCGCCGACAAGTTCCTCGAGACCCTGCAGGAGCCGTTCGACCTCGACGGCCACGAGGTGCACATCTCGGCCTCGATCGGCATCGCGATCTACCCGACCGACGGCGAATCGATCGACGAGCTGCTGCGCCATGCCGACATCGCCATGTACCAGGTCAAGGCCCAGGGAAAGAACGGCCACAGCTTCTACCATACGTCGATGCTGGACATCTCGCACCAGAAGATCGCCCTCGAGCAGGCCCTGCGCCGCGCGCTCGAGCAGGACGAGCTGGAGATGTACTACCAGCCGCAGATCGACGCCCTGACCGGCCGCATCGTCGGCGCCGAGGCGCTGATGCGCTGGAACCACCCGACCCGCGGCCTGCTGTCGGCCGGCGAGTTCCTGCCCTTCGCCGAAGAGAACGGCCTGATGCTGCCGATCTCGGACTGGATGATCGGCGCGCTGTGCCGCGACATGCTGCAATGGAATGCCTCGGGCACCGACCACGTGCGCCTGTCGCTCAACCTGTCGCCGCAATACCTCGACCGCGGCGATTTCTTCGAGAAGATGCGCAATGCGCTGGTGCGCTACGGGATCGCGCCGGGCCAGATCGAAGTCGAGATCACCGAGAACATCTGCATCCGCAATCCGCAGTACGCGATCGAACAGCTGAACAAGCTGTGCCAGCTCGGGGTGTCGGTGGCGATCGACGACTTCGGCACCGGCTATTCGTCGTTGTCCTACCTGCACCGCTTCCCGATCCACACGGTCAAGATCGACCAGTCCTTCGTGAAGGAAATCCACGAAGAGGGCGGCCACTATCCGGTGATCCTGGCGATCATCTCGATCGCGCGCGGCCTGGGGCTGAACCTGATCGCGGAAGGCGTCGAGACCGAAGAGCAGGCG
Organism: Telluria sp. ZB4P36; assembly: GCF_059685865.1. Classification (NCBI taxonomy): domain Bacteria; kingdom Pseudomonadati; phylum Pseudomonadota; class Betaproteobacteria; order Burkholderiales; family Oxalobacteraceae; genus Telluria; species Telluria sp. ZB4P36. The sequence goes on from NZ_JCASIE010000011.1 coordinate 79,122, forward strand.
CGCTACCTGCGCTCGAACGGCTGCATGACCATGCAGGGCTACCTGTACTACCGCCCGATCCCGCTGGGTGAATTCATGAAGTCGCTGCGCACCCAGCCGACGCTGTTCGGCCTGCGCGCAATCCAGGCCTGACCGGAACAGGCCATGCTCGACATCCCGGCACCAGCCAGCGATACGGAAGGCCGTTACAGCGCCGAGTTCCTGCGCGTCAAAGGGATGGCCGAGCGCGGCGTGCCGACCGCCCAGCACAGCCTGGGCTTCATGTACGCCAGCGGCCAGGGCGTGGCGCAGAACTACGAGCTGGCAGTCGCCTGGTACCGCATGGCGGCCAGCGCCGACCTCGAACTGGCCCAGTACAACCTCGGCGTGATGTACCAGAAGGGGCAGGGCGTGGCCCAGGACTACGGCCAGGCCGCCTATTGGTACCGCCGCGCCGCAAGCCAGGGCTACGCGCCGGCGCAGTACAACCTGGGCTGGCTGTTTGCCAAGGGCCAGGGCGTGCCGAACGACGTGCAGCAGGCGCTGCACTGGTTCAGCCAGGCCGCCGACCAGGGCGAGCCGGGGGCGCAGCACAACCTCGGCATGATGTACGAGACCGGCAAGGGCGTGCCGCAGGACCAGGATGCGGCGACCGCGTGGTACCGCCGCGCCGCCGAGCAGGGTTATGCACGCTCGCAGTTCAGCATTGCGCTGCGCAGCAGCGGCGCCCAGGCAGTCGACTGGTTCCGCAAGGCCGCCGAGCAGGGCTACGCGCCGGCCCAGTTCAACCTCGGCCTGCGCTACGACAAGGGACAGGACGTCGGCCAGGACAGCGAGCGTGCCATCCTGTGGTACGGGCGCGCCGCCGAACAGGGGCATGCCAGCTCGCAGTTCAACCTCGCCCTCATCCACGACAGCGGCCACGGCGTGCCGCGCGACGAAGCGCTGGCCCTGCACTGGTACCGCCGCGCGGCCGAACAGGGCCACGCCGGCGCCCAGGACAACCTCGGCGTGCGCTACGAGCACGGCCAGGGCGTCGATCGCAATCCGGCCCAGGCCGCGCACTGGTACCGCCAGGCGGCCGAGCAAGGCATGCCGTCGGCGCAGTACCACCTCGGCCAGCTGTTCGACGCCGGCAACGGCGTCCCTAGCGATCCCGAACAGGCGGCGCGCTGGTACCGCCAGGCGGCCGAGCAGGGCCACCTGCGTGCCCAGTTCGACCTCGGCCTGCGCTTCGAGGCAGGCGTGGGCGTGGCGCGCGACGACGCCCAGGCGCTCGAGTGGTACCGCCGCGCCGCCCACCAGGATTACGCACCGGCCCAGTACATGGTGGGCGCGCTGCTGGACCGCGCCGAACACGCCGATCCGCGCGAAGCCACCGACTGGTTCCACAAGGCCGCCGACCAGGGCCACGCGCTGGCACAGTTCGAGCTCGGCCTGCGCCACGACTGCGGCAAGGGCATCGAGCGCGATTACGAAGCGGCCCACTTCTGGTACCTGTGCGCCGCGCGCCAGGGTCATGCGCGGGCGCAGTTCAACCTCGGCGTGATGTATTCGGCGGGGCAGGGCGTGCAGCGCGACCTGGTCGAGGCCTATGGGTGGCTGCAGCGCGCCGGCGGCGCCGGCGTGGCGGCGGCGTCGGGCTACCTGAAGAAAATCTCGGCGCGCATGGAGCCGCACTTGCTGGCGCAGGCGCAGGGCTTCGCCTGAGCGCGCAAGCGCCTGTATGTATCCAAATTTTCTGGCGTCAGCTCAGCGATTCCTGTAGGGTGGTCGTTTGTCATTCAGGCCACTGGCCTGAATGACTGCCGACCGCGCGTTCAACCAGCGCGTGATTCGACGGGACGCATACATACAACAACCTGTCCACGAGACGCCCATGAAAAAACTCGCTCTACCTCTCCTGCTCGGTCTCGCAGCCGCAGCAGCGCTGCCTACCCACGCCGCAGCACCGGCCACCTCCGCCAAGTCGACCGTTTTTGACCGCAAGGCCTACAGCATCGAGCACAAGAAATTCGTGCTGCCCAACGGCCTGACCCTGCTGGTCCACACCGACCACAGCGTGCCGGTGGTGGGCGTGAACATGTGGTACCACGTCGGTTCGCGCAACGAGAAGCGCGGCAAGACCGGCTTCGCCCACCTGTTCGAGCACTTCTTCTTCAACGGTTCCGAGAACTACCCGCACGGCTTCCGCGAGGCGATGGACGACCTCGGCGCGAACAACCGCAACGGCACCACCAACACCGACCGCACCAACTTCTTCGAAGACGTGCCGGTGTCGGCGCTCGAGCGCACCCTGTTCCTGGAATCGGACCGCATGGGCTTCCTCGGCAACTACATCTCGAAGGAGATGCTGGAGCGCGAGCGCGGCGTGGTGCAGAACGAGAAGCGCCAGGGCGAGAACCAGCCGTATGGCCGCGTGCGCATGGAAATCTCGGCCAAGATGTACCCGTACTCGCACCCGTATTCGTGGTCGACCATCGGCTACATGGAAGACCTGCAGGCCGCCTCGCTGGACGACATCAAGGAGTGGTACCGCACCTACTACGGCCCGAACAACGCGGTGATCTCGCTGGCCGGCGACATCACGCCGGAACGCGCCTATGAGCTGGTGAACAAGTACTTCGGCGCGATCCCGCCGGGCCCGCCGCTGCCGCGCACCGAGAAGTGGATCCCCCAGCTGGACCGCAACATCCGCGACGAGATGGAAGACCACGTGCCGCAGGTGCGCATCTACCGCAGCTGGCACACCTCGTCGTGGAAGGATGCCGACACCCAGCGCCTGAACCTGCTGGCCGGCGTGCTGGCCGGATCGAAGAACGCACGCCTGGACAAGCGCCTGGTGTACGAAAAAGGCATGGCCACCGGCGTCTCGGCCTATGTGAACGATGCGGAACTGGGCGGCACCTTCAACCTGTCGGTCACCGTCAAGCCGGGCGTCGACCCGATGGAAGTGGAACGCGAGATGGAGCGCGTGGTCGCCGAGCTGCTTGAGAAGGGCCCGACCGAGGCTGAACTCAAGCGCGTGAAGACCCGTGACCTGGCCGATTTCGCCCGCAGCCTGGAGCGCGTGGGCGGCATGGGCGGCCGCAACGACGTGCTGGCCGAAAGCCAGACCTACGGCGGCAAACCGGACGCCTACCTCGACCGCCTCGAGCTCTTCGCCACCAGCAGCCCGGCCGACGTGAAGACGGCCGCCAACCGCTGGCTGCGCGCCAACCACTACACCATGACGGTGCGTCCCTCGGCCAAGCTGGCCGCAGCCAAGTCCACCCTGGACCGCAAGAAGCTGCCTGGCCTGGGTGAAGCGCCCGACGTGAAATTCCCGGCGCTGCAGCGCGCCCAGCTGAAGAACGGCCTGAAGGTCGTGCTGCTGGAACGCCACTCGGCCCCGATCGTCAACGTCTCGCTGGCGGTCGATGCCGGCGCGGCCTCGGACACCGCCGCCAAGGCCGGCGCCGCCTCGCTGGCGCTCGACCTGCTGGACAAGGGCACCAAGACGCGCGACGCCTTCGCCCTGTCGGACGCGCTGGAAAACCTCGGCGCGCGCCTGAGCACCGGTACCGGCCAGGACCAGTCGCTGGTGCGCCTGCAGGCCACCTCCGCCAACCTGGCGCCCTCGCTGGCCCTGATGGCCGAAGCCGCGCTGGCACCAAGCTTCCCGCAAGACCAGTTCGCCCTGTCGAAGAGCCGCCGCATCGCCGGCATCGCCCAGGAAAAGGCCCAGCCGAACAGCCTGGCCCTGCGCCTGGTGCCCTCGGTGCTGTACGGCGCGGACCACGCCTACGGCAAGCCGGCTTCCGGCTTCGAGGGCAGCGTGCAAAGCCTGACCCGCGACGACCTGATGGCATGGCACGCCACCTGGTTCAAGCCGGGCAGCGCCACCATCGTCGTCGCCGGCGATACCAGCATGGACAAGCTGCTGCCGGCGCTGGAAGCGAGCTTCGGCAAGTGGCAGCAGGGCACGGCACCGAGCAAGAAGATGACGACCGTGCCGGCGACCCAGGGCAAGCGCCTGATCCTGGTGGACAAGCCGGATGCGCCGCAGTCGACCATCGTCGCGACCCACGTCTCGCATGCCTATGGCCAGCCGGAAGACCTGGCGATAGAACCGGTGATGGTGAACTTCGGCGGCATGGCGACCTCGCGCCTGAACCGCAACCTGCGCCTCGACAAGCACTGGAGCTACGGCACCCAGGCACGCCTGACGGAAGTGCGCGGCCAGCGCCCGTTCTACATCATCGCGCCGGTGCAGACCGACAAGACAATCGAAGCGATGCGTGAAGTGCAGAAGGAACTGCGCGGCGTGGCGGGCGAGCGTCCGCTGGTGGGTACCGAGTACGAGAGCATCATGCGCAGCATGACCTCGCGCCTGCCGGGCCGCTATTCCACCCTCGCCGCCCTCGAATCGGCCGGCCTGGAGACCGTGAACCTGGGCCTGGCCGACGACTACTGGAGCAAGTACGCGTCGAACGTGCGCGAACTGACCCCGCAACAGCTGGCGGCCGCGTCGTCCAAGTTCATCAAGCCGGACGAGGTGGTGTGGATGGTGATCGGCGACCTGCGCAAGATCGAGGCAGGCGTGCGCTCGCTCGGTTGGGGCGAGGTGACGGTGGTGGATGCGGACGGCAAGCCGCTGCGTTGATCCACTGAGCTTGTTGTCTTGGAAAGCCCGGTCCGGTGACCGGGCTTTTTTACATCTCGTCCCGGCTTTGAACCGTGCAAACGGCCCTGTGCATACGCGCGCGATAGTATACTGTATGCCCATACAGTTCGGGGCGTGCGATGGAACTCAAGGACAAACTGGAAATCCTGGCCGATGCCGCGAAATACGATGCGTCCTGCGCCAGCAGCGGTGCGCCGAAGCGTTCGTCCGAGGACAAGGACGGCTTCGGCGCCACCACGGGCATGGGCATCTGCCACAGCTATACGCCGGACGGCCGCTGCGTCTCGCTGTTGAAGATTTTGCTCACCAACTTCTGCATCTACGACTGCCAGTACTGCATCAACCGCCGCACCTCCAACGTGCCGCGCGCCCGCTTCTCGGTCGAGGAGGTGGTCAAGCTCACCCACGATTTCTATGTCCGCAACTACATCGACGGCCTGTTTCTGAGCTCGGGCATCATCCAGTCGGCCGACTACACCATGGAGCAGCTGGTGGCCGTGGCGCGCCAGCTGCGCGAAGTGCACGGCTTCCGCGGCTACATCCACCTCAAGACCATTCCGGACGCCGACCCGCTGCTCATCGAAGAAGCGGGGCGCTGGGCCGACCGCCTGTCGGTCAACATCGAGCTGCCCACCCACGACAGCGTGACCCGCCTCGCGCCCGAGAAAAGCGTCCACACCATCAAGCTGGCGATGGGCTCGATCCGGCGCAAGCTCGACGAAAAGGCCGAGGAGCCGAAGTCGCCCAGCTTCGCGCCGGCCGGCCAGAGCACGCAGATGATCGTCGGCGCCGACGCCAGCGACGACCACACCATCCTCAACACGGCCGAGACCCTGTACGGCAGCTATAAGCTGAAACGGGTGTACTACTCGGCCTTCAGCCCGATCCCGCAAAGCCCGAAAAGCGTGCCGGCGGCGCCGCCGCCGCTGCTGCGCGAGCACCGCCTCTACCAGGCCGACTTCCTGCTGCGCGGCTACGGCTTCACGGCCGGCGAGCTGGTGCCCGACGCCGGCAACCTGGCGCTCGACGTCGACCCCAAGCTGGGCTGGGCGCTCAGCAACCGCGAGCACTTCCCGCTCGACCTGAACCGCGCCGACGAAACCATGATCGCGCGCGTGCCGGGCATCGGCATCCGCAACGCGAAACGCATCGTGGAGCTGCGCCGCCTCCGGCGCATCCGCTGGGAAGACCTGTCGCGCCTGCGCTGCAGCATGAAGAAGCTGGCGCCCTTCATCGTCACGGCCGACTACAAGCCGGTGCAGGGCGCGGCCAGTTCCCACCTCCTGCGGCGCCACCTGGCCGACGCGCCCGAGCAGATGAACCTGTGGCCGGAATTGCAGGCCGCATGATCCAGGCGCCACAGGTGGCGGACTTCGGAGAATGGCGCACGGCCGCGCGCGACTTGTTGCGCGCCGGCGTGCCGCCCGAAGCGGTCAACTGGGGGGCGCCCGAGGGTGGCGACCTGTTCTCGGGTGCGCCGACGGAGGACGAGCGGCAGCATAATGCCGGCATCACAACACAAGCAGCGCATCTGCCGCCGCATGTGCCACGTTCCTTGCTCGAGATACTGCAGCAAGCCGCTTGCTTCCGTGCGCCCGACCGTTGGGCTTTTCTCTACCGCGTGCTGTGGCGCTGGACGCAGGGCGAGCACGACGTGCAGTCGCCCGCCGACCCGGACGGCAGCCGCCTGCACGGCATGGTCAAGGCGGTGCGCCGCGAGGAGCACGACATGCATGCCTATATCCGATTCCGCGAGCGCCCGGCCGATGCCGGCCCGCCGCGCTTCGTCGCCTGGTTCGAGCCGCGCCACGACGTACTGCCCCAGGTGGCCGAACATTTCGTCGCCCGCATGGGCAAGCTCAGCTGGATGATCGCCACGCCCGAGGCCAGCGTGCTGTGGGACGGCCAGACCCTGCACAACACCGGCCCCCTGATGTCGAGCGCCGCCGACCTCGACGACGCCGGCGAAGCGCTCTGGCTCACCTATTACCGCAGCATCTTCAATCCGGCCAGGGTCAACGCCCAGCTGATGCAGAGCCACATCCCCTCGCGCTTCTGGAAGAACCTGCCGGAAGGCGCGATCGTGCCTTCGCTGGTGAGCCAGGCCGAACTCGGGGCGCGCAAGATCGGCCAGGTGCAGGCGGTGGGACGGCGCAGCGGCGCCACCATCCCGATCAGCGCCGACGCCGCGCAGCCGGACCGCGAGCAGCCCTCCAAGCTGGACGAGTGCCGGCGCTGCGAGCTGTGGCAATACGCCACCCAGGCGGTCGGCGGCGAAGGTGCAAAGCGGGCGCAGATCATGGTCGTCGGTGAACAGCCGGGCGACCAGGAAGACCTGGCGGGCCAACCCTTCGTCGGGCCGGCCGGCAAGCTGCTCGACCGCGTGTTCGCCCAGGCCGAAGTCGACCGCAAGACCATCTACCTCACCAATGCGGTCAAGCACTTCAAGTGGGAGCCGCGCGGCAAGCGCCGCCTGCACAAGACCCCGGTCCAGCGCGAGATCGAGGCTTGTCACTACTGGCTCGAGAAAGAGCTGGCCGCGGTCAAGCCGAAGGTGATTGTGGCCATGGGCGCGACCGCGCTCAAGTCCGTGATGCGCAAGGCCACCGTCAAGCTCAAGGACACCCTGGGCAAGCCGATCCGCCACGACGGCTGCTGGGTGGTGACCATCTACCACCCCTCCTACGTGCTGCGGGTGCCGGACGAAGCGGCCAAGCAGGAAGCCTTCTCGGTGATGGTGACGGGCCTGAAGCTGGCGCACGAGCTGCTGGAGCGCCCCGACCTGCCCGAACCGGACTGATATCGCCGGAATTGCTGAGTGTTGCGCCAAGGACGCACGGAAGTAAAAATCTCGTTATCGAACACTTCACAATCGCGTGAATATTCACATTTGTCTCGTAATATTTCCGTACGGAATTAATTCTTGGCCTCCTGCCTTCCGACGGACCTACGAGACATCATGATTTCATCCCTTCGCCGGCTGCTGCCGGCTTCCCTGCTGCTGCTGGCCATGCCCACCGTCCAGGCCGGCGGCCAGGAAGCCGCCCCGGCTGCCACCGTTACCACCACCCTTACCGCGGCGTCCCAATACGTCTCGCGCGGGATGCGCCAGACCTGGGGCAAACCCGCGCTGCAGGCAGGCCTCGATGTCGTCCATCCGAGCGGCTGGTCGTTCGGCACCTGGGCCTCGACCGTCAGCGACCGCTTCATCGAGGGCGGCCGCGCCGAATGGGACCTGTACGGCGGCTACGCCGGCACGGTCGGGCCGGTCGGCTACAGCCTGACGGCGATGCATTACCGCTATCCGGGCGCCCGCATCGGCGCCACCGGCACCAAATACGACTACACCGAACTGGTGCCCGGCCTGAGCTTCGGCTCCCTGTATGCGAAGTACTACCGCACGGTGTCGCGCGATTTCTTCGGCATCACGGACGCGCGCGGCACCGGCTACCTGGACATCGGCGCCAACCATGACCTGGGTGGCGGCTACACGCTCAACCTGCACCTGGGTGACGGCCGCGTGGCGGGCGCCGGCAACGCTATCTGGGACTGGCGCGACGCCAAGCTCGGCATCACCAAGGTCTTCGACGGCGGCTGGACCGCCGCCGCCGCCTGGACCCGCGCCTGGGGCGCCACCGATGCCTACGACCGCTACACCACCGGCGTGCCGCGCGCAGACGGCAGCGTCGCCATTTCCAATCCCGCCAAGGGCACGCTCGCCGTGAGCCTGGCACGCACTTTCTGATAACGACGGAGACCCCATGCTCGATACGAAGCAGCCGCGCCGCATGCGCGGCCTGACCCTTTCGCTCACCGCCAAGATCTGCGCCACCGCCACCGCGCTGGTGGTGCTCAGCCTCGGCGCCACCTCGACCTTCATCGGCATCGAGAGCAGCACCTCGTCGCAGGAAGCGGCGATGGCGCAGGCGCGCACCGCCGCGCGCGAAGCCGCGGCCTCGCTGCAGGGACGCATCGGCGCCGGCCTGTCCAGGGTACAGGTCATGTCGACCTCGATGGAAGCCGTGCGCGGCACCGAGCTGCCGCTGGCGCGCGAACAGGTGAACGGCATGGTCAAGTCCTTCCTGCTGGGGAGCGAAGACTTCGTCGGCGCGGCCGTGACCTTCGAACCGGATGCCTTCGATGGCAAGGATGCCGAGTACGCCGGCAAATCGCCCGAATACGATGCCACCGGCCGTTTCATGCCCTACTGGTCGCGCAACGCCAACGGCAGCGTCGACGCGGCGCCGATCGTCTTCACCAACACCCCGGGCGGCAACGACTGGTATGACGTGCCGAAGGCCACGCGCAAGTCGCATTTCACCGAGCCCTACATGTATCCGATCAACGGCAAGGACGAGCTGATCGCCTCGCTGGCGACGCCGATCGTCGTCGGCGGCCGGTTCATGGGCGTGACTACCGCCGACTTCATGCTGGTCGGCCTGGGCAAGATGCTGGCCGGGATGCAGCGCGTCGAAGGCGGCACGCTGGCGCTGGTGTCGAATGGCGGCCTGTACGCGAGCCACGCCGACCACGCCCGCAACGGCAAGAAGGCCAATGACCTGCCCGCCGCCGCGCTCGAGGCGGTTCGCCAGGGCAAAGCCTACGAATACGCCGAAGGCGGCACGATCCACCTGCTGCAGCCCTTGCGCTTCCACCCGGACATCGCGCCCTGGTCCATCTCGCTCGCCTTCCCGGAAAGCGTTGCCACCGCTTCGTCGCGCGCGCTGGTCGGCTACGCGCTGATGGTCTCGGTGGTCTGCGCCGTGATCGCCGCCTTCGTGATGGTGAGCGTGTTGCGCCGCCTGACCCGTCCGCTGCGCGTCCTGAGCCACGCCATGACCGACCTGGCAGGCGGCAACGCCGACCTGAGCGCACGCCTCGAGGCGCGCGGCAACGACGAGCTGGCCGAGATCGCGCGTGGCTTCAACACCTTCGTGGCCAAGATCCAGGACGTGCTGGCACGCGTGCGCAGCAGCTCCGAAGCGGTGGCGACGGCATCCAGCGAGATCCGCCAGGGGAATGCCGACCTGTCGGTGCGCACCGAACAGCAGGCCAGCGCGCTCGAGGAAACCGCGGCGTCGATGGAAGAACTGAACGGTACCGTGAAGCAGAACGCTGACAATGCGCGCCAGGCCAACCAGCTGGCCGGGTCGGCCAGCGAGATCGCCACGCGCGGCGGCGAAGTCGTGGCCCAGGTGGTCGACACCATGGCCTCGATCAGCGACGCGTCGAAGAAGGTGGTGGACATCATCAGCGTCATCGACGGCATCGCCTTCCAGACCAACATCCTGGCGCTGAACGCCGCCGTCGAAGCGGCGCGCGCCGGTGAGCAGGGCCGCGGCTTCGCCGTGGTGGCGACCGAGGTGCGCAACCTGGCGCAGCGCAGCGCCGCCGCCGCCAAGGAGATCAAGGCCCTGATCGGCGACTCGGTCGACAAGGTCAGCGTGGGGACCATGCTGGTCGAGGACGCCGGCAAGACGATGGAAGAAGTGGTATCCAGCGTGCGCCGCGTGAGCGACATCGTCGCCGAGATCAGCGCCGCCAGCGCGGAGCAGAGCACCGGCATCGGCCAGGTCAACCAGGCCATCGTGCAGATGGACGGCGTGACCCAGCAGAACGCGGCCCTGGTCGAGGAAGCGGCGGCCGCGGCGGAAAGCCTGCAGCAGCAGGCAGCCACCCTGGTGGCGCTGGTGGGCGAGTTCAAGATCGAGGACGACACCCGCGCGCAACCGGCCGCCCGCCCTCAGCTTGGTAAAGCGGCGCCAGTGCGCCTGGCCATGCAGGCGGCATGAAGTGCGGAAGGCGCCGCGCTGCTTAAGGCATCGCTAAGCGCCTGCCCATATTGGCGGGTTAAGCTTGACGGACAATCAACAACAAGGATGTCCTGATGCTCAAACTCGCGATCGTTCCTGCGCTGTGCCTTGCCTTGTGCGCGGTACCCGCCCACGCCCAGACGGCCGATCCGGCAGAGCCGCCTGCGGCCCCCGTTTCCGCCGACACCGCGCCGGCGGCGACCGAACAGATCCTGGTCGTCGGCCAGAAGCCCGGTCCCGGCATGTGGAAGGTGTCGAAAGGCGATCACGTGCTGTGGATCTTCGGCGACTATTCTCCGCTGCCGGTCAAGATGCAATGGCGCTCGCACGAAGTCGAAGCCGTGATCGCCCGATCGCAGGAATACCTGGCGCCGCCGGTGGCGAGTGCCTCGGTCGGCTACTTCAAGGGCGCACTCCTGCTGCCCTCGCTCATCGGCATCAACAAGATTCCCGAGGGTGCAACACTGCGCGAGGTGCTGCCGCCGGACGTCTATGCGCGCTGGCAGCCGATGAAAGAGAAGTACCTCCCCAAGAACGATGAGCGCGAGCGCCCGGTCTTCGTGGCGGGCCAGCTGTTCAGTTCCGCGCTGGCCAAGGCCGGCCTGACCACGCGCACCGGCGTGCGCAAGCAGGTCGAGAAGATCGTCGACGACAAGAAGCTGAAGGTGACGCGCTCCAGGATCGAACTGCCGATGGATAACGCACGGCGCATGATCAAGGACTTCAAGAAGTCGCCGGTCGAGGACGTGGCCTGCCTGGATTCCACGATCTCCCGGCTGGAAACCGACATCGATGCCATGCGGGTGCGCGCCAATGCCTGGTCCAAGGGCGACATCGACGGCATCCGCAAGCTCGACTTCGTCGATCACGAAGAGAATTGCCGGGACGTGATCCTGAACAGCGCCGCCGTGCGCGACGATCCGGCCTTCCAGTCGGTGCGTCCGCGCCTGAAGGCCATGTGGGTGGCGGCGGCGGAGAGTGCGCTGGAGCGGAACGCATCGACCTTCGCGCTGCTGCCGATGCGGGATATTCTGGATCCGAAGGGGATGCTGGCGGCGCTCGCCGCCAAGGGGTATACGGTCGAGCAACCGGAATAGCGTTCTGCCTTTGCGGGGGCTGGAAATTTGTCAAAGCGCGACAAACGCGCGTAGAATGCTGGCAACGCGGGTGTAGCTCAATGGTAGAGCAGAAGCTTCCCAAGCTTACGACGAGGGTTCGATTCCCTTCACCCGCTCCAGTGAAAAACAAGAAAAACTAGCTGGCCGTCGCTCCACAAATCCGCAAGCGCTCCACAAAACGTACTGTGCAAGGCGTCAAGCAAGCGCGGTGCCATACTTTGATTACACACGTTCAAGCGCTGGTACTCATGAATGTATGGCAACATTTAGTACCAGAAGTTAAAATAACGTGGTTGCTACAGGCACATCGATCATGACACCAGACACTCTCCGACTTCCTCCTCTTACTGAGTTCCTCGCAGGCAGTCTACGGAATTTATATCTTGCGTTTACGCAATCGCCCGAGGCCATCCCTCGATCCAAGGAAGAGCTGGTTGAGGCGTTGTCGCCGCACGTGGAAGATCGCGGGCTTGCGCAGTTGATTTCTCAGCTGGAAGCCACTCAGACTTTCCGCCATATGTATCTCTATGCTTTGGCAAAGCGGCCTGACGGACGTGCATTGAGCCAAGCAATTAGTAGTCTCAACAGTGCTGCGCCCATCTGCGTAGACGATAAGACTAAATTGCACTACTTAGGCGATTGCCCCAACGACTATCCGTTGTTAAGACTTGCACATCCTGTCACGAACTCGTACTACGTCCCGGACGGCGTGGAGCGGATGAAGCTTGAGACCTCTTCGTTTAGGCATGCAGTTGTCATTGCTATCAAGCCTGAATTGGGTGTTGTCGAAATTCGATTTAATGGGTATGAGCAAAGTAAATACACTTCCGACAAGAATCGAATTTCATACCGCGATGTGGCTGCAAGCTGTGCTGGTTTCCTGGCCGGGGCGTTGAACGTCGAAGTAAAGGGGCTGCCACTGAAGCAGCCTGTTGAGGAGTTAATCGAAAACTACGGCGATGAGGTCTCTCATCAGAAGAATGTTTCTCGCGTTGGCGGAGGCCGCATTTCGCTAGATGTAGGAGACTCCGATGATGCAACTGACCTGAATGACCTGTTGAAAACAGCTTTCCAATTAAAGGGAACTGGCACTAGCCCAACTGCTGCAATGAACAGTTGGACTGCGGAAAACGTCACATTGAAATGGTCGAAGTTCAATGCGCTTACCCGCATTGACTACACCGGTGAAACACCGGAAGTGATGTTCTCTTGGAAGTCTGTCGAGCATCGTTCCTTAAAGAATCAGGATCACATCATCAAAACGATGGTTGCGTTTACTGATCTTGATCGGTCGCGCGACATGAGAAAGATTGCAAGTAGCTTGCAGAACTTGAAGACTGGAGAAGTTCTTACTGTTCTCGACGTGTCACAACGAGCTGGTGCCCCCGTAAACGATGCGATGGAACATTTGCTCGAGCAAGTCCGTTCGCGGCGTATGCGCATGCTCTTTAGGATCAGGGCAAGCTCGGCCTTAATTGACACGTCCAACAACTGGGTTCTCTCAGTCGCTGAGCTGCCGCAGCAAGTCGAAACTATGGATGGTGACACGATCAACCTCTCGAACCCTGCCAACATCGAAGTGGGATTTACGTTGGCGGAGGTGAAGAAATGACGGGGATGCCATCCATCACTACCACCTCTCCTGATTCTTCTTTAGCGTTTGTCCTGGATTTTCTGGCGAAGAATAATGGCGTAGATGACGCGGCCATATGGTCATTACTTGACAAAGTGGATCGTGCCAAATTGGCGCAGTTGCTGACCGATGTTGACGCGGTGGACGCGACAAAGTACGACAAAACTGTCAATGTTGGGATGACCAGCAAGACCTTCGAAACGATCAAGTCGGGGAAAAAGGGTAAGTTGTTCGAAGAGATCGCTGCGACTTTGTTGTCTGGCGTTACGTGTTTCGGCACTAGGAAGGACATCCCGACGGCGACAAATCAACTTGACGTGCTTGTGACCCTAGGGCCAAGTTCGGCGGTAGTTCCGGCTTTTCGTGAGTGGGGGACGCACTTCATTTGTGAGTGCAAATTTCATGATAAAGGTGTTTCTGTTGAATGGGTCCAGAAGCTGGAGTCATTACTTGGAACGCACGGTGCGAAGGTAGGTTTGCTAATTTCGAAAAAACCAATCACCAAGGGCGGTCGGGGGAATATTGCTCATAAACTTCAGCTCTTCGCTATGAAGGGTGCCTACATCCTTTGCTTGAGCAGAGAGGACCTTGACAAGTGCGCAGCCGGAGAAGGAATCATCCAGATCCTTGTTGACCGATATATTTCTATCCAAATGGGAATCGCCTTCTTCATTAAACCTAGTGCCTAGTTACTTTGTCGGCGTCACTATTTTGCCTCTGCGCAGGTAGTGACGCTGAGTCGTTTTAACGCTCTCATGGCCGAGTAGATCACGAGCAGCTTCCTCACCGCGGCCATCAGCCGTGTCATCCGCCGCCTTGGCGCGCAAGTCGTAAAACCGGAAATCCTTAATGCTCTTGGCGAGTGTCGGCGTAGCTTCGCTTGCCGCAGCCCGGGCCCTGTCGAACTGTGATCGCAGCGCGGGCGCAGTCAGACGCTTGCCGTGCATGTTCACCAGTAGAGCGGCGGTCTTCACCTTGTGGCCGGCCTTGCGCGCCTCGATGCGCTCGAGCAGCTCCGCCAGCTGGCCAACGATCTTGATGCGCAACGGCTGCTTGGTCTTCTCCTGGGTGACGATCAGGTGGCCGTCGACAATGTCGTGCGCGGTCATCTTCAGCGCATCCGCCGGCCGCTGGCCGGTCAGGTAGGCCAAATCCATCGCGTCCTGCAGCGGCGGGCTCGCGCTTGCCCAGACAGCCTTGTAGACAACGTCGCTGATGTACACCGTCCGCTTCTTCAGCGGGTAACCTTGGATGCCCTCGCAAGGGTTCGGCAGGTCGGTATAGCCCCAGCCGCGGGCGTGGTTCCACATGGTCGAAAACACGCGCTTGCACCGGTTCGCAGTGGTCGGCTTGTCGGCATGGTCTTCCAGGAAGTTCTTGATGTGCATTGGCTTGATCTGGTTCAGCGGCGCGGCCGCGAACGACTCAAGCAAATGCTTGATGTCCGACTTGTACATGCGCGCCGAGCTGGCCGCCAGCTTCGGTACGACGTCGACCAGGTATCGCTTCTCAAGATCGGCGAACGTTGCGCCCGCGGTCGGCGCCACGATCACGTTCAGCTCCGCATACTTCTTCAAGGCCAGGATGTAGTCGTCGCCGAGGGCGATCTCTTTACGCTTCCCATCCGGGCCCTTCTGGTACATGTAGTAGTAGACCTTGCCGCTGCGCTGCGTCCGGGGATGCATGTGCGGCGGCATGTTCAGGTTACGAGTGTTTTTTCTTCCCATCGCTCCGCCTCGGCATGACCCATACTTTCTCTTGCGGCGCTTCCTTGCGCCCTTCCACTGCAGCGAGCGCGATCACTGGCTCACCAATGGCGTTGACCCAGAAGGGCAAACCCATCGTGCGCAGCGCCTCGATCTGCTTTGACTTTCGCCGGCGGCCGGTCAGCCTCACGACTGCGTCAGCTGTCAAAAACGTGTCCATTATGCTCATCCTGACCTACTGCCCATGGGCAGCTGGTCTATCGTTCGAGGTGAGCGCCTTCCTCACATCAACCGGACTCATCGCCATTGCCATGTGTGCGATCTGGCGGAGCCGCATACGTTCCTCATGCGTGCGAGTATCCGGCTTGTCGTCTTGGTCTTCGTCACTCTCGCGCGCTGGGCCGAACAACTTGTTCGTGTGGATAAAGGCCATCAAGACCTTATCGAACTCGTCGGCTAGGGCCTTACGCATCAGCTCGAAAACGAACTCAACCTCCACGTGCTCGGCGGCAGACAACTCGACGTAGAAGCTCGACCGCGCGCGCTTGCGCTGCCGGATAGACAGATCGCCTGCGTGCTGGCGCACCTTGCGAATTACCTGGCTCATAAGGGTGCGCTCATGCTTGCCGACGAACGACACTTCGACCCAGTTGCGGACAGGTGCGGTGTCTTCAATGTCGGCCAAGGTGAGGTTGTGGCGCGTCAGAATGTTTTCGAGCATTGCCTGGGCGGCGGCTTGTTCGCCGTCGACGCCGCGATCGGCCAGGGCCTTGATCTTGCCAATGCGCCGCATCAGCGCTTCGCTGACGGCGCTCATGCCTTGCCACCAGTTTGATCGCCTGCACCCTTGGCAGCAGGTCTGTCGTCCCTGAATGCATCCATTTCGGCTGCGGTGATGTAGACCGTGCGCTTCGTCCCCGGAACAACGATGCACAGCTCGCCCTTGCGTGGGCCTCGCTTGGCCTCGCGGAATTCAGCGCCGGTCACGTCCATGACGTCACGCTGGTTTTCGTCGCCCATCCAGCCCGCGCTGTATAGGCGGAAGTTCGGCGAGGTCGGCGCCAGCTTTCGCAAAGCTAGTCTACCAAAGGTGGTGTCTGCGAAAAGATCTTCCATCACGCAGTTCCTTTCTCGCCGGTGCCGGCGGTGAATCTTCTCAGTGGACATGCCGCCAAGTGCTCGGCGCCGTGTGGCTGGCCGCAGCGCACGCATGCGGTCGGCGAGCGGGTGATGTACGCCAGGCGCATCAGGCTTCTCCTGGCTTGGCGAGCGCGGCCACCTGGTGGGTGTCTTGCCGATCGCCGTCAAGTGCGAGGCAAGGAGCTTGCGGTTTCAGCAGCGGGCACTGGTTTGCCCGAACAGAGAGAGCCGCGGTTGACCGGTTGCTCGAGCCATCGGTGAGCAGCTCGAACACGTGGAACACGAGAGCGCCTTGTCCGAACATCGTCGTTCCAAGAAAACGCAGTGGTACGTCTGGAACCGAATGGCCGGTTCCGTGTATCAGGAAGCGGCGAGCCTCGCCCTCCGCTTCAGGGTCTACGAGCGCCCAGAGACAGATCACATCGCGCTGAACCTGAACTGACAACACCTCGGCGCCAGTCGGCATCTTGATCGAACAGGATCCCTCAAGCTCATACTTCCAAATCGTTTTCATTTGCTTTCCTCAGCTGCTGCTGGTTTGATTCGAATCTCGGTGCTGTCGATGCCTTCCTTCGTGCCGGCTAGGTAGACCGTCATCGAGACTCGCCCACCGTTCTGGTAGAGCGACAGCCCGTTGATAAACCGGTTACGGTCCTGGTACAGCACCGGCCGCGCGCAGTGCGCGGACCTAAGCAGCAGCATCTGATGCCGATACGCGCCCGGATCGAGCGGCGTGTCCTGATTGGTCGGTACGGGGCCGGTCATACAGCCTCCAGCATCGCGGTGATGACGTCGCGCGCAGCCGGCGGGCAGACAGCGTTCCCGAGCATGTGCACCGCGTCGCGGTGCGCGGCCGGCAGGATGTAGTCGTCTGGGAAGCCCATCGCTGCGCGGCATTCTTGCGCGGTCAGCATGCGGGTGCGGTCTCCGTCAACGACTCCCCAGCGGTCCCTGGTGGTGATCGTGCCCAGCGGACGGCCCAAGCAGCGGCCGGTGAGGCCTGATCCGCCACCGTAGTACGGCATGACGAAGCGATCGCCGTGCGCGCGCCGCCCGGCTTGCACCCGGCGGAGGGTGGCCGCGGCGCGGCCTGGCTTCTCGATCGGCTGCCAGTTGCCGGTGCCAAAGTCGATAATGCTGCGCGCGGCGACGTGCGCGCGCTTCTCGAGATGGATCATGAGCGGGTGCTTGGCGCGGGCAGCGACGATGAACAGCCGCTCGCGGTGCTGCGGTGCGCCGTGGTCGGCCGCGTCGACGATCATCGGCGTGAGCGCGTAACCGAGGGCGTCCATGGCGGCGCACCAAGCTGGGTAGAGCGCCCAACGGGTGAACTCGGGGACGTTTTCGATCACGGCGAACTCGGGGCGGTGGTACTCGACGGCCGACACGACGGCCCAAGCGGTCGAGCGGCTGGCGTCGTGTTGCGGGTTGCCGTTGGCCTTGCCGCGGGCCTTGCTGTGGCCCTGACAGCAGGGCGACGCCATAAGCAGGTCATGCGCCGGCACGTCCTGCCAGTTTGCCTGCTGGAGGTCTTGGCACAGGTGCGCCGCCCCCGGGTGGTTGCGTGCGTGGATCTCCACTGCGGCCGGCCAGTGATTCGCCGCCCACACGACGTCGATGCCGGCCATCTTGGCGCCAGTGCTGAAGCCTCCGGCGCCTGCAAAAAGGTCGATTGCCTTCATCATGCTGCATTCTCAGTCACGGCCTGGCGCGCACACGCATCACAGCCACCTTGCTGGACCAGTTGCTTGGCTGTGACGATCTTCCCGCAGGCGCACTGCTTGCGACGGAGGCTGATTGGTGGCCGTGCCGCAGTCTGTTCGCGGTAGCGGTCGGTGCTGAACCGGCTTGGGCCGCCCCAGCTCACGCTGCACTCCTAAGCGGTGCGGCCGGCAAGTGCATCCAGTGCGTGACGCACTCGGCGGCTACCGGCATGGCATCGCCCCAACGCCAGATATCGCCATCGCGGTAGGCTGGCCAGACTTCGCCTTCGGTAGTGGCAACAAGGACAAGTGTGTCGTCATCGGGCAGTTTGTCGGTGGCGGGGACCCATGGGCTGCCCACCAGTTGGGTATTCGTCATTCCGTTTCCTTTTGTGCCGGGCTGTCGACGTCAACGGCGAAGAAGACTTCGACCTCAGCCACGGCGCGCGTCAGGCGCTGCAGTGGCAGACGGTGCAGGGCTGCGTCGATGTTCGCGAGCGCCTGGCGGAGTTCCTCCGCCTCCTCGGGCTCCACTGTGATGCTGCTCGACTGCTCATAGCGATCGCAGATCGAGTTCAGGATCTTCGTGCCAGGGTCAAGCAGGTTTGCCTGCAGGCCGGCTCGGTTCAGGGACGCCAGCATCTTCGAGAGCGTGTTGTACGCATCGATCGAAGGACAGGCGATCAGGGACTCGCCCGCCATGCGCAGTTCAAGCGCGAGCCGGTCGCGGCTTTCCGTCGCCATCGGCACATTGGCCTTGGGCTGGAACGCGGCGCGGTGGTGGAATCGGCGCATGGCGGTCTCTGCTTACGGGCGGCCGATGAGGACGGTGAAGCCGCTTTCGCGAGCCTTGTCCACGTAGGCGTCGAATGCGTCTTCGATGGCGTTCTCGACGCGGTCCAGCTCGTACCAGAACTTCACCTTGCCGGCGCCCAGTCGGTATTTCAGGCGCGCGCGGACCTTATAGCCATCGCCGCCCTTGAACAGGCGCAGGCCGAGTGCGAATTCACGCGGGATCATGACGTCGCCAGCGCCGGCACGGGCGTCGATGTTCTCGGTGTACGACAGCTGCACCTGGCCGTTGTCGAGGCGGCGGTGCGAGCTGAAGGCCACTTCGGTCTTCGCCTGCAGGGTCAGTGCCACCTGCAGCATGGTCTCGCCCGCAGGCTCGCTGATGTCGGCGACGTTGTCTTCCAGGAAGACGGCAAATTCTTCCTGCTCCATGACCTTGCGGTCGTTCTTGTGCCAGCCAGCGAATTCGCGGCTCAGCTCCGCGGTGTAGCTGACACGGAAGTCGCGCCAGCCAGGGATGTTGGCATTGCCTTGGCCGTGGTCGTTCAGCACGGCGGTTAGCGTGCGCGTGTCCGGATGGGCGTAGATGTAGCAGCTCTCGGTCTTGGCCTGGTCGGCAACGAATTCCAGGAAGCTGGCGATATCGGCCAGGACGACGATGCCGCTCTTGCGATGCGGTTCGGGCAGTGCGCCCTCGATCGCCTTGGTAACATCGTGATGCCTGTATTCAGGCGGCAGGATGAGGAAATGCGCATCTCCTACGGAGCGCACGTTGGCCGCGGCGACGGTTAGCGCGCCCAGCTGCTCGATCGTCGACTTGTTCATGTCCAGGTGTTCGTGCGCCAGGCTTGCGTGGGCCAGCTGGCCGGCGACGACGCCAGGTACGGCCGTATTCTGCGATTCGTTCATTACGCTTCTTTCAGTTGGAGTGGCTGGGCCGCAGGTGCTTCGCGGAGTTCAAGGGACTGCTGACGGGGATGCTTGCGCGAGAGCTCGTTGTCGTCGGTAACCCAGAAGAAGTCCTCGCCGCGCTCTGGCTTCGGCAGGTCGACCTTGACGACGTCGGTGATGATCACCTTATCCACGTCCTTGCCACGCGCGCCTGGCTTGACCTTCAGTTGCAAGGTCAGGGTGCCACCCTTGCCGGTGTCCTTGACTGCGGCCAGCAGGTCAGCCAGCCCGCCCGAAAGTTCGGAATGGGCGCGGCCGTCGCGCAGGTCCTGCAGGAAGACTGCGAATGCTTGGGCGCTCATGCGGCCTCCGCGTGCTGCAGCTCGTTGACGGGAATACGCCATGGCTGGCCACCGAGGGTGCCTTCCACGCGCACCAGGGCCACCTTGGCGCCGTTGCCGATGTCCGTCTTGATCTCGTGGACGGTGCCGGTTTGTGGGCCGGCTTCGCTGTCGAACTTGACAGTGGTGCCGGGACCGATGGTGTTCTGTTGCATGCTGGTCCTTTCAGGTTGAGGTTTTAGTTGCGACCAGCAGCGGCCGTCAGCAGGGCGCGCAGGTCATTGGTGTCGCCGACCCTCGCCGGGACGGAAATAGTGATGCTGAAATCGCGGGTGTGGGTGATGACGCCGCAGGCCTCGACGACGCTGTTCGCCAGCAGCCACGCGAGCAGTTGCTTGTCGCTGACCTTGCTGGAGGTACCGCGTGCAAGTGCCTTCGGCGTTACCTTGCTCTTGCCTTCGGCCTGGGCGGCTTCCAGACCTTCACGGATGACCGCGCCGGCTTTGCTGCCGTGCTTCTTGACAATGTTGAGCGCGGCGGTGCCCGAGATCTGGCCAGCGTTCACTGCCTGGTGCACGTCGCTATTCGCCTCGGCCAGCTGGATCATGTCCTTCACGTGCTGGCCGGACTTGCCGCGGCGGTCGGCGATTTGCTTCTCGGTCCAGCCGAAGCCAATCAGCTTGCGATACTGGACGCCGAGCTGCAGCGGCGTGAGCGCCAGGCCGGACGCGCTGTTGAGCATGTGGGCGACGCGGTCTGCATCGTTCCCGCGGAACTGGCGGCAGTCCAAGGCCTTGATTTCGAAGCCCTTGGCGATCGCATCGAGCGCCGCGGCGTGGCGGTGATGGCCGTCCACGATCAGGATCCGGTTGTCATCCACGCGCACGTCCAGCGGCGGGAAGGTCGCGCCGTTGCGCAGAGCCAGCGACATTTCGGCCACGTGATCGGCGTTCAGCGGGCGGGCATTGAAGCCTTCTTCGACTTCCAAGGCGCGCGGATCGATCGCAAATTGAGTTGTCTTCGATACGGCCGGATTGTTCTTGTCCTCGGCTGCGGCCTTCAGTGAGGCCATCATGTTTGCGTATGCCATAGTTATTTGTCGTTGGCCTGCAGCTTCTTCACGTCGACGCACGCGCGGCGCTGCATATGCCGGCGTGCTACGGCCTCCAAAATCAATTTGAGGGCAGGGTGCTTGAGCATTTCGTCCAGGTCGGCGTCAGTTCGGAGCCTCATGTGCGCCACTTCGAGAGCGGCGCGGTCTGGAGCGATGCGGAGCATGTCAGTACATGCGGAGCTTGTAGGCCCGGCGGATCGCCTCGAAGCGGCGCAGGCCTGTGAAGCGGTAGTAGCGGTAGGCGGCGAAGAAGGTCATGTCATGCCTCCATTGCGAGATCGCTCTCCGGCCTGTGCGGGGCGCTACGGCCGTCAGGCCGCTCGCGCTCGGCAAGGTCACACAATTTCTGCGCCACTTCGGACTCGTCGAACTGGGCCATGAACTCCAGCTCCCTGGACCAAATGCCATGTTCGCGTTCATAGGCGACGGAGTGCTTGGCCTCCCAGCCATCCAGGGCAATGCGCCGGACCACCGATGTGATCGAGTCATACATGTGATAGATCGGGGGCGGCAGCTTAGCGCTGAACACGTCAGCGATCGCTTTAGATGCTTCGGCTATCCCCGCAAGCTTCTCCAGACTCGCGCGAAGCAGCTGCGCCATGCCCGGCTCAAGGTCAAGGGCGAACCCACTGCGCAGAGCTGGCACGAGCTTGTCAACGGCGTAGCACTCGATGCGCGTGTCGCCGACCTTGATCTCCGATGGCGCGAAATACTGGGCTCCATCGCCGAGCAGGCGGCAGGCTCTGTCGAATCCGGTACTTGCTGGTAGCCCAAGCAGGTCAACGCTGATCGTTCCCTCGGCGGACGGATGCAGTCGCACACCGATCTGTTGCCCGGCGATATAAAAGCCGTTGTGGTCTCGGCTGACGGAGGGATAAAGCATCAGCGCACCTCGCTGCTGGTGACGGTGATGCCGCAAGGGACGTCAGCGAAGCGCTCAGCAGCGTCTTCGGCGGCCTGGGCGGCCGACGCGGCAAGGGCAGGGTAGACGTGGGGCTTGCCGCCAGTGCGGACAGTGATTTGGAAGGTTCGCATCGCATCTCCATCGAGTTGATGGGTGAACTATACACGAATGAATAGAATTTGCAATACGCGAATGGATAATTTGTTGCGAAAGGAATGAGCCCGTTGCAGGCTCAGCGCGCGATTGGACGCTAGAGGTTAGCCGCCTTGAGCTTCTGGTTTTCTTTCAAGCAGGCGTCAAAGTTGGTGAAGGTGTATTGGATTGATGCCCAGGCAGTATCCGTTGAAGACGCTCCGGCGGTGATCTCGATTGCTTTCATATCTGCAGGTAGAGGCTGTGCCGTTTTCCCAGCTTCCCAGAGATAGCCGTATAAGACCGAATCCTCTTTAAGCCCCATCATCCAATACTGTGGATTTCGACGGTAGACGTCTTGGCCAATGTAGGACTCCTTAGCGGAATGCTTACCGTACTTCACTGCCATAACATCAGCTAGCTGGTCTACTTTATCTTTGACCTGGTCGCCAGCTCCATTCACAACCGGCACATTAGCCCGGGCATTTATGCGGCACACGCCGGTCTCTGCCGTCGCAAGCACAATGTATTCGCTTACCCCTTCCATGGGTTTCGGCGCCGACCCTGTAAAGATGCCCGGGTGGCCGTCAACTGGCTTGAAGCCAAGGCTCGTGACCTCGGTTACAGGCATGCCGCTCGCTAGGCCGAATGGTCCATTGTGTACCTTCGGTGGTGTGGTACGGAGAGAAGCGTTGGAAACAGTCGGCGCGGCAGCGGGCTTCTCGTTGGAAATAGCTGTTGGAGTTTCTTGTTTCTGGCATCCGGCGAGGAGGCAGCTTGCCGCTATGAGAATAGCGCTTCGGGCGAAGAACATTGACATAAAGTTTCGATCCCTAGTGGACGGCATCTAAGCGTGCCGATTCGCACCTCGAGTCTAATGCGAAATCTGGCGCGAAAGCTCACAGATTGTTGCTAGAAAGGAAGTTCGTCTACGACCTCCGGTGGAGGCACAGACAGGTCAAGCTCAGTCACTTCGAGATGCTCCAGCTGAATCAGAGCGAGCAGCATGTGAGTCTCGAAGGTCGCGTACGCGCGAAAGCCGTTGCCTTCGACCGAGACCAGCATAATGGGATGAGTGGGGTAGTAGGGCTGAATCTGACGAAGCATGCCAGCACCGTGGGACGGGTTAGTGTGTTCAGACGGAACAATGGCCACTAAGACCGGCGAGCCGAAAGGCGTAACCTCTGCAACTTGAATCTTCATCAGATGAAGTCCATCTCCATGCGTACTACCCGACCGATGATTTCCGTAGTTTCGTCCACCGGACGGCTTCGATATTCCGGCAGTTGATTGTCGGAAGCAAGGAGCCAGCGGCCTCCAACATATTCAAGTCGCTTTACTACTGGCCTATCGTTGTGGTTGACAGCGTATAGCATTCCATCGACAAGCGACCTGGGGTCGTTGTCGGCTGTATTCACAATGACAACGTTGCCTTTCCTTAGGGTAGGATACATGCTGTCTCCCGTCACGCGAATGGCAACCAGTCGAGATGCATTGAGGCGCTTCTCAGCGACCCATTTGACTGGAAGGCTGAGAACAATATGATCTTCGTACTCGACGTCCCCACCATGCCCATCAAGGCCCGCATGGATGAATCGCGAGACCATACGGACTCCAACAAAATCCTGGCTTGCATCATCGACCGACAGTCGAACGACTTCTCCTTCTGGCGGATCTTCGGCAGGAGCGCGCTGCATTGGACCGGTCCCGTCCGTCAGCCACTGGGCCGAGACGTTACAGGCTTGTGCTAGCGCGCTAATCGTGTTCGTCTCCGGCCCCCGCTTGCCGGTACCTTTCAAAATTCGATTTATCGTTGGCTGAGGCACGCCAGATGCACGCGCGAGAGCGCTCTGCGAGAGGATTCCCGCAGATTGCATTGCTTGATCGAGCCTGTTTGCTATAGACATCTCGCGACTATACGTGCGCGTATAGGGCGCACACAACAAGCTATTCATTTGCGTTTGCATTTCTATTCATTCGCGTATAGACTGCCTACTTATGGACAAAGACCCTTCAACCCTTCTCAGGGAAATCAAAGCGGCTACCGCCTGGAGCGAGACGCGGTTAGCGGCTGAGCTTAAGACCTCTCAACCTACGGTCAACCGCATTCTCAACGGTCAGGCGCGGTGTCTGAGCACAACGGCGACGGCGATTGTAAGGCTCCATGTTCAGCACTGTGAAGGGCCAAAACGGCGCGTCACTGATAAAGAAGGGATCGAAGCAGCTGCTTCGTCCAATCCGTAAGACCAAACAATACGGCCACCGACCTTCCTGGCCGACAGGGTAAGCAGTCGACCCGTACGAACAAACAAGGTCACCTGAAGAACCGTTGCAATTCGTTTGCGCTCCAGTCGGAGCTTCAGCAGCAAACGTGACTTTCGTGCGCGTTGAGAATTGCTCATAGGAAATTAAATGATTGGTGGAATTAGTTCGATGAAGAAATGCTATCGCGCTAGCTCCGAATGCAATACCCAAGGAACGGAAGGAAAGACCGTGGAAATGTTGACCGCCTACCAAGACATGATCAAGGTGCACGGCTGGAACGGCACTGCAGCGACGCTCGGTATGACGAAGTCGCAGCTCGAGGCCCGCGTGTATGAAGTGAAAGGGCAGGGCATGCGCGTCGACACCGCGATGCTGATCCAGGCGTATGCCGGGACTTCGCACTTCGCCCAGGCCGTGGCCGCTGCTTCTGGCGGTGTGTTCCTCGAGCTCCCGCCAGCGGAGGGCGTTTCTGGCGAAGAGCTGCATGCCAAATTCCACGAGCTGTATTCCGAGCTGGGAGTCCTTTCGGCGACCTACACCGCGGCAGTGAAGGACGACGAGATCGATGCGCGCGAACGCACCGACCTTGAGGACATCGGACAGCGGATGCACAAGATCGTCGGCGAACTGATGGCACTCATGTTTCAGATCTACTGCCGGCCGTCTGTCGCCGGCGAGCAGGGAGCATCGCGCAATGGCCGTTGAACTGAAGCCGCGCACGGTCGAAGCTGAGCTGCAGGCACGCCGTCGCCTGCTTCGTGATGCTCCGGCTCCGGCGCCCGTCGACAAGGCCCGGGTCCTCGCGCACCTCCAGGCGCAGCTGGCAATACTCCAGGCAAGTCAGGAGGTCGCACATGGCGACGCTTGACCAAGTCATCGAGCAGATGGCCGCGGCGGGTCTTCCGCAGCTTCCCTCCGGCCACCCGCTGTTCGACGGGAAGGTTCACCGCTTCGGCCTGAAGAAAAAAGCCTGGTACGTGCTGCGCGAGCTGAACCTGCGTTCAGGCCGCCGCGTCATCACCGGCGGCTTCGGGGTCTGGCAAGGCACCAACCAGAATGCAACCTCGGTCAAGATCGACTGGGAAGGCGTCACGCCGGAGGAACGGGCCGAAGCGGAGCGTAAGCAGGCCGACTTCGAACGCCAGGAGGCCGAGCGCAAGCTGCGCAAGGCGGAGATGGCTGCCAACCGGGCGCGTGGTGACTGGGCTAAGGCAGATGCACAGAAGGCCTCCGCTTACCTGGAGCGCAAGGGCGTCGACAATGAGGGCCTACGGGTGGACGCGGACGGCGTGCTGCTGGTCCCGGTGCGCAAGTATCGCGACGGCCAGGCCCGCCTGGTTGGCCTGCAGCGGATCCAGCCGGACGGAGACAAGCGTTTCAGCACCGGCATGGACATGGTGGGTGGTTGCTTCCTGCTTGGCCGCGTCACAGCCGAGACGCCTCTGATCGAAATCGGCGAGGGCTACGCTACCTGCGGTACGGTGCGCAAAGCGACCGGCTTCGACACCCCGACCATGGTGGCCTTCAATGCCGGCAACCTGATGGCCGTCGCGCAGCAACTGCGCCACGACTTCCCTCAGGCGCACCTGCTGTTCCTGGCTGATGACGACATGCGCATCGTGGCGCGCCTGGGCGAGTGCCTGCGCGACGACTTCGGCGCCCAATGGGAGCCGGTCATTGATGGTGCCGATCATGAGCTGGCGTCGAGCACTGGTGACATCGTCCGCGTGCGTGCCACCTGGCGCAAGGACCAGACGGACACGCCGTACATCGAGGCAGACATCCGCGCCGGCCGCATGGTGCGCTTGCTGAAGTTCGAGAATGCTGGCGTATCGCGCTCGCGCGCCGCGGCGCGGACCGTGGGCAACGCTTCCGTGGTCATCCCGCATTTCACAGACCGCGCAGCTGAGAGCAAGGAATCCGACTTCAACGACTTGCAGCGTGCCGAATCGCTTGACGTGGTGCGAGTCCAGGTGCTGGCCGCGCGCTCCCGCGCCCTCATCGGTGAAACCACCGGCGACGCAACCGCTGACGACGTACCGGACTATTTCGACGATGCGCCGCCACCTATGGCACCGCCTGTTTCCCCGGCCCCTTCGGCACCCGCAGAGCCAGTGATGAAGGGCATCTTCACACTGCAATGGGCACTCGAACACTGCGCCCTGGTGCACGGTTCGACCGATGTCTGGGATTCGCTCAACAAGCTGCGCATGAAGCGCGCCGCTTTCGTCGACATGATGGGCAAGGAAGGTGCTGCAGCCTGGTCGTCGCATGTCGACCGCAAAACGATCAGCCCGCGCAACCTGCCGAAGACCATCCGTGGCGTGGCTGTCGACGAAGGGGGAGCGGGGGCCGACAACATCGTGATGATGCTGGACCGGTATACGCTGCTCTACGGGACCAAGACCGTGTGGGACGCCGAGAAGCGCACCGTGATCGCATATGACGCGATGGCCTTGGCCCGCGGGTCCGACCTTGCCTCACGCTGGATCGGTCACCCGATGCACCGCGAGGTCGACCTCGACAAGCTGGTGTTCGACCCGACGCAGCGCGTCGACCTGGACACGCACATCAACATGTTCCAGGGCTTCCCGCTGACGCCGAAGAAGGATGAAGCGAAGGCCGGCCTTGCCGTGGCCCTGCTGCATAGCCTGTGCAGCAGCGAGGCGAACTGCGACGAGATACTCAACTGGGTGCTGTGCTGGCTGGCCTATCCACTGCAGCACCCTGGCGCCAAGATGCAAACCGCGCTGCTGTTCTTCGGCGAGAAGCAGGGCACCGGCAAGAGCCTGTTCTTCGAAGGGATCGTCAAGCCGATCTACGGCGAGCACGGTGCCACCGGCGGCCAACACCAGCTGGAGGCGCAGTACACGCACTGGCGGTCACAGAAGCTGTTCGTGCTGTTCGAAGAGATCCTGTCCCGGCAGGACAAGTACAGCCACTTCGGCCTGATCAAGCACATGATCACCGGCCGGGATATGCCGATCAGCCAGAAGTTCAAGGACGACCGAACCGAAGCGAACCACATGAACGTGGTGATGCTGTCGAACGAGTTCCAGGCGGTGCCGATCGAGCCCGAGGACCGCCGCTTCCAGGTGGTCGAGGCGCGCACTTCCCTTGACCCTTCTTTGCTGGATGCGATCAGGCTTGGCCTGGACAACGGGCTGAGCGCAGCCTTCTACGCCTTTCTGCTCGAGTACCCGCTCGGTGACTTCACACCGCACACCAAGCCAGTGATGACGGCATCGAAGGAACGGATGATCAACTTCGGGCGCCCGGATTGGGAAGCGTTCTACCTGGCCTGGGCTGCCGGCGAGCTCAACGTGCCGTACTGCTCCTGCCTTTCGGAGGATCTGTACGCGGCCTACTCACGCTACTGCAGGAAGTATGGCTTCCGGGCCCTGACGCTCACCAGGTTCGCTGAGCTGATTGCCCAGCGCGTCAAGAAAGATCGGCAGTGGGTGACGATCGGCGGTGCCGCCAAGCGGCTGCTGACGGTCTTCCATGTGCTTCAACCCGAGGGCGAAGAGCCGAAGACGCTCAGCCAGCAGTGCGAGCGCTTCCGCAAGCTCGACGAAATCGAGGGTACGGCATGAATTCGGCCCGCTGCTTAACAGGGTCTAACACCCAATGCACCAAGGCTGTAACGCTGAAATCCAGCATCCATGCGGGTTCTACAGGGTTAACAGGGTTAACAGGGGTCGAGCGCGCACACGTAATGAATCAGAGTCCGATTCCACAAGCCTTTTCAAATCCTCGTGTGTGTAAGAACTACCACGTTAACCCTGTTAACCCTGTTAAGAGCCAGTATCCATGCGGGTTTCCGCGTAACGGAGTATCAGGCTGAGCCTGATAAACCCTGTAATCGAACGAAAGAGGGCGCGCAATGAGGATGAGCATCAAGTCGAACTTCCCGGCCATGGCCGACAGGATCAGTGAGCTGGGCAGGCAGGGTCCGTTTGTCGCTGCCGTGTCGCTGACCAGGACCGCACAGGATGTCCAGGCCGCGATCAAGGGTGAGATGCGCACGGCATTCGACCGTCCGACCGCGTATGCCTTGAACGGCATGTTCCTCAAGCGGGCAACGAAGACCAGTCTCGAGGCGCGCGTCTGGGTCAAGGACAACCCGTTTGGCAAGGGTGTGCCGGCTGATCGCTTCCTCGGTCCACAGATCTTCGGTGGCCAGCGGCGGCACAAGGGCGCTGAGCGCCTGCTCCAGTCCAACGGCCTGATGCCGGACGGCTGGTACCTGGTGCCAGCGGCGGGCGCCCAGCTGGACGGCAACGGGAACATCCGCCGTGGCCAGATCACCCAGATCGTGTCCCAGCTGAAGGTGCAGCGCAGCGCCGGCCACGAGTCGCGCGCCACGGGCAGCCAGCGTTCGAACCGCACCATCGCGCGCCAGGGCGTGACCTACTTCGCCCTGCCGAACGGTAACCGCGGCCTGCTGCCTGGCGTGTACCTGAAGCGTCGCTTCGGCCACGGCACCGCCATCCGTCCGGTCTTCATCTTCGTGTCGAAGGTCGAGTACCAAGCGCGCTTGAAGTTCCACGAGGTTGCCCAGGCCACGATCGATGCCCGCTTCCCGGTCCACTTCGACGCCGAGCTGCAGAAGGCGCTGCGCACCGCACGTTTGTAAACGCCATGCCGCCCGGCGATGAGGGCGGCGCAAAGGGGAGAGGTAAATGGAAGAACTTCAAATGATCGTGGAGATGGTTGCCAAGCTGCCCCAAACCGCGCTCTGGGTGTTGATCGGCTTCTGGGCCTACAAGGTGATGATCATCGGTTCGATCTACGGTGTCATCCGCTTCGTGGTCGAGAAGCTGCACTCGTGGGCGACCACACCGAAGCACGAGCTTGTGCAAGTGCGGCCGATGCTGGACCGGATGTGCATCCAGGGCGAGACCGAATATCTCGTGAACCAGATCAAGCGCCTGGCCGGCAAGGGCACTGGGATCAACTCGCAGTACCTGCATCACTCCAGCGTCGACTGGCTGCGCGAAGCGATCGACGAAAAGATGGAGCGAGAAAAGGCGAGGGGCTGACCACTCCCCCCGGGTCTAGGTTCTTCCCAGCCTATAGCAGGCAAGGGTAATTCAGGCCCCGTCATCGCACTAGCGGAACCCGAAAACATTTCCTGACAAACATCCTGACAACGTACCGAAACACATGCCGAACCTGACAACCATCGCTGAGTGGGCCAAGACCGTGGGAATCTCGCGCCAGTCCGCGTATGACGCAGTCAAGCGCTGCGAGATTCCGGTGACGGACGGGAAGGTCGACCCCGAGTACGCGACTCACCTGTACCAGCGCAACACCCGCCAGCGGGCGAACAGCAACCGCCCTGACCATCTGGCAAGTGGGGCGCAGCCCGGAGCAACGGCGGGTGCGGGAGGGGCGGGAGGTCCGGAGTCGCCAGCGAAGGTGCCGGGATACGATTCGAGCCGCGCGCGGCGGGAGGCGGCGGAGGCGACCCTTGCCGAGCTCAAGCTCGCTGAGCAGGCCGGCCAGTTCCTGGTGAAGAGCGACGTGGACGCCGCCGTGTTCGAAGCGGCGCGCGCACTGCGGGATGGTTTAACGAACTGCGCACGCCGCATCGCTGCGGATGTCGCGGCCCTGACCACCGCTGACGAATGCGAGGCGGTGATCGAGCGCGAACACCGCCTGCTGCTCGAAAGCCTGGCGCACGGCTTCAACGAGAAGCTGGCCGTCCATGTGGAAGGTGCGGTCGAATGATCCGCTTCGCACAAGCTGCCACCGTCGTCCAGCCAGCGTTGGCGCGTGGGCTCGCGCCCGATCCGAACATGACGGTCGACGCCTGGGCCGACCAGTACATGATCATCCCGAAGGAATCGGGGGCGAATGAGTCGGGCAAGTACCGAACCAGCCGTACGCCTCACGCGCGTGCGGTGATGGAAGCGCTGTCCGATTCGCACTGGTGCAAGACTGTGGCCCTCATGGGGGCGTCGCAGATGCTCAAGACCCAGGTGGGCCTGAACTGGTTCTGTGCGAGCGTGCACCAGTCGCCGGCAAACTTCCTATGGATCCTCCCTACTGGCAAGCTGGCCAAGCGTACCAGCGCGCGAGTAAGCAAGACCATCGCCGCGGTCCCTGAAGTGCGCGAGCGGGTTGCCGCGCCGCGCTCGCGCGATTCCGTCAACACCCTCGACACGAAGGAATACATCGGCGGTTCCCTCCATATCGTCACGGCCGGTGCCGCCGCCAACCTGTCGGAGATCCCGGCGCGCCGGGTGCTGTTCGACGAAGTGGACCGGGCCGAAGCGAACGTCAACGGCGAGGGTGATCCGGTGCAGCTGGCGAAGGCGCGCCAGACAACGTTCGAGCGTAACCGCAAGAGCTACTTCCCCAGCTCGCCGACCATTACCGGGCAGTCGATCATCGAGAACCTGTTCCAGCAGGGGACCCAGCAGGAGGCGCTGGCCGAATGCGTGCATTGTAGTCATGCCCAGCCTCTGATGTTCGAACGCCTGCAACAGGACGATGAGGGCCGCGCCGTCTACCCCTGCGTCGAGTGTGGCGCCATGATGTACGAGACCGACAAGAACCGGATGTTCGCGCGCGGCCTCTGGTCGGACGGCGTGCCAGGTGATGGCGAGACGGTTAGCTTCACGATTAATGCGATGTTCGCGCCCTATGGCTGGCTCCCCTGGATCGCGCTCTTGCGTGAATACCGCGCGGCCCGCGCCAAGCTGGAGGAGGGCGCCGACGAGTTGATGATCACGTTCTACAACACGCGCCTGGCGCGCTGCTGGGAACGGAAGAAGGAGCAGACCAAGGCGGCCGAGCTGCAGGCGCGTGCCGAAGATTACAAGATGGGTACGGTACCGCGCGGCGGCCTGATCCTCACCGCCACAGTCGACACCCAGCCCGACCGTTTCGAGCTCAAGGTGCTGGCGTGGGGCGAAGGAATGGAAGCATGGGTCGTCGACTACCAGGTGATCTCCGGCTCGCCATCCGATCAGGCGACGCAGGAAAAGCTCGACCAGGCCCTGCTCGAGCGGTATCAGCACGCTGGGGGGCGCATGCTGCCGATCGGTGCGGCCTTCATCGACTCGGGCGGCGCGAATACGCACGATGTCTACAACTTCACCCGGACCCGGCAGCACCGCAATATCTACGCAATTAAAGGTGCGTCGACGCTGAACAAGCCGATCTTGAGCGCAAAGCCGACGCTGGTCGACGTGAACTGGCAGGGCAAGGTCATGCCGCACGGCGCCAAGCTGTGGCTGATCGGTACCGACACGGCAAAGGACTACCTGGCCGTACGCTACCACCTCGCCAGCGGTCCGGGCGCCATCCACTTCCCGTCCAACCTGCCGGCCGAGTATTACGAGCAGCTTACCGCTGAATACTGCGTGGCCGTGTTCAAGCGGGGGCGCAAGGTTCGGGTCTGGGAAAAGAAGAAGGCCGACCGCAACGAAGCGGGCGACCTTATGGTCTATGGTGTCGCATGCGCGCACTACCTTGGCCTGCACAAGAAGACGCCGGCGCAGTGGAAGGTTGTGCGCGACTTCGTTGACCCGGACACCCCTGACCTGTTCGAGCAGCCGTCCGGGCAAACCGAAGAAAGCCCGGCGGCGACCGCTGCCTCACCCGCAGTGCCACCACCAGTAGAACAATCGAGAACCGCACCATGGCCACCAACGACGAAATCCACATCAACTCCAAATATGCCGCGCCGGCCCGTCGGGAGGCAGTGGTGAGCTGCGAGGTGCTTGACGATCCTGACTTAGTCGATGCCATCTTCGCGTTCATCGAAACAGAATTTCCCGATTTGGCGCACCGCACTGCGTTCCTGAAAGAAGAAGTTCGGCGGGAGTTTAGCGGGATCGAGATCTATATTCCACGCCGGTCGACCGCTGAGCGCGCCCGGATTACGGCGGAGGTGCTCCGCGTGTTCAATGGTCGGAACGCCGCCGAGGTGGCGCGCCGGCTAGGGATCGGGCGCGCTACTGTGTACCGGATCATCAAGCAGGAAGGCAGCAGGAAATAGTACTTTGATCTGTGACACTTCGAGTCTCTGTTCTTGACCCACTCGAAAGACGAACGCAGATTTATATGCGGGGCCAATCATTCACGGATGAACAAGATATGGCGCGGGGAGACGCCAACTGCAAGCTGGCGTCGAGGCGAAACAGTTTCAAATCTCAACGGCACAGCAGTTGCAACAACAGCATGCTCCGCGAGCTGGATTGTTCAAGATTGAATCGTCTCCGTCCACAGACCCTGGAACCTGCTTGAACTCGAAAAGCCCATTCTTTCGGAAAATATAGATGTAGCGGTCGACAGTTGCAAGCATTGGTTCTTCGGGTAGGGGATTCCCACGATGAACTGCATGCGCATGGAACTGCTCCGGGATCGGAACCCCTTTTTCGTTTAGATGAGCAATTACTGCTTCAGTGGGACTGCGCGTGAACTGTGTGCATAAGTTGCGGTCGGCCTGGATCTTTGTAGCTATTTCATGAAGCGCTGACGCTAATTGTTCATTGAACTGCATTTTCACGATAGCCTCCTGTCAGGTTCAAAGGTCATGTGACCGACCTTATGATGCGCTTTCGTAATGACCTTGGACAGACTTTTTGGTTTTATTTGATTTGGGTCAAACTAGAGCATAAATTAATGAAATGAAAAGCACACCGTGGTATTCATTCCGGGCTGTGTGGTGTCTTATATCTATCAATGGTGCGGGACTTCAACTGAAGTGAACTCTGGATATTTTTAACCTATCTGGCTCTAAAGAGTCGGACTAAGTTTATTCCAACTGAGTCTCATTTTTCCGAGAAATGAGACAGGCATGTCGCTACCCTTAGCGGCATGGCCCTCTCTCAATCTGACCTCGACGCGCTCGATTCCGCTATTGCCTCTGGCACGTTGTCAGTGGAGTTCGACGGGCGCAAAGTTACTTATCAGTCCACCGCAGCGCTCATCGCCGCGCGTACCCACGTTGCGACGGTGGTCAACGGGAGCTCGCGAAACCGCGGCCCTGCTACCTTCAAATTCAATTTCACTACGTCGAGGGGCGACTGATGCCGAACCTGCTCGACCGTATCGTCGGCTGGGTCAATCCGCATGCCGGTATTGCCCGGCACTTTGCCCGTCAACAGCTGGCCCGCGCTTACGAAGCGGCCAGCCAGCGCGATACCTGGCGCCCGCGCCGCGCGGGTGCAAGTGCCAATGCAGACCACCGGGCCGATGCCCAGGCGGTGAGAGTTAAAGCGCGCGCGCTCGTGCAGAACGTCCCCTACATTGAGGCCGGCATGGAAGGTCTGGCTACGGCCACTATCGGTACCGGCATCATCCCTCGCGCCACTGGTCGCGAGAAAGAAGTGATCAACGAGCTGTTCAAAGAGTGGGCCAAGGTGTGCGATGCCGACGGCCGATTCGACTACTACGGCCTGGTGAAGGCGGCCTACTTTGCGATGGAGCAGGACGGTGAGGTGCTTGTGCGCAAACGCACGCGCCGTCCGACCGATGGCCTGCCTGTTCCGCTGCAGCTCCAACTGCTGGAGATCGACTGGCTCGATAGCGCACGAAACGGCACGCTCAAAGGCAACACCATCATCAATGGCATCGAGTACGACATGCTCGGCGCCGTGGCGGCCTACTACCTGTGGGACCAGCATCCTGGTGAAGTTGCGGTAACGCGCGGCCGGGCGCAGAGCCAGCGCGTACCGGCGAAGGACATCATCCACCTATTCAATCCCAAGAGGCCAGGACAAGGCCGCGGCTTCTCCCGTCTGGCACCGGTTATCAGCCGGGTGCGCGATCTGCAGTTGTACGAAGATGCCGAGTTAGCCCGCAAGAACCTGGAGACGCGCCTTTCGGTGCTGGCCAGTGGGGATATGACTCAAATGGAGAATCCGGCTTCGCTTGGTGGCGCAGGCGATCAGAGACAGGGAGCGCGCGACCTAGGTGACCTGGGCGGTGGCACTGTCGTGGGCATGCCTGCCGGGATGAACTTCACTGTGGTCGAGCCGAAGGCGGCCCCAGGCTACGTCGACTACGTCAAGTACCAGCTGCACCTGATTGCTGCCGGTATCGGCGTTCCCTACGAGATGCTGACCGGCGACATGAGCGGCGTGAACTTCAGCAGTGCGCGTGTCCGCTTGCTGGATTTCCGACGCATGGTGCAGGCGCTGCAGTGGCTGGTGGTGATCCCGAAGTTGCTCGTGCCGATTCACGATGCATTCGTCGAGCATGCCTTCTTGGCAGGAATGATCAAAGGACGCGACAAGTCGGTCGACTTCAGCCCGCCGAAGTGGGACTACGTCAATCCGGAGCAGGACGTGAAGGCTGACCAGGCCGAGATTGGCGCAGGTCTTTCCACCATCAGCGAGAAGCTCCGACAGCGTGGCTACGACCCAGAGGTTGTCTTCGCCGAGTGGAAATCCGATTTCGACAAGCTGACGGAGCTGGGCATCCTTGACACCATGCTGTTTATGCAACGCGGGAATCTCCCGACCCCGCAAGGCGGGGCTGATAAAGCGACTGCAGCCTGATAATCATCGGGCTATTCATCCGAGCCAACCAACGAGATCGACATGCCACAACTTCAAAAAATCCAAGATTTCGCCGAGCAGGTGCTGCGCGGCGTGCACAACTTCGGGTCGCATACCTTCAAGGTCGCACTGACCAACGCCGCGCCGCTCGCCGCCAACACGGTCTTGGCCGACGTTACCCAGATCGCGGCGTCGGGCGGCTATGTCGCCGGCGGCTATGCCCTCGATTCCGTCGTCCTGTCCGAAAGCGCCGGGACGGCCAAGGTCGCCATCGCCGATGAGGTGATCACTGCGGCTGGCGGTTCGGTCGGCCCGTTCCGTTACGTAGTCGTGTACAACGACTCGGCTACCGGTAAGCCCCTCGTCGGCTACGTCGACCGCGGCGACAGCATCACCCTGCTCGACGGCGAATCGCTGACGATTGACTTCGACGGCGCGGCTGGCGTCCTGACGCTGAGC
Source organism: Telluria sp. ZB4P36 (assembly GCF_059685865.1). Taxonomy (NCBI): domain Bacteria; kingdom Pseudomonadati; phylum Pseudomonadota; class Betaproteobacteria; order Burkholderiales; family Oxalobacteraceae; genus Telluria; species Telluria sp. ZB4P36. The sequence goes on from NZ_JCASIE010000011.1 coordinate 114,298, forward strand.
TAATAGGCTGCCCCATGCGGAACAACTATGTTGGTGGAGGCACGTCGACCGGCGGTGCCGGGGCGCTCGCGCTTGCCGCAGCCGATGGCCTGGCGTTGCCCGCAGCGGCATTTATCGACGGCCAGACGGTCGAGTATTCGATCGTTGAGTACACGGACGCTACGCACGCCACGGTGAGCAAGGCTGAAAGCGGCTTCGGCACCGTGGCGGCCAACGTGCTCACACGCTCGCGCCCGGTCGAGACCTGGAATGGAACGACCTTCAACCAGTCTGCCCCATCGGCCTTGACTTTCGGCGCGTCCAATGTGCGCGTTTACCTGACTGCGATTGCTGAGGGCGGAGCTACCGCCTACCCGGCGCGCGCCAACTTCGAAGCGGCATATGGTATCGGCCCGAATGGCTTCTGCGTGGGGGCTAACCTCGCTAACACGTTCGACTTCGCATCTACCGCTATTGGCGCAAACACGCTCTACATGACGCCGGTAAGGATCGAAGCGGGCTTTGCACTGACCTCGCTCGGTGTGAACGTAACAACGCTTGCGGCGGGCAAGCTGCTATCTGCATGCCTAGCCTCGATGGACCCAGTCAATGGTGTGCCCGGAGCAGTTCTGATCGCGGCGAACAACCTGTCTGTGAATGCTACCGGGATTGTCACCGCTGCCGTGTCGGGCCGCCTACTCTCGCCTGGCTGGTATTGGATGTGCATTGTCTCCGATGGAGCGCCTGGGATTATGGGCAGCGAAACGGTGACTCCTGGGCCATTGGGCATGCTGGGCGTGCGCGCATCTCGCTTCGTCACCCGCACCCGCACTTATGGCGCGTTCACGGTTGGAACTAGTGCGATGACTGGCTCAAGCGGATCGCCATCGAGTTTCGTGAATGCGGCGGCCCCCATCCTCGTCTGGAAGTGATATGAGCATCGAATACACCGAAAAGGGCGCGGGCCTGCATGCGGCAGTCGCAGCGGCTGGCCATTGGCTGCACCAGCAGGATGGTACCTGGCTGTCGAGCGACGACGCGGCGGTGCAGGCAGTTATTGACGCTTACGACCCAGTGGCGGCCCTGCGCGCAGAGTTGCTCGCGGCGGTGGCCATTGATCGTGTGGCTCGCCAGGATGCAGGGGTGCCTTACGCCTTCCCAGATGGTACCCAAGGACACATCCAGGTTAGGCAAGCTCAGGACCTGTCCAACCTTAATGGACTCGCGACGCGCGCGCTCATGGCGATCCAGGCTGGCGTCACGGATGCAGCCTTCCCTTTCCGCGATCAGGAAAACCGTACGCACATGATGACGGCCCAACAGATCAGCGCGCTATGTGTTGCAGCATCTGATCGCGTCACCGCTCTGTATCAGGCGAAGTGGAATCATGACGATGCGATTGCGGTATGGGATGGCTCGTCGCCCTACGACCTAGAAGCTTTCTGGCCTGAGGCCTAAATGGCAATCGGTCTGTCTGCTATCGGCCTGAGCCCGATTGGCCTTCGGCCGGCCGCAATGCAGCAAGCGGGCAACCTGCCCAGCAGTGTTGCGGTCACATCGGCACCCCTCCTATTGGGCGGCGGCGAGGTGACGATGCGTGTGTCGCGGCGTTTCGCACTGACGTCGGCTGCGCTGGCAATCGGCGCTGGCCCTGTCTCCCTGGGAGCACTTCGGGCGCTCGGTGTACAACCAGCACCGCTGAGTGTAGCCGGCGGCAGTGTGCTCCTGGCCGCTTCGCACAAGGTAGCAGTTCAGCCGGCGGCGTTGAACATGGCAACCGCCCAAGTCTCCATAAAGGCGGCGCGCCGTGTCGCGACCGGTGCCGCAAACCTGGTGATGCCGCTTGGTAAGGTCGTGCTTCGCATGTCGCGTCGTCTTGCCGCCACTCCAATCGAGATGGCGGTGATGGGCGGGCTGATCCAGTTCGAGCATAGGCCGGCAACCGCAGGTGGCAACTATGACATTGCGATAACGTCGGCGGTGTTGTCTCTCGCAGGTGGAAACATAGGCATGTGCGTGGCCCGGCGACTAAAAGTGGGGAGCGTGAGCTTTGCACTGGTCGCTCATCCGATCGAATTCCGGGACAGTGTTACCGGTGCTCCTATTGATGCCACCAAGGTGCCTGCCGCGCGCACTGTTTTATTCGGTGGTGGTAAGCGTGCAGTCGTCTTCAACGGTGGAATACGTGTCGTCGAATATGACGGCGGAACCAGAATAGTGAGGTTTTAATGGGCAAGATCGAGCCGTATGAGTTGAATGGCCAGTGGTACATCGACAAGGATCCGAACGACAAGCTGTGGTACGTCGCCGACGTGACGAACCAGCTGGTGGACAGCGCGACTACCGCTGTCTCGTTCGCGCCCATCGTCTCTGGCGTAACGCTGTTGGAAGAGGAGGAGCCGCAGGGGAATCGCGGCGGGCTCCTCGCTGTGAAGCTTGAGGGTATGGGTGCGGATGAAGAAGAAAGCTACTGCATCTTCCGTGTGGCCTGCGCTAATGGTGAGCAGTTCGACCGGACCATTTACTTTAACAAGGTGCAGAACTGATGTTCGATGCGACCAAACTGCCGCGAGCGCCTAATGAACTGGTGACAACGGCGAACACTGCTGCGCGCGCGTCACCCCGCGGCCTGGCTGCGGACGTGGGGGCGCAGGCCGGCAGCGGCGCGGAGCAACATCCGGTACCTACCTATCCGGCAAAGAGCTTGGTCTTTTACGCCGGGCGTTACCGCGTCGCCGACGCAGAAAAGTAGCTTTGCAAAAACTGTCTCAGTTTTCCGAGAATTGAGACAAGGCAATCTGCAGAATGGGCCGCATGACGACGCCTACTACTGCGACTACCCAACACCGGAGCGCGACCGATCCTCGCGACATGCCGCCGCTCTCGCGCGCGGCGGAGCTGGTGCCGTCCACCTTCAATGACGCCGAGAATACCATTGACGTGGTTTGGACCACTGGCGCGATGGGCCGCCGGTACGACTGGTACAACGACACCCCTTACGATGAAGAGCTGGTTGTCACGCCTGAGGCGGTCAACATGGCGCGTTTCGAAGCTGGCGTTGTACAGGTTCTCGACAACCACGAGATCCACGGTGGCATCCGGTCGATCATTGGCATTGCGCTGCGCGGCAGTATTGAAAAGGGCGAGGGCCGCGCCACCCTGCGCCTGTCGACCAGGCCGGAGCTCGCAGGTGTCGTAGCCGACATTAAGGCCGGCATCATCCGCTCGATTAGCTTTACCTACCGCGTCGGCAAGTACGAAATCATCCGCGCCATTGACCGCACCGACGGCATCAACGTGCCTCTCTATCGGGCCGTCGCGTGGGAGCCATACGAAATCAGTTTCGTGACCGTTCCGTTCGACGCTGGCGCGAGCACGCGCAGCGCACCACAGAACGGCCACCCATGCGAGTTCATCACCCGGGCGCCCGCCCATCCCGTTCCCTCCAACCAGGAAGAAAATATGACCACTGCTACCCAGTCGGGCGCCCAGAACCCTGCGCCTGTCGAACCTACCCGCTCGGCCGCCCCTGCGGCGCCGGCACCAGCCGCCGCAGCTGTCGCGCCTGCGCCTACTGCTGATGACGCCGCCCGCGCCGCCCAAGAAGCCGCTGCCCGCTCGGCCGACATCACCGACCTGTGTGTCCGCCACGGCGTTACCAACCTGGCCGCTGGCCTGATCCGCAGCGGCAATTCGGTCGACCAGGCGCGCGCTGCCGTGCTGGAAGAGCTGGCTCGTGGCGACGCTGCACGTGGCGGCCACCATAATGTGCACATTCTGACTGTCAGCGACGAGCGGCAGACCCGCATGGCCGGAATCGAAGAAGCGATGATGCATCGCATCCATGCGGGCGCCCAGCTGACCGACAACGGTCGTCAATACCGCGGCCTCAGCATCCTAGAGATCGGTCGTGAGTACCTGGAGTCGCGTGGTGTCCAAACACGCGGCATGGATCGTATGCGCCTGGCCACGGAGATCCTGCACTTCCGTTCGGGCGCACACGGCACCAGCGACTTCGGTTCGCTGTTCGCCAACGTGGCGAACAAACGCATGCGCGATGCCTACCAGGAAAACGCCGGTACCTACACCCAGTGGGCGCGCCGCGCGCCGAACGCGCCGGACTTCAAGAGCATCAGCGTCGTCCAGCTGGGCGCCGCGCCGAATCTGCTGCAGACCAACGAGCACGGCGAATTCAAGTACGGCGAAATGAAGGACGGCGGTGTGTCGTACGCCCTCGTGACTTACGGCCGAATGGTATCGCTGACCCGCCAGGCCATCATCAACGACGACCTGCGCGCCTTCGAGCGCTTGGTGACTGCCTTCGGTGCGAGCTCCAGCCGTCTAGAAAATCGACTGGTTTACAGCCAGTTGACCGGCAACCCGAACATGGCGGACGGTGTCGCGCTGTTCCACGACGACCACAAGAACCTGGGCGCGGGTGCTGGCTCGGCACTGCAGCTGACCTCGCTCAAGGCCGGTCGTACCGCGATGCGTTTGCAGAAGGGGCTGCAGGGCGAAGAGCTGAACTTGGCGCCGAACTTCCTGATCGTACCGGCATCGCTGGAGCAGGACGCCTACCAGCTGACCAGCTCGAACTATGTGCCGGCCAAGCAGGGCGACGTGAACGAGTTCCGCACCGGCGGCCGCACCGCGGTCGAGCCGATCGTCGAGCCGATCCTCGACGGCATCAGCGACAAGGCGTGGTATCTGGCCAGTAACAACAGCCAGATCGACACCGTCGAGTACTGCTACCTGGACGGCGCCGAAGGCCCGGTCATCGAAAGCCAAACCGGCTTCGAAGTGGACGGCGTTACCTGGAAGTGCCGCCTGGACTTCGCAGCCAAGGCAGTCGACCACCGCGGCCTGTACAAGGGCAACGGCGCTTAAGCCAATGCCTGCAGGTCAACCGTCCAACGAACGATAGAAAGCAACTCGCATGAAAAACAAGATCCAGAAGGGCGACGTCCTCAGCGTCCTCGCACCGTATGCCGTTACCAGCGGCCAAGGCGTCCTGGCCGGTGCGCTGTTCGGCGTCGCTGCCGGCGATGCCACGCAGGGTAACCAGGTCGAGATCGATCGTACCGGCGTGTACGCGCTGACGGCCAATACGCCTGATACCGGCGCGGCCGGCGTCAAGATGTACTGGGACAATACCGCTCGCCGCCTGACCACGACCGCGACCAACAACACCCTGGTCGGCGCGCTGGCGGTGGCCAAGAGCGGCAGCGATACCACCGCATCGGTGCTGCTCGACGGCGTCGTCCGCTAAGGCTTGGCCGCCATGCTCTTCGCCAACCTTGAAGCCGTAGCGAATGCGAGCGTACTGAACCACTTGGCGAACGTCCAGGTGGTGATCGCGGGCGATACGGTGCCGGGCATCTTCCGGCGGCCTTCGAGCGTGGCGAACCTTGGCGGCGGTGCCGCCGACACCAGTCCCACCCTCACCGTCGCATCGAGCGCGGTGATGGAGGAACCTGTCGACCAGCTGCTCCAGATCGCAGGCGTGCCGTACGCAATCATTGCGTCGTCGCCTGACGGCACCGGACTGACGACCCTCACGGTGGAGTGCGTGCAATGAGCACCGCATTCTCGGAGGTGGTCAGCGCCGTCATCACAATGCTGGCGGCCAGCCCTGCGGTCTGCAAGTCGATTCATCGCGCCCGGGCAAACGTGGTCCCAGACCAGGAGGACGAGTCGATCAGCGTGCAATGGGAGCAGGCGCTCCCGCAGCACGGCTCGATCGCCTTGGCGCCTATCGACTGGTCGACCCGTGTCACCGTCGACTGCTACGCACGTAGCAGCGTAGTAGGGGTCACCGGTGACGTGGTGGTCGACCCGCTGTTCGAACGCGTCTACGAGCGCCTGGCTGCCGACCCTACGCTGGGCGGCATGCTTGATGACTTGGTCATTGCCGGCATCGAAGCGGAGAACACGGCCGAAGGCAAGAAAACAGGATGGGTGCGTCTGACCTACGTCGCCCAGCACCGAACCGAAAACGCACTTATCAGCTGACATGCAAACCGAACAAAACCAGAACGACCGCGTGATCCCACCGATGCCTGGCGGCGGATCGTGGACCTTCGACGAAGCGCAGTGGGTATGGATCTCGAACGACCCAACCCCTGCCGAAGCCCCTGTTGAGGCCGCCTCGGCCAACGCAGCCAACGAACCGGCCGCCGCCCCGGCCCCCCATCAGGAGTAAATCATGGCACGCAGTATCAAAAACACCATCGTCACCGCGAAGGTGGAAACGACCGTGGGCGAAGATGCCCTGCCGACTGGTCCTGACAACGCAGTACTCGTTTCGGACGTGAGCATCACTCCTCTCGAAGCGCAGGCCATCGGCCGCAACCTGGTCCGCGGCTACTTCGGCGGCAGCGAGCAGCTGGTCGGCCCGGCCAGCGTCAAGATTTCGTACACCGTCGAGCTGGCAGGGTCCGGCACCGCTGGCACCGCGCCGGCCTGGGGCCAGTTGCTGCAGGGCTGCGCCGCGGCGGAAGGCGTGCTTTCCACGCCTGCGCGCGTGGAATATCAGCCTGTCTCGACTGGCCTGAAGTCGCTGACCCAGTACTACTACGACGATGGCGTCCTGCACAAGGTGCTGGCGTCGATGGGCAACTGCACGTTGTCGGCCAAGGTCGGCGACCGTCCCGTCCTGCGCTTCGAGTGGACTGGCCTGGACGGTGGCGTCGCTGCGGTACCGAACGCGGTGCCGACCTTCACGCCGTGGAAGAAGCCTGTGGCGATGACCAAGGCGAACGTCATCGACATCACGCTCGGCGCGACCTATGCGGCCGGCGCCTTGACCGGTGGCACGGTCCACAACAGCACCGGCCTGGAACTCAACTTCGGCAACACCGTCAACTTTACGCCGATGCTGGGCACCGAGACGGTCGACATCACCGACCGCGAGTCGACGGCAACGCTCGAACTGGAGCTCACCGCCGCGCAGGAAGTCGCGCTGATGGCGGACGTCAAGGCAAACGTCACCAAGAGCCTGGCACTGACCATCGGCACCGTCGCCGGCAACAAGGTCATCGTGTTCGCGCCGGCGGCACAGCTGACCAATCCGCGCAAGTCCGAGCTCAACGGCAAGCGCCTGATCGGCTTCGACGTGCGCCTGGTCCCGGTCAGCGGCAACGACGAATGGCGCATCGTCACCCAATAACCATCCACCAATTTAATTTGCAAGGAACCGCCACATGGCATTCGTACTGAAAAAACTGAACAAGCTCCCGGTCCGCGTCAAGGGCACCCTGCCGGGCGAGGATGGCAAGCCGGTCGAGTTCGACTTCACTCTCCACTGCAAGCGCCTGACGCAGGAAGAGGTCGAAGCTGAGCAGTCGGACAAGAGCGGGTCGGTCAAGGACTTCGTGCGACGCGTGGCCGAGGGCTGGGAGAGCGTCAAAGACGAGGGCGGCGCGGCCGTCATCTTCAGCACCGAAGGCCTGGACGGCATGCTGAGCAACGCTGGCATGCCCTTCCTGTGCTTCACGAGCTACATGAAGCAGATTGCGGCCACGGCAAAAAACTGATCAAGGCCGTGCGCCTCATGGCGCGCGGCGACCTCCGCTTCGGTGACGAGGCAGGCAAGGCCGAGCGGCACGTCAATGAGGCGCTCGCCGCTTTCGGCCTGTATGCCGAAGACTCCCGGGTGCTGGAGCAGGACGAGTACTGGCTATGGCCCGAGAACGAAGAAGCGTTCTCCCTGTGGCTTGGCCTGCAGACCCAGTGGAATGTGGGGATGGCCGGCGCGGTCGGCCTGAATTACCCCGGTGTCGAGACCTGCATGCGCATGCGCGATATCGGCCGCAAGAAGCGTGCCGAGCTGTTCGCGATGGTGCAGTTGATGGAGCAAGCGTGCCTGGAAGAGTGGGCGGAAAAACGGAAAGGCTAGGACTGGGCGATGGCGGGAACACGTGCAACTATCACCGTAGGCGTCGACGGTGCGAACGACAGCCGGCGCAATCTCGATAGCGTCGCTGATGCGCTGCGGCGCATGAACGCACAGTCCTTGGCGGGCGTGTCGGGCCAGCTCGGCGCCCTGAACGATCGCATCGGTAGTGTCCAGTCGACGTTCGGCAACATCGCGTCCTACACCATCGCGGGAGTTTCCTTGGCGATGCTGACCGGCAAGATCGGTGACGCGCTCGATAAGTTTGGCGACTTGGACGACATGGCTCAGAAGACCGGTTCGAGCGTCGAGAGCCTGTCAAAACTGCAGAAGGTCGCTGCCGCTTTCGGTGTCGATTTCGGGACGGTCGGCAGTGCGCTGTCGAACCTGAATAAGGGCTTGGCCAACACCGATGATGAATCCAGCAAGACCGGTAAAGCACTCGCATTCCTGGGCATCTCGGCTCGCGACAGCGCTGGTAAATTGCGTGACCCTGCCGACCTGATGGTCGACATTGCAAAGCGCCTGCAGGGTTACAAGGACGGGGCTGGCAAAGCCGCCCTCGCCAACGACCTATTCAAAAAATCTGGCATTGACTTGCTGCCTTATCTGAACGATGTGGCTGATTCGGTCGATGAGTTCTCGACGATTTCGACCAAGGCAGCATCGGAGGCCGCGGGTCTGCAGGACCAGATGGGCCTGCTGCGCGGTCGCCTGAGCGATGCTTTTGACGAGATCGTCATTGCCGGGGTTCCGGCAATGACCGATCTTGCGAGCGGCATATCGGATGTGATGAAGGCCCAAAGCAAGCTGGCCACCAGCGAGGACTCCGGCTGGGCTGAGGCAATGGCGGTGGGCGCCGCGCGCGTGGTTGACGTTCTGACGTTGATTCCTCGAATCGTATCTGCAGTAAGCAGCAGTTTCAAAGTAGTTGGTGCGGATGTCGAATATCTGGCGACTGCCGCAGGTGAGGTGGCAAAGCTTCGCAATCCCATAAATGCATTTTTAAAACTTCGTGAAAGTGCGGACCCATTCGCAGGCACCAAGAAGGCGTTAGCTGATCGAAACAAAGTTGTAGAAAGTGCAAATGCGGAATACGATCGTCTCTGGAACCAGCCCGCCAACTTGTTTGAGCAGGCGGTGATGGCACGGATCTCCGATCGCAAAGGTGCGGCGAAAGCTCCTAAGGGGCCCGAGCCGGACAAGCCTGATGCAGACTATAGCTCCGGGAAGAACAACGACGCTGAAGCCGCAGGCAAAGCTGCCGAGGCCTACCGCGCCCTTACGGAATCCATCAAGGCAAAGATCAAGCAGTCCCAGATCGAAGCCACGACAGGCAAGGCCGCCACTGGGGCCCAGCAGGAACAGATCCGCCTGGACGAGCAGATCGCGGCCGGTAAGCTGAAGTTGGGGCCCAAGCAGCGCGCCTTCGTCGGCGGCTTGCTACAGGAGCTGGAAGCCACCAACGCAGTAATCGCGTCGCAAAAGCGTGCAGCCGAAGGCCAGGCCGGATGGGAGAAGATCCGTCAGGAGTGGCTGGAGTCGAATGCAAAGGTGCTGGCCGATGCAACGGATGAAGCCGCACGCAATGAAGTCCTGGCCCGCACCTTTGGCATGACCAAGGGAGCGATCGAGCAGGAAGAGCTGGCACGGCTGGAAAACCAGCTGGCCCAGCGATCCTCGCTCGGCCTGACGCTGGAGGAAATCGAACACCTGGAAAAGTTGATCGCCGCGAAAAAGCGCAGCGCGACGGCGCTTGCATCGGTGGATGCCGCCGAGGCCGCAAAGAAGGCCGGCGAAGACCTGGACAAGTTCCTCGACCCGACCAAGGCGCAGACCTTTGGTGAGGCGCTCAAGGGCGCGTTCGGCGCAGCCGGCGATTCGCTGACCCAACTCGTCAGCAACCTCGATGCCTACGCTATCCGCCAGGCCGAGGTGGACAAGGCCCGCAAGGATGCGGCCATGCGCTTCGCAACGGACTCGAAAGGCTACGCCGCCGCCTCGGCCGCGATCTCGCGCGACGAGCTGCGCAGTCGCGTCACCGTCTACGGCGATATGACCGCCGCCGCCAAGGGCTTCTTCTCCGAAGGCAGCAAGGGCTACCACACGCTGGAAGCCGCCGAGAAGGCGTTCCGTGCGTACGAGCTCGCCATGGCCAGTGAAGCGCTGGTAAAGAAGATGTTCTTCAAGGAAGCGGAGGTGGCGGCCCATACCACCCTGAACGCCAGCAAGCTCGCCGGCGAGGCCACCACGACGGCCGCCTCGACCGCCTTGGCCGGCACCGAGGCCAGCGCTTGGGGCATCACCGCCGTCGTCAAGGCAATCGCGTCTCTGCCTTTCCCACTGAACCTGGCCGCCGGCGCGGCTACCATGGCTGCGGTCGTGGCCGTTGGAGCGAAGATGCTCGGTGGCGTGGGAGGTTCGAGCATCAGCCTGTCGCAGTCGCGCCAGCAGTCACAGGGTACCGGCAGCGTGTTCGGCGACTCCGGCGCCAAGTCCGAATCCATCGCGCGTTCCCTGGAGCGTGTGGAGGACAACACTTACCAGGGTCTGGCCATCAGCATGGGGATGCTGAATGCGCTCACCGAGATCAAGAGCAATATCGGCTCGTTCTCGGCGCTCGTGGTGCGCGACACCAACATCACGGGCAAGGCGCCGATTGCCGGCCTGGGGCAGGGTAGCGCTGAGGAATTCTGGAGCTCGGACAAGGCGAGCTTCCTCCAGGGTGGCGTGCTGGGCATAGCCCTCGACAAGCTCACCGGCGGCTGGCTGAGCAAGGCTACCGGCAAGATCATGGGCGCGATCTTCGGCGGCAAGACGACGCTGGAGGACAGCGGCTTCACGGTCGACAAGGCTACGCTGGGCGCCATTGCCAATGGCGGCCTGAATGCCATGAGCTACGCCGACATCAAGAAGGATGGAGGCTGGTTCCGCAGCGACAAGATGAGCACCCAGCTGGAAGGGCTGGGTGCCGACGGCAACCGCCAGATTACGAAAGTCTTGCTGTCGCTGTCCGACGGGATCCTCGAGGCCGGTATCGCCATGGGCCTGCCGACGGACGCATTCACGCAAAAGCTGGACGCATTCGTCGTGGACATCGGCAAGATCAGTTTCAAGGGTATGAAGGCCGATGAGATCGAGAAAACCTTGCAGGAAGTTTTCTCGAAGCTGGGCGACGATATGGCCCAGTTCGCGGTCGGCGGCCTGGAGCAGTTCCAGGCGGTGGGCGAGGGCTATATGGAAACCCTGGTGCGTATCGCGCAGGGCTACCAATCAGTCGACGTCGTCATGCAGTCTATGGGAATGGCCTTTGGTGCGATCGGCATCGATTCCATCGCCGCGCGGCAGCGCCTGCTCGACCTGTCCGGCGGCCTGCAGAAGTTCGTGCAGAACAGCGAGCAGTTCCTGCGGGACTTCTTCACCGAACAGGAGCAGGCTGCCGCTCTGAAGGCGCGTGTGCAGCCGATCCTGAGCCAGTACGGACTGAAGGCGTCGGGCGAGGACGCCACCAGGATGTTCCGCGACTACCTGGTTGCGCTCGACCCGGCCACCGATGCCGGCGCCAAGGCCTTCGCCGTCCTCAGCCAGATCGCACCGGCGCTCAAGCAGATCGCCGATGCCGAGCAGTACATCTACGACGAGCGCAAGGATCTCCAGCAGCAGCTGGACGAGCTCACCATGACGTCGGTGCAGCTGTTGGACAAGCAGCGTGCTGCGCTGGACGAAAGCAACCGCCCCCTGTTCGATCAGATCAATGCACTCAAGGAGTCCAAGGCCGCGCTGGAAGCGCAGGTTGAAGTGCAACGCAACCTGACCCAGGCCACGAAGGATCAGGCGACGTCCCTGCTGTCCGGCGTGGACGGTGCCTTCTCGGCACTGCAGCGGGTGATCGGCCGGGAGAAAGCGGCGCTACAGGAGCGCACCGCCAGCGTCCAGGCGACCATTGCTCAGCATCAGGCGCTGGCGTCCTCACTGCGCGGCGCGATCGACGGCATGGGCAATCCCGACATGGGACTGGGTAGCCGCGAAGCTGCACGTGCGCAGATCCAGGCCGCGCTGGCGACCGCGAAAGCGGGTGGCGTGCTGCCCGAAGCCGACAGCCTCAAGCGGTCCCTGTCCGTGCTCACCCAGGATGCGTTGAATATGTTCGCCACCCAGGAAGACTACCTGCGCGATTTTTTCACTACGCAGAACGACATCGCGGCCTTAGCAGACCTGACTGAAGATACGTTGAGCGTCGAGGAACAGTCGCTCAAGCTGCTGGAAGAAGAATCGAAGAGGCTGGACTCCATCCTCGACATCTCCCAGCAGCAGATCGATGTCCTGAAAGGCATCGATACATCCGTGCTCTCCGTAGCAGATGCGATTGCCGCCTTGGGACTGTCGATCCAGAGTGCGAAGGGGAACGCGGTCGTCGCCGCGGCCAGCGCGGTCAATGCACAGTACCAGAGTGTCCTTGGGCGTACCCCTGATGCCGCCGGCATGCAGTTCTGGCAGGACAAGGCGGCACAGGGCGTATCGCAGTCGGACATTCTGAGCGCGATCGCCAACTCGCCGGAAGCGAACTTGAGGAACATGTACCAGGCCACGCTTGGCAGGCAGGCCGACGCCGCCGGCTTGCAGTTCTTCGTGGAGCAGGTAGGGAAGGGGGTGTCCTACGCCGACATCCAGAAGGCGCTCGAGCAGAGCGCGGAAGCAAAGCAGATCCCTGGGTTCGCGTACGGCGGTGATTTCGCTGGGGGCGTGCGCATGGTTGGCGAGACTGGGCCCGAGCTCGAGTTCACGGGCCCGAGCCGCATCGTCAGCCACCAGCAGCTGATGCAGCGCCTGGCCACCCCGGTGTCGAACGATGCGGCTATCGTGGCCGAGATCAAGGCGTTGCGCCTGACCGTGGCGCGGCAGCAGGAAGCACTGGAGAAGATTTCGAATAACACAGGAGCGCACAAAGACATGTTCGAGAACGCGACTGCGGGCGGCAATGCACCAATGCTGGTGGAGATCGCGAAATGACCGCTTCGCTGAGCGTGCTTGCCCCGGTTCCGGTCGATGACCTGACCCTTATCAGCAGCACCGTCCCCGAGAACGACTATCCGGCGTGGTCGAACAGCAATGCCTATGCGCCTGGAGACCGCTGCGTTAGCGCCGCAACGCACCGAATCTACGAGTGCCTGATGGCCAGTACAGGCAAGGATCCGACCAGCGTCCTCAACCAGACCGGCGGCACTGCCTACTGGCTGGACTACGGGCCCACCAACCGTTGGGCAATGTTCGATGGCGAGGTCAGCACGCAGACGGTAGCTCCGTCGCCTATGACTATCGTAGTCCGGCCGGGTAGCTTTACCGGGTTGTACCTGGCCGGGCTGGATGCGGGTGAGATTGACATTGTGGTGAGGGATGCGCCAGGCGGCAATGTGGTCTATAGCTATTCGGGGCTGCTCGAAGGATCCCAACCAGGTGACTACGACGAGTACTTCTTCGACCGATTCAAGCCGCTAGCCGACTTCCTTGTCAGCGACATCGAGCAGTACAACAGCGCCGAGCTCACGCTCACGTTGTCGGCGGGCGGCGGCCAGGTCAAGTGCGGCGCCTTCGCGATCGGCGATGTCCGCGCGCTGGGCAATACCCAGTACGGCGCCAAGGCCAAGCCAAAGACCTACAGCTACATCAAGACGGACGACTTCGGGAAGACGTCGATAAAGCGGAGGAAAACCGCAATGGACATGATGGCCTCAGCAGTCTTAGACCTCTCCGAAGGGAACGCGGTTACCGAGTTGCTCCGGAGCCTGCTCGATGTGCCGGCGGTCTGGATCGCTTCCGGGCTGAATGAATATGCCTTCCTCCGCGTGTATGGCCTGGGCAGCGGGGAAGTTACCGCTGTCAGCCCACGCCGTTGTGAACTTTCTCTCTCTGTACAAGGACTTATTTGATGGCACTTCTCACACCTCCACCAGCGGCGCCCCAGCGAGGAGACCGCGCTACATTCGCACAGCGCGTCGATGCATTCATTACGTGGCTGATCAACTTTGTGGGCGAGCTGCTCGCTCTAGTTGGCAACCTCAACTCCATCGCAGCGGGCGGGGCGTATGCGATTCCGTACACATTCGGCCCGTGGGTGAATTTGGGCGCGGAAGGGAGGCTTGCAATCAGCGGCAGCGATGCCACCAACTCGACCGAAATTGGCGTCGACCTGAACACTGCGGGCTATTCGGTGGCGGCGCTGTTAGCGTCAATGAACGACAACGTCTCTAACACGATTAAAGGCCATATCCGATTGACCAAGGTAGGCGATCCGACGCGCTGGGCCGTGTACCGCATGACTGGGTACGCGCCGCAAAGTGCCACGTATGGAAAGCTCAGCGTCAGCTTTATTGCCAGCAGTCACACACTTCCGTTCGTTGGTGACGACGCGGTTCTTTTGCATTTCCAGCGCGCCGGGGATAAGGGCGATATCGGATCGCACCCGATCCTGTACGTCCGCAATGAGCAAGCTGCCGGGGTTGGCGGAGGTGCCGCGCCAGCATATGGTGGCTGGTTTGAACCCGTACTCAACAGCGTGCGCGTCAACGAGTTCGGCGCTACCCTTTCCGGGAATCGCGTCACGTTGCCGGCAGGGGTCTACGAATTCAACGGCTCACTGCCAGCTTGTAACGTTGGCGGGCACCGTTCGCGACTTTACAATCACACTCTAGGGGTGTCCTACGACATCGGCACCACCGAGAGCACGTATACCGGCTCCAACGTGCAAACACGCTCGCTGCTGAAAGGCGTGATCTCCCTGCCCGCTGGAGGCATCATCGGCATTCAGCAAATCGTGCAAGGCGGGTCGGGCGGCCCCTCCGAACTCGGAACGCCGTTTGCAGTAAGCGGGTATCCAGAGATCTACGGCGAACTTCTTTTGAGGAAAATCGGATAATGAGCGACAACGAACCCCCCGTGCCGCAGCCGTTCGGCTACGTGACCTTCGACGACGCCGGCATCCTGACTGGCTCGTATTTCCAACTGCTGCACCCCGACCATGCGGAGAACCACATCCCGGTCGGCGAGGAAGTGCGCGCCGAGTGGGTCCAATACCGCGCCAACGCTGCGCGCGACGGGCTGGAGCTGCTGCCGCCGGCTGTGCCGCTCGAGCCGACCGAGGCGCAGACCGTGGCCGCTTACATGGCCGCAGTGCAGCAGCATTTGGACGGACGGGCTGTGACTTTCGGCTACGACAACCTGATCAGTGTCATCACCTATGCCGAAGAGCCCGCTGTGGCGCGCTACCAGGCCGAGGGCCGGGCCTTTCGCGCATGGCGCTCCGCCTGCTGGTATGCCTGCGAGCAGATGCTCGCGGCCGTGAAGGCCGGCGAAAGGCCCGCGCCTACCCATGCCGAGTTGCTCGCCGAGCTGCCGATGTTGAGCATCGGGTACTCCGGGCCGTTCCCCGGCTGATCTTGTTCTTGCGTATCCCTACGGCCCGCTTCGGCGGGCCTTTTTGCGTACGGCGCTTGCTGGTTTCAACGTTATGAAATCGTCTCAGTTTTCCGAGAAATGGGACAGCAACAGAAAGACACTGATGACTTCTGGAAACGCTATCCGTGAACCTAATCCAAGAGTGTTATTCGCCAATCTGAAAGGTCAGCATGACCCGCATTCCATCCGGCCAGCCGCCCGGCACGCCACCGCCTTTGTTCCGCGACAAGCTGCTGATCCCTGTTGAAGTTCCTGCCTGGGGCGTATTCACTGCACTTGTTGCCGGGGCCTTCGCATTTGGCATCCTGTACAACCAGCTGGCCGTACTGGTGAAAAATCAGGAAAAGCTCGACCTCGTGTACGAACGCCAGATCAAGAACATCGAGACGGTCAACCGCCACGACCGGGTGATCGAGAACCACGAAAGCCGCATCCAGGCGCTTGAGCGGGATGCGCGATGAAGCCGCATGAATTCCTCGACCTGCTCGTGCCGCCGGCGCGCGAGTGTCACCGCATCACCGGAATTCCAGCGTCGGTTACTCTCGCCCAGGCGGCGTTGGAATCCGGCTGGGGCGCGTCCAAGCTGGCAAAGCAGGGCCGCAACCTGTTTGGCGTGAAGGCTGACCGCTCCTGGAAAGGCGAGACAGTGGAACTGCCTACCCGTGAAGTCATCCAGGGTAAGGATATCCGCGTGATCGCGAAGTGGCGAGCCTACCCGACGTGGACAGCCTCGCTGCTCGACCGGGCCGCCTTCCTCAAGCGCATGCCACGCTACGCCAAGTGCTTCCAGCAGACCACGGCTGAGGGATGGTGCCGCGAGCTGCAGGCGGCAGGCTACGCCACCGACCCGGAATATGCTGCGCTGCTAATGAAGGTCATCGCCGGCCGGAACCTGACCCGCTTCGACAACTTGGAGGTGGCATGAAGAAGCTCATCTTCCTCATCGTGCTCGCTACTCTTGCCGGCTGCGCCAACCTGAAATTTGAATGGAAGGCCAGCTACAAGACGGACAACCTAACGCAAGATCTGCGCGAAGCGGCGGTGAAATGAAGGTCTTCGCTCGGTTCCATACCACGCTGTCCGTCGAGCAGATCGACAGCGCCCGGTGGCGGCTCACGGCAATGCTGGCGTTCTATTCGGCTAAGCACGACCGAATGATAATTGTGCCGAAGGGTTTCGAGACCGACTTCGCGAGCGTGCCACGGGTGCCTCTCGCCTACTGGCTGTTTGCTGGGGTGGCCCAGGGGGCGGCTGTGGTTCACGACTCGCTTTACACGGACGGCAGAGTGTCGCGCAAGGCTGCAGATGAAGTCTTCCTAGAAGCGATGGAAGCCTGCGGAGTGTCAGCTTGGCGCCGACTGCCCATGTACTGGGCGGTGCGCGCCTTTGGCGGCAGCCGATACCGCGCCACGTCGCAGCTGGGGCTGCAGCAGCACCCGGCGGGCGAGATCGAGCGGGAGCCCGAGCTGGAATAGTTCACGCGCTCCCACTGCGAGGCCATGCGACCCGGCCAGATTGATGGCTAGGTCGACGTTGAAGGCGGTCATGCGGTCGGTGCGCTTGATCATCCGGGGAGCATAGCACCGTGGCGTCGGGCTGGCTTGATCCTGCTCAATTGTCCTCATCCTCATCGTCGAGCCGGGCGTACTCGATGCTGTCGATCTTCGCCGCCGCCGCTAGCAAGGACGCCTTGACCGCTTCGAAGAACTCCCGGTGCTTCTGGTCGACAACTGGCCGGTCCGGGAAGTCCATGTGCCGGTTGAGCTCGATCGTCCAGTCGACCACCTCGCTGAGCGGCGACTGCGTCAGGAACACACGCTCATCCTCCTGGCCTGCTCCCTCGACCAGAAGCGGCAGGACTGACTTGAACGGGTCGGCGCGATCGCTGAAGTAATGCACAAGGGTTGGTTCCTGCTGGCCTTTATCAGGGACGAACTCGATGGTCGGGTGCTGCTGGCGTTTGATGAACATGGGCGCTCCTGGTTGTGGCGACATCATGCCGCCTTCGCCAGCCGGGCTCCTTGCTCTGCAGTGCTACACTCGGCGCATGAGATTCAAGCCACCGCTCACCAAAGACGAGTTGCAGGCCATCCAGGCGCGCAACCTCGACTCTCCCGACATGCACGCAGCCCTGTGGGAAATCGCGCGCCTCCGCTCCCTGGTGCTGTACATGGACCAGCTGCAGCGCATGCTTGGCACCCTACCAGGCCAGCAGGGGGACCTACTGGAATCGATCCGCGCAAAGCTCGCCGATGAGCCGTGCATCAAGGAGTTTCCGAAGCTGACACCAGACGCTTAAGAAATGCTCCACAAACCAAATCGAAGCCGCATGGATACTGGGTTTTAGGCGGGCTTAGCAGCGGATTTTGTGGAGCAGGAAACGCCGTCCAGCCGGCATGGTTGAGCGATTCTCCGTACGGCTTCCCAAGCTTACGACGAGGGTTCGATTCCCTTCACCCGCTCCAGTCTCCAGGATGTCCTCTGCGGCGAGACCAGTTTGTCGCGCACCGCAGCCAGTAAGTCCGCTTAACCGGCACTTCCAATCCATTCTTCAGCACCAGCATAGTCGGCCACCGTCGCGCCGCGTCCAGCGTCGGCGCGGTATGCTCGCCTCCTTCCCGTCCCACCCGACAAGGAGCGCCCGCATGCCACTCGCTTCCCGCTCGCGCCGCCGCCTGCTCGCATCGCTGCTGGCCTTGCCCGCCTTCGCTCATGCGCAAGGGCGGCCGGCACTCCTGACCCGTGCCATCCCCTCGTCCGGCGAGCAGCTCCCGGTGGTCGGCCTGGGCAGCTGGATCACCTTCAACGTCGGCCGCGATCCTGTCGCGCGTGCCGAGTGCGCCGCGGTGATGCGCCAGTTCTTCGCCGGTGGCGGGCGGCTCATCGATTCCTCGCCCATGTACGGCTCGGCGCAGGAGGTGATCGGGGAGGCCGTGGGCAAGCTCGAGCCGGCGCAGCTGTTCAGCGCCGACAAGGTATGGATCGGCGAAGGCACGCAGGGACCGGCGCAGGCCGAGGCTTCGCGCCGGTTATGGCAAATCCCTCGCTTCGACCTGCTGCAGGTGCATAACCTGCTGGCCTGGGAAGCCCACCTGCCCATGCTGCTGCGGATGAAGCGGGAAGGGCGGCTGCGCTACGTCGGCATCACCACGTCGGAAGGACGCCGGCATGCCGAGATCCTGAAGATCATGGCGAGCCAGCCGATCGACTTCGTGCAGGTCTCGTACAACGTGCTCGATCGCGACGTGGAACGGCGCATCCTGCCGCTGGCGCGCGAGCGGCGCATCGGCGTGATCGTCAACCGGCCGTTCAGGCAAGGGGACCTGACCCAGGCGCTGGCGGGCAAGCGCCTCCCCGGCTGGGCCGGGGAGATCGGTTGCAGCAGCTGGGCGCAGGCCGTGCTCAAGTTCATCGTCGCGCACCCGGCTGTCACTTGCGCGATCCCGGCCACTTCCAGCGTCGCCCACGTGCGCGAGAACCTGCTGGCCGCGACCGGGCCGCTGCCGGACGAGGCCCTGCGCCGCCGCATCGTCCAGGACGTCGAAAGGCTGGCATGAGCGCGTGGTGGACCTATTCGCTGTCGGACTTGTTGATGTTTTCGGCGCGGACCTATTACCGCCAGTTCGAGCTGATGAACCGCGAGCTGTGGCCGCTGCAGCTGCTGGCGCTTGGCGCCGGCATCGCCGTCCTGGCCTGCATGCTGCGCATCAAGGCGAGGCTCGCGTTCGCCCTGCTGGGATTGGCCTGGCTGTCGACCGCCTGGGCCTACCAGCTGCAGCGCTATGCCGACATCCATACCGCTGCGCCGTATTTTGCGGTGGGCTTCTGCATCCAGGCCGGCCTGCTGGCGTGGATGGCGACAAGAACGCATGCGGCGCCATCCCCGAGCAAACTTGCGATGCTCATCGTCTTGCTGGGGCTGGCGCTGTATCCCTTGCTGGCAGCGCTGCATGGACGCAGCTGGTGGCAGGCTGAAGTCTTCGGCTTTGCGCCCGATCCGACCGTCGCCGTAACGCTTGGGGCCTTGCTGTTCTGGCGAGCGCCCTGGCCGCTGTGGGTGATCCCGGTGTTGTGGTCTGCCGCCAGCAGCGCCACGCTCATGGAACTGCGGGCGCCGCTTGCGTGGCTGCTGCCGGTGCTGGCCCTGCTCGGCGCGGCAGCGGGCCTGGCGCGTCGTTCAGGACGACAGCAGGTCGCCGCTACGGAATGATTCCGTCCCCGCGATTTTGCAGACGTGCATCCCGCGCAGCAGGTGCCGGTGCGCCGTGCTGGCGAACAGCAGCCCGGCGTGTTCCGCCACCAGGGTCGTCACCTGGCCGCTGACCGGATTGACGATGTCCGCCACCGGCTCGCCCGGTTCGACCAGCTCGCCCAGCTTCTTGTGGAAGACCAGCACGCCGGCATGCGGGGCTTCGAGCGGCTCGACGGCGTTGAGCGGCGTCGCGCGGCAGGGCGTTTCCGGCAGCGGCTCCAGGGGGATGTCGAGCACGCCGGCATGGCCCAGGTACTGCAGCATGGCCGCGGCGTCGGCACGGGCGTAGTCGTAGCGCACGTCGTTCTCGCCGCGCAGTTCGACCGTGACCGCGATGCAGGAGGGCGGAATCGCCGTGCCTTCGAAGTGGTCGGCCAGGTCCCACCACAGGCGGCTGCAGGCTTCGTCGAAGGCTTCGCCGCCCGAGACCTTGGCCACCAGCAGCACGCGCGCGCCTAACAAGGCCATCAGCGGTTCCACCGCCTCGACCAGCGGCGTGCCGGTGTACATGTGCATCAGGGCTTCGTTATCGCAGTGCAGGTCGAGCACGATGTCGGCGTCGATCGCCATCGACAGCAGGGTCTTCTTGAGGGTCTCGGCATCGTCCTTCGGCTCCCACAGGCCGACCTGCCGGCGTGCATGCTCGCGAATGAGGGCGATGTTGGCGTCCACGTCACTGCCGAGTTTGCCTTCGAGCGACTTCTTGAGGTCGTCCGCCACGTGGCGGTAGAGGCGGTTGAAGTTGGTGCCGGTCGTCAGGTGGTAGCGGCCGAAGGGCACGCCATGGATCACCTGCGACAGGCCGAGCGGATTGGCCGCCGGCACCAGGATGACTTCACCCTTGATCCGGCCCTCGGCGTCCAGGCGTTCCAGTTCCTGGCGCAGCACGTGCGCCACCAGCATGGCCGGCACCTCGTCGGCATGGACGGCGGCCTGGATGTAGACCTTCTTGCCGCTGCCCGGGCTGCCGTAGTGGAAGGAGGTCAGGTGGGCGGTGGCGACGTTCTCGTCGACGGCGATCGGGTGTTTCATCGAATGCATGAGAGGGCTTCCTGTGCTCGGCAAGGGTGACAACACGATTATGCGCGATTCCGCCGCAAGGCTCCGCACGCCGCGTGGGCTATAATGACAGCCGTTTTTTCCTCACTAACATTCCCCATGTCTTCTGAAAAGCCCACCAACGGCCCGGCGCGGTCCATGCTTTACGATCCGACCGAACACCGCATCCGCAGCTTCGTCACGCGGGCCGGCCGCCTGTCGACCGCGCAGGCGCGCGCGCTGGAGGAGCTCGGTCCGAAGTACCTGATCGAATATAAGAAGGAGACGCTGGACCTGGAAGGCGCTTTTGGGCGCAAGGCGCCGGTGGTCCTCGAGATCGGCTTCGGCATGGGCGACACCACCGCCCACATCGCGCGCCTGATGCCGGAGACGGATTTCATCGGCGTCGAGGTGCACACGCCGGGCGTGGGCAGCCTGCTCAAGCAGATCGGCGAGCAGGGCATCGAGAACCTGCGCCTGATCCAGCACGACGTGGTCGAGGTGCTGGCCAACATGATCGCCGACGCTTCGCTGGCCGGCGTGCACGTGTTCTTCCCGGACCCCTGGCACAAGGCGCGCCACAACAAGCGCCGCCTGATCCAGCCGGCCTTCGTGAAGGTCTTGTGCGACAAGCTGGCGCCGGGCGGCTACATTCACCTGGCCACCGACTGGGAAGACTACGCGGTGCAGATGCTGGACGTGCTGGGCAATGAGCCGGCGCTGCAGAACACGGCGGAAGGCTATGCGCCGCAGCCGGCATACCGTCCGCTGACCAAGTTCGAGAACCGCGGCCTCAAGCTGGGCCACGGCGTCTGGGATCTCGTCTTCACCAAGAAACAAGCGCCGACTACATCATCTCGTTGATGATGGCGACGATTTCATCGCCATAGGACACGAGCTTCTTCTCGCCGACCCCGGACACGCCGCGCAGCGCGTCGAGCGAGCCGGGTTTGACCTTGGCGATCTCGCGCAGGGTCGCATCCTGGAACACGACATAGGCCGGCACGCCGTGCTCGCGCGCGGTGCCCATGCGCCAGGAGCGCAGGCGGTCGAAGATCGCCTGTTCGGAACGCGAGAGTTCCAGTTCCTCGTAACCACTGCTGCGTGACGAAGACGGCCGCTTGGCCTTGACCGGTTTCTGGTACTGGCGCAGCTGCACCTTCTGCTCGCCCTTGAGCACCGGGCGCGCGGCGTCGGTCAGCTTCAGCGAACTGAAGGCGTCGTGGTCGACCGTGACGAAGCCGAGGGCGATCGCCTGGCGCACGATGGCGCGCCATTCCTGTTCCGAGCGGTCGGCGCCGACGCCGTAGACGGTGAGCTTGTCGTGGTGCCACTGGCTGATGCGTTCGGTCTGGGCGCCGCGCAGCACGTCGATCACGTGGCCGGCCGCGAAGCGTTGATCCACCCGGTACACCGTCGACAGCAGCTTTTGCATCGGCACCGTGCCGTCCACCTGCACCGGCGGGATCAGGCAGGTGTCGCAGTTGCCGCAGGGGCCGGAGCGTTCGCCGAAGTAGTCGAGCAGGCGCATGCGGCGGCAGCTCAGCGTCTCGCACAGGCCGAGCATGGCGTCGAGCTTCATCGACAGCACGCGCTTGAAGGTCTCGTCGGCTTCGGATTCGTCGATCATCCGGCGCTGCAGCACCACGTCCTGCAGGCCGTAGGCCATCCAGGCGCTGGCCGGGAGGCCGTCGCGGCCGGCACGGCCGGTCTCCTGGTAATACCCCTCGAGGCTCTTGGGCAGGTCGAGGTGGCAGACGTAGCGCACGTCCGGCTTGTCGATGCCCATGCCGAAGGCGATGGTCGCGACCATCGTGATGTTGTCTTCACGCAGGAAGCGGGCCTGGTTCGCCGCGCGCTGGCTGTATTCCATACCGGCGTGGTAGGGCAGGGCGCGGATGCCGTGCTCGTTCAGGAAGTCCGCGGTTTCCTCGACCTTCTTGCGCGACAGGCAGTAGACGATGCCGGAATCCTGCGGATGCTCGTTGCTGATGAAGTCGAGCAGCTGCTTGCGGCCGGTGGTCTTCTCGACGATGGAATAGCGGATGTTCGGGCGGTCGAAGGACGAGACGAACTTGCGCGCATCGTCCAGTTGCAGGCGGTGCGCGATTTCGTCACGGGTCTGCTGGTCGGCCGTCGCGGTGAGCGCGATGCGCGGGATGCCCGGGTAACGCTCGTGCAGGACCGACAGGCGGATGTATTCCGGCCGGAAGTCGTGGCCCCACTGCGACACGCAGTGCGCTTCGTCGATGGCGAACAGCGAGATCGGCGAGGCGTCGAACAGTTCCAGGCAACGCTGCGTCAGCAGGCGCTCGGGCGCCACGTAGACGAGGTCGATTTCTCCGCTGCGCACCAGGCGCTCGATGCGCAGGGTTTCCTCGAAGGTCTGGGTCGAGTTGAGGAAGGCGGCGCGCACGCCGACTTCTTCCAGCGCGTCGACCTGGTCCTGCATCAGTGCGATCAGCGGCGAGATGACCACGCCCACCCCGTCGCGCAGCAGCGCCGGGATCTGGTAGCACAGCGACTTGCCGCCGCCGGTGGGCATCAGGACGAGTGCGTCGCCGCCGCTGGCCACGTGCTCGACGATCTCCCCTTGCTGCCCGCGGAAGGCGGGATAGCCGAAGACCGTCTCGAGGACGTGGAGGGCGCGCGCGCCGATGTCGGTTGTCATACTCTACTTACTGTTTATTCCGCCCACACGACGAGGTCGAAGTGCGCGGTCACGAGTACCAGGATACCGAATACGATACGGTACCAGGCGAAGATCGTGAAGTCGTGCGTGCTGATGTAGCGCAGAAGCCAGCGCACGCACAGGAAGGCCGAAGCGAAGGCCGCCAGGCCGCCCAGGGCGAACATCGGCAGGTCGGCCATCGACAGCAGATGACGCTCCTTGATCACCGAGTAGACGGTGGCGCCGAGCAGGGTCGGGATCGCCAGGAAGAAGGAGAATTCGGTGGCCGCCTTGCGCGACAGGCCGAACAGCATGCCGCCGATAATCGTCGCACCGGAACGGCTGGTGCCCGGGATCAGGGCGAAGGCCTGGGCCAGGCCGACCTTCAGCGCGTCCTTGTAGCTCATGTCGTCGACGCTGTCCACGCGCGCCTTGTGCTCGCCGCCGGTGTGGCGGCGTTCCACCCACAGGATGACCAGGCCGCCGACGATGAAGGCGGTCGCCACCGGGACCGGCGCGAACAGTTCCGCCTTGATCAGCCCGCTGAACAGGAAGCCGAGCAGGGCCGCCGGGAAAAAGGCGATCAGGATATTCACGACGAAGCGGCGCTGCTTCGGATCGGAGCCGAGGCCGGAGACGACGCTGGCGATGCGCCGGCGGTATTCCCAGATCACGGCCAGCATGGCGCCGGCCTGGATGGCGATCTCGAAGACCTTGACCTTCTCGCCGGTGAAATTCAGCAGGCTGCCCGCCAGGATCAGGTGGCCGGTGGAGGAAATCGGAAGGAACTCGGTGAAGCCTTCGACCAGGCCCATGATGATCGCCTTGATGGCGAGAAGAATGTCCATGTAGGGTATTAAGCGTAAGAAATCGGCTGGATGCGGTGTACGGGGAATTCCGTGGAGGTACGGCGGGGTCGAAGCTTATCATGATCACAACAGCTGGGTCGCACCTGCTGTGTCCGGTGCAAGATTGTACCGCGCCACGCTTGCCATAGGGTTAGCTCATCGGCATGACTGGAAAATTCTGTCGTGCGCCGCCGGCCCGAACGCGTGCTACACTCAAACGCATGCGTATTCCTGACTCAACCGAATGAGCATTTTTGTTGTCGCCATCCTTGCTGCCCTTGCCTGGGCCGCATTCCACGGTTGGCAAAGCCCCAACTCCTTGCGTTACCGGCCCTGCCAGGGCCGGGCCTGGCGCAGCACCTTCCCTGGCGCTTCGCGTAAAGACATCCGCGATTTCCTGTCCGTCTTCGTGTCCGCTTTCTCCTTCCGCGACAGCGAGAAGCTGCATTTCCGTCCGGACGATGAAGTGCTCGGCATCTACCGCGCGGTCAACCAGACCCGCTGGCTGCCGGACGCCCAGGAACTCGAGACGCTGGCGAAGGCGCTGCGCGACAAGTACGGCCTGATGCTGGACGAGATCTGGCACGAAGGGCTGACCCTGGGCGGGCTGTTCCAGCGTGTGCAGCAGGCGCGCGGCAAGAACGCTTTAGCCTGAGCGGGCGGGCCCGCAGCGAGATTACCCTGCGCGGGTACGGGGTTCGGTCTTGCTTTCCGTAGCCCAAAGGCGAGGCGGATGACGACGTCCCTACGGCGCCGTAGCGCGTTCGAGCTCGTCCAGCCAGCGGATCGCCTGTTCGCGGCTGTTCCCGCACATGTCCATTGAAGGCTGCAAGCCGCCGCAAAAGGCCGGACGCTCGGGCCGGCCGAAGATGCGGCAGCGCTGGTCCTCGCCCAGCTGCACGCAGCGCACGCCGGCCGGCTTGCCGTCGGGCATGCCGGGGATCGGGCTGGTGATCGAGGGCGCGGTGCAGCAGGCGCCGCAGTTGTCTCTGCACTGCATGGTGGAGTACATAAGAAAAAGGCAGGGCGGAAGTATATCGCCGCGGGCCCTGTAGCGGGCGCGTCGCCCGGCGTTTTCCTGCTACGTTGCATCCATCGCACATGTACAAGCAGGAGGTCCCATGTCCAGTCCCCTCAAACCCCTGAATCGCCAGGTCATGGTGATCACCGGCGCATCGAGCGGGATCGGCCTGGCCACCGCCCAGGAAGCGGCGAAGCAGGGCGCGAAGCTGGTGCTGGCCGCGCGCGGCGCCGACGTGCTCGAGGCGGTCGTGCGGGGACTGGTCGAGAACGGCTTCGAGGCGGTCGCCGTCGTGGCCGACGTCGCCGAGCGCGCCCAGGTCGAGCGTATCGCGCGGGTCGCGATCGAGCGCTACGGCCGCATCGACACCTGGGTCAACAATGCCGGCGGCACCATCTACGGCCGCCTCGACCAGGTCTCGGAAGAAGACAGCCGGCGCCTGTTCGACATCAATTTCTGGGGCATGGTGCACGGCTCGCTGGTGGCGCTGCCGCACCTGACGCGCCAGGGCGGCGCCCTGATCAACCTCGGCAGCGAGGCATCCGAAGTGGCGATCCCCATGCAGGGCATGTATTCGGCCAGCAAGCACGCGGTGAAAGGCTTCACCGACGCCTTGCGCATCGAAGTCGAGCAGGTGGATGGCGCCCCGGTGTCGATCACCCTGATCGAGCCGACCGCCGTCGATACGCCGCTGCCCGCGCATGCGCGCAACTACATGGACCGCGAACCGAAGCTGCCCGGGCCCCAGATCGACCCGCACGAGGTGGCCGCCGCCATCCTGCATGCGGCCGTGGTGCCGATGCGGACCGTCCGGGTCGGTGTCATGGCCGAGCTCGATGTCTTGATGGGGAAGATTGCGCCCGGCCTGGTCGACCGCCTGTCGGTGTTCCAGGTGCCGCGCCAGCAGCAGGACAGCCCGCCGCGCAACCCCGACGGCGGCCTGTACGACTCGCGCGCCAACGGCCGTATTTACGGCCCCGGCATGAGCTGAGGGAATGAGGTAAATACCTGTTTATATTGACGGTTTCGGAACACAAGGTTTGCTTGACTGCCCTACAAGCCCCGTCTATATTCTCTGACTCTTCAGTTGGTTTCTAGGCAGAAAGATGCAATGTCCGCTCGACAGCAAACCGCGGTGGGAACGCCGGAAGGATGCCCGACCCCAGGAGCTCCTTGCTGCCGCCATTGAGCTGTTCGTCGAACACGGCTTTGCCGCCACCCGCCTCGAGGATGTCGCGCGCCGCGCCGGCGTGTCCAAAGGGACGCTGTACCTGTACTTCACGAACAAGGAAGAACTGTTCAAGGCCGTCGTGCGCGAGAGCATCCTTCCCTTCCTCGGCAAGGCCGAACTGTCGGTTGCCGAATTCGAGGGACACAGCGCCGAGCTGCTGCGCAGCGTGGTCATGAACTGGTCGCGCCAGATCGGCCAGAGCAAGGCTTCGGGCCTGGGCAAGCTGATGCTTGCCGAAGCCGTCAATTTCCCGGAACTGGCCAGGTTCTATCGGGAAGAGGTCATGAGCCGGACCGTCCGCATGATCTCCAGCATCCTCGAGCGCGGCGTCAAGCGGGGCGAATTCCGCAGCTTCGACATCACCCAGATGACCCAGGTGCTGATCGCACCGATGATGATGCTCAATGTATGGAAGCACTCGGCCGTCGCGCCCTGCGACTGCAGCGACCTGGATCCCCAGGCATTTCTCGAAAATCTGCTCGACCTTACTTTAAACGGCCTCCTTCCAGGGGCCGCTTGAGTTGCCATTTGCGCCATGACGCCGTTTTCCTGGCGTTCAACCCCTCTAAACTGCAGACTGTCGCAATTTCCCCTGGTCTCGGGCAGCCCATCGCTAAGATGTGCGTCCTGAGGCCGTTCAACGATAAAATATCGGATTATTTATTTTTCCACCGAGAACTCAGATGAATATCGAACAAGCCCGCTTCAACATGATCGAACAGCAGATCCGTCCGTGGAACGTGCTCGACCAGGACGTGCTGGACATGCTGCACGTCGTCAAGCGCGAACAGTTCGTGCCGGCCGCGTACCAGAATCTGGCGTTTGCGGACGTCGAGATCCCGCTGCCGGGCAGTGAAGCGATGTTCAACCCGAAGGTCGAAGCGCGCATCGTGCAGGAACTGGCGGTCAAGAAGCATGAGAACGTCCTCGAAGTCGGCGCCGGTTCGGGCTACATGGCGGCACTGCTGGCGCACAAGGCGCGCCACGTGACCACCGTGGAGATCCAGCCGGAAGCCGCCAGGCTGGCGCAGGAGAACCTGTCCCGCGCCGGCGTCAGTAACGTGACGGTCGAAGAGGGCAATGGCGCCAGCGGCTGGGACAAGGGTGCGCCCTACGACGTGATCCTGGTGTCGGGCGGTCTGCCGGTGCTGCCGGAAGCGCTGCTCAAGCAGGTGAAGGTGGGCGGCCGCCTGGGTGTGATCCTGGGCGATGCGCCGGCGATGAGCTTCAACATCGTCACCCGCACGTCGGAAACCGGCTACGACACGGTCAGGATCTTCGAGACCAATGTCAAGCCGCTGACCGGTGCGCAGACGCCGTCGCGCTTCCAGTTCTGAGGCCGCGATGCAGCACATGACCGCACTGGAGCTGGCGGCCCGGCTGGCCCAGGTTGATGCCGGGGCGGCCGAGCAGCCGCTCTTGCTGGACGTGCGCGAGAACTGGGAATTCGCCACCTGCCATATCGCAGGCTCGACCCAGATCCCGATGCACCTGGTGCCGATCCGCGCCGGAGAATTGCCGGATGACCGAGAAATCGTGTGCATCTGCCACCACGGGGCACGCAGCATGCAGGTTGCTGCCTTCCTCGAACGGAACGGGTTTGACAACGTAACCAATTTGACGGGCGGGGTACACGCCTGGGCCGTACAGGTCGATCCTTCGATGCCGAAGTACTGACCTGCTTCCTAACTTTTGATGACTCCTGTGGAGAACGTGATGCAGAAACCCCTTCTTGCCGTGCTGGTCGCCAGCGCACTCTTTTCGCTCAATGCCAGCGCGGCCGATTTGATCCAGGTGTACCAGCAGGCACTGGCCAACGACGCGACGTTCGCGAGCGCGCGCGCATCGGCGGCCGCCGGCCGGGAGCGGATCGTTCAGGGGCGTGCAGGACTTCTCCCGGTCGTCGGCATCACCGGCAGCAGCATCAAGAACGACCGCGACGACTCGCCATGGAACGAGGGCGCGGTGATCAGCACCGATCCGCTCACCGGCGCCCAGACCCGGGTGCAGGGAAGCGGTTCGAACCTGCACTCCACCACGTTCACGATCGCGCTGACCCAGCCGCTGTTCCGCTGGGATCGCTGGGAAACCTACCAGCAGAGCAAGCTGCAGCAATCCATCTCCGAGGCCCAGTTCGCCCAGGCCCAGCAGGACCTGATCACCCGCGTGGCGCAAGCCTACTTCGACGTGCTGGCGGCCCAGGACAAGCTGGAATCGACCCGCGCCCAAAAGACCGCGGTGACCGAGCAGCTGGCATCGGCCAAGCGCAACTTCGAAGTCGGTACCCAGACCATCACCGACACCCACGAAGCCCAGGCGGCCTATGACCTGGTGATCGCCCAGGAATTCGCGGCGGTGAACGACCTGGACAACAAGCGCAATGCGCTGCAGGCCATCATCGGCGCCGAACCCAGCGCGCTGGCGCCGCTGAAGCCCGGCATCACCCTGGTGGCGCCGTCGCCGGCCAACCCCGACCCATGGGTGTCGTCGGCGGAGAACGACAACTACGGCGTCGCCGTGTCGCAGCTGCAGGTGGAAGTGGCCAAGCGCGAGATCTCCAAGACCCGCGCCGGCCACTACCCGACCCTCGACCTGGTGGCCAGCTCGCAGCGCACCGATGTCCATGGCCACAAGGTCGGTTCCGGCCTCGGCACCAACAAGGGTATCGGCGTGCAGTTCACGGTACCGATCTTCAACGGTTTCGGCGTGACCAGCCGCGTGCGCGAAACCATCGCGCTGGAAGACAAGGCCCGCAACGACCTCGAGGCGACCAAGCGCCAGGCCGCCCTGCAGGCGCGCCAGGCCTATCTCGGCGTGAACAGCGGCATGGCCCAGGTCAAGGCGCTGGAAGCGGCGGAAGTGTCGAGCCAGTCGGCGCTGGACTCGAACAAGCTGGGTTACCAGGTCGGCGTGCGCATCAACATCGACGTGCTGAATGCACAGCGCCAGCTGTACCAGACCCGCACCGACCTGTCGCGTGCCCGTTACGACACCATCCTGAACGGCCTGCGCCTGAAAGCGGCCTCGGGCTCGCTGCGCGAGTCGGACCTGGCGGCGGTGAACAACCTGCTGGCCAAGTAATCGCCGCGCAGGCCTGGCCTGCCGCGGAATGTGAAAAAGCCCGGACCTTGCAGTCCGGGCTTTTTGTTTTTGAACATGCGCTAACTCATTGATTTCACGATAGAATAGTTGACGCACGACAAGTCGCGCAGGGGCGGGGTTTTTTGCAAAACTGATAAACTGACAACGTTAATGCCGCTTTAATGGCAGTGCGGAAGAGAGCGCCTGCCGACGGGGGCGGCGTCAGAATTCTCCATCCCCCTAAGGAAAAACAACATGCAAAAGAACATCGCGATTGTCGGCGCCGGTTTTTCCGGGGCTGTCATTGCCAACCAGCTCGCCAAGGCGGGCTACACCGTCGAGATCTTCGAATCGCGCCCGCACATCGCGGGCAACTGCCACTCCGAGCGCGATGCCGAGACCGGCGTCATGGTGCACGTCTACGGTCCGCACATCTTCCACACCGACATCGAGCGCGTATGGGAGTTCGTCAACCGCTACAGCCGCTTCATGCCCTACGTGAACCGCGTCAAGGCGATCACCAACAACAGCGTGTACACGCTGCCGATCAACCTGCTGACCATCAACCAGTTCTTCGGCAAGACCTTCCGTCCGGCCGAGGCCCAGGAATTCCTCGCTTCGCTGGGCGACAAGTCGATCGAGAATCCGGTGACCTTCGAAGACCAGGCGCTGCGCTTCGTCGGCCGCGAGCTCTACGAAGCCTTCTTCAAGACCTATACGGTCAAGCAGTGGGGCATGCAGCCCACCGAACTCCCGGCCAGCATCCTCAAGCGCCTGCCGGTGCGCTTCAACTACGACGACAACTACTTCGCGCACAAGTACCAGGGCATGCCGGAAGACGGCTACACCGCGCTGGTCGAGAAGATCATGGACGTGCCGGGCATCACCCTGCACCTGAACACCAAGTTTGATCCGGCGCTGAAAGGCGATTACGCGCACGTGTTCTACAGCGGCCCGATCGACGCCTGGTTCAATCACTCCGAAGGCCGCCTGCCTTACCGCACGCTCGACTTCGAAGTCTTCCGCGACACCGGCGACTACCAGGGCAATGCCGTCATCAACTACTGCGACGACGCCCAGCCCTATACCCGCATCACCGAGCACAAGCACTTCTCGCCGTGGGAAAAGCACGAGAAGACCCTGTGCTACAGGGAATACAGCCGCCAGTGCGAAGAGAAGGACATTCCTTACTACCCGATCCGCCAGGCGCGCGACAAGCAGCAGCTGGAGCGCTATGTGAACGTGGCGCGCGAGGAGCCGAACGTGACCTTCGTCGGCCGCCTCGGCACCTACCGCTACCTGGACATGGACGTGACCATCAACGAGGCGCTGGCCACCAGCGACAAGTTCCTCGAATGCGCCAAGGGCAACCAGCGCATGCCGGCCTTCGTAATCGATCCGCTGGCGTAAGAAAACGGCGCTCGAGCCTGGGCTTAGCTGCTCAGGCCGGCGCCGGCGGCATTGTCCTTGCGCTCGATCAGCTCGACCTTGTAGCCGTCCGGGTCGGTGATGAAGGCGATCACGGTGCTGCCGCCCTTGACCGGGCCCGGCTCGCGCGTGATGTTGCCCCCCAGGGCGCGCACCTGGTCGCAGGTGGCGTAGATGTCTTCGGTCGAGAGGGCGATGTGGCCGTAGGCCGTGCCCATGTCGTAGCTGTCGACGCCGTAGTTGTAGGTCAGTTCGAGTTCCGCATGGTCCGGGTTGCTGCCGTAGCCGAGGAAGGCGAGCTTGTACTTGTACTCGGGATTGTCGCTGGTGCGCAGCAGCTTCATGCCGAGCACCTTGGTGTAGAAGTCGATGGAGCGCTGCAGGTCGCCGACGCGGAGCATGGTGTGGAGGATGCGCATGGGGGTGTCCTTCTGGTGATTCGGAAAGCGGCCATTTTATGCGCTGGCGGCGGATCCTGCAGAGCAGTGAGCGCCCACCAAGTGCCTCAGTTTTCCAGCTTCGCCGTCATCGTGATGTTCGCGTTCAGCAGCTTCGACACCGGGCAGTTTTCCTTCGCGGTATTGGCGGCCTTGTCGAAGGCTTCCTGGCTGGCACCCGGGATCTTGGCAACCAGGTCGAGGTGCACCGCGGTGATCGAGAAGCCGCCTTCGACCTTTTCCATCGACACGGTGGCGGTGGTGCGCAGTTCCTCGGCCGTCATGCCGGCCTGGCCCAGTTGGCCCGACAGCGCCATGGTGAAGCAGCCCGCATGGGCGGCGCCGATCAGTTCTTCCGGGTTGGTGCCGGGGCCGTCCTCGAAGCGGGTGTTGAAGCCGTACTGGGCGTCCTTCAGCACGCCGCTCGCGGTCGAGACCGCACCCTTGCCGTCCTTCAGGCCGCCGCTCCAGACGGCGCTGCCGTTGCGTTTGATGGTCATCGTATTCCTTTCAAAGATTGTTCTTGTCCGCCGTGTCGTTGGCAGTGTCGTGCCGGCGCATCGAGCGGTTCGCGTCCGGCTGCGGCTTGGCCTGGCCGGTGGCGCCCGGCGCCGGTTCGACGGCCTTTTCCAGGCCGTCGGGATTGGTGCCGTAGCAGTCGGTGTTCTGCAGGCCCTGCGCCATGTCCGACGCGGCCTGCTCCATGACGCCGCGCGGTTCCTGGTCCTGCGCGTCCGGGCTTTCGTCGCGCTCGTGCGGCTGGCGCTTGACGCCATCGTTCTCGATCGGTGCCTTCGTGTTGACGAAGCGGTCCTTGGTTTCGGTGACCATGTCAGCCCTCCTTCAATATTGCAGTTAATTCAATCCTAACCGTGGCCCGCCGAAGGAGTCGCGCAATTGGACTGGTGACAATGCGAGATGCTTTTTTGCAATTAAGCCGATACCATGGCGGTTTGGACGAACCTGCCGGATCCGCCCCATGACCACCGAAGCCCTCCTGATCCATGACCATGCCGACGCATGCAAGAACTGCGGCACCGCTACGCGCGGCAATTACTGCCACCAGTGCGGCCAGCCGGCCCACGTGCACGTGCCCAGCGCGCGCGAATTCCTGCACGAGTTCCTCGGGCATTACGTGGCGCTGGAAGGCAAGCTGTGGAAGTCGCTCGCGCTGCTGCTGTTCAAGCCGGGCTTCCTGAGCCGCGAGTACATCGAGGGCCGGCGCGTGCGCTACGTCGAGCCGCTGCGCCTCTACCTGACGTTCAGCATCATCTTCTTTGCGCTGTTCAAGTTGAGCGCGGTCGATATCATCAACATCGGCAACGGACGCGATAATACGCAGCCTGCGGTGAGCGCGCCGGCCGCCGTCCAGCCGCCGGACGAAGACGTCAGCAGGGTAGGGAGCGACGTCCGCCTCTGGCTGCGCGGCATCAGCCCGCGCCTGGAGCAGGGGGCCGACCGCTTCCTCGCCATGCCGCGGGAAGAACAGAAGGCCACGTCCAAGCGCGTCTTCTTCAGCTATACGCCGTATGCGATCTTCCTGATGATGCCGGTGTTCGCCCTGTACCTGAAACTGCTCTACCTCGGCTCCGGCCGGCGCTATGGCGAACACTTCCTGTTCGCCCTGCACAGCAATGCCTTCGCCTTCTTCATGCTGAGCCTGTTCATACTGGCGGACGGCTGGAACTTCGTCCGCTTCGTGCTCCTCGCCTGGCTGGTGTTTTATTTGCCGACCGCGATGCGGCGGGTGTATGGCGGCGGGCGGGCCACGACGGCGCTGCGCTGGCTCGTGCTGCTGGTGCTGCACCTGTTCACCCTGGTGATGGTGGTGTCGCTGGCGGTGGCGATCGGCCTGCTGCTCTGATCTTGCCGGAAGCGAGCTGCGCCCTTATACTGTTTATTTGTACAGTCATTTGACGGGCGCCCACAGGGAGCCATATAGCAGACGCAGGGATAATCGGTTAATCTCCGTAGTCCCTACCCAATCGCCCTGGACCCATGTCAGTGTCGCCTGAAAAGCAAAAAATCATCGCGCTCGTAGTGCGGCAGAACACTCCCGGCATCGAAGAGCCGGCCAGGCAGCTCACGGACTTCCTGGCCGGGGAGGGCTACCGCGTCGTGTTCGAGACCGAAACCGCGGCCTACCTCGGCATCGCGGGCATCGAGGCCATGACGGTGGCCGAGATCGGCGAGCAGGGCAGCTACGCGGTCGTGATGGGCGGCGACGGCACCATGCTCGGCATCGCGCGCCAGCTCGCCAAGTACCATATCCCCCTCATCGGCATCAACTCCGGCCGGCTGGGCTTCATCACCGATATCCCGCTCGACCGCATGGTCCCGGCGCTGCACGAAATCCTGCAGGGCAGGGGCCGGATCGAAGAGCGCACCCTGCTCGAGGCGCGCGTGGTGCGTGAGGACAGCGAGATCTTTTGCAGCGTCGCCTTCAACGACGTGGTCGTGGCGCGCGGCACCGGCGCCGGCATGGTCGAGCTCAAGGTCGGCGTCGACGGCGAATTCATGTACAACCAGCGCGCCGACGGCCTGATCGTCTCGACGCCCACCGGCTCGACCGCGTATGCGCTGTCGGCCGGCGGCCCGCTGCTGCACCCGAGCCTGCAGGGCATCGTGCTGGTGCCGATCGCGCCGCATGCGCTGTCGAACCGGCCGATCGTGGTGCCCGAGTCCAGCGAGATCGTGGTGGAGCTGGTGGCGGGACGCGACATCAGCGTCAATTTCGACATGCAGACCTTCACCAGCCTGCAGCTGGGCGACCGCATCGTCATCTCGCGCTCGCCCCACACGATCACCTTCCTGCACCCACGCGGCTGGAGCTATTACCATACGCTGCGCGAAAAGCTGCACTGGAACGAATACCCGACCAACGAAGGCAAGCTGACGTAACAGCGTCACGCAAGACAGGAGACCCGATTTTTCATGCTGCGCACACTTACCATCCGTGATTTCGTCATTGTCGACGCCATCGAACTCGAGTTCGCGCATGGCTTCACGGTGTTCACCGGCGAGACCGGCGCCGGCAAGTCGATCCTGATCGATGCGCTGCAACTGGCGCTGGGCGGACGCGGCGACGCAAGCATGGTGCGCGAAGGCGCGGCCAAGGCCGACATCACCGCCGAATTCGCGCTGACGACGACGGCCGCCTCGTGGCTGGTGTCGAGCGAATTCCCGATCGACGAAGGCGTGGCCCTGATGCGCCGCGTGATCGACAACGCCGGCCGCTCCAAGGCCTGGATCAACGGCATCAGCGCCACCGCGGCGCAGCTGCGCGAGCTGGGCGACATGCTGGTCGACATCCACGGCCAGCACGCGCACCAGTCGCTGCTCAAGCTTGAATCCCAGCGCGACCTGCTCGACAACCAGATCGCGGTGCGCGACCCGGCGGCCCAGGAAGACGTGCTGGCCACCGCCACCGCCTATAGAGCCTGGCGCGCGCTGGTGCGCCAGCGCGAGGAATTCGAGAACGACGCGCGCAACGTGCTGCTTGAACGCGAACGCCTGGAATGGCAGGTGAGCGAGCTCGACAAGCTGGCGCCGAAGGCCGGCGAGTGGGCCGAGATCAGCAACGAGCACAGCCGCCTGTCGCACGCCGCCAGCCTGCTCGACGGCGCGCAGGAAGCGCTGCAGGCCATCTCCGAGGCCGACCACCCGATCCTGTCGCAGCTGTCTTCGCTGAACGCGAAGCTGGGCAAGCTGGTCAGCGTCGACGCCCAGCTGCAGGAAGTGCTGGATTGCATGGAGCCGGCGCGCATCCAGCTGCAGGAAGCGGTGTACGCGCTGAACAACTACATCGACAAGGTCGAACTCGACCCGGCCCGCCTGCGCGAAGTGGACGCCCGCATGGAGGCGCTGCACAGCGCCGCGCGCAAGTACCACGTCACGCCGGAAGAACTGCACGAGGAGCACGCGGCGCTGGCCGCCAAGCTGCGCCAGCTGGCCGACGCCAGCGACCTGGACGGCCTGCGCAAGCAGGAAGAGAAGGCGAAGGCGGCCTACATGGCGATCGCCCAGCGCCTGTCGAAGCGGCGCGCCGCGGCGGCCGTGGAGCTGGGCAAGCAGGTGACGGCGGCGATGCAGGAACTGAGCATGAGCGGCGGCAGCTTCGCCATCGCCCTGAATGCCGGCGAGCCGGGCGCGCACGGGCTGGAACAGGTCGAATTCCTGGTGGCCGGCCACACCGGCGTGGCGCCGCGGCCGCTGGCCAAGGTGGCCTCGGGCGGCGAACTGGCGCGCATCTCGCTGGCGATCGCCGTGATCACCGCGCACGCGACCACCACGCCGACCCTGATCTTCGACGAGGTCGACACCGGCATCGGCGGCGGCGTGGCCGAGGTGGTGGGCCGCCTGCTCAAGCGCCTGGGCCAGCAGCGCCAGGTACTGTGCGTGACCCACTTGCCGCAGGTGGCGAGCCAGGCCAACCAGCACTTCCAGGTCGCCAAGGGCGCCACGGGCGAGGGCCGCACGGTGTCGCGCATCGACGTGCTCGATACCCGCGCGCGGGTGGAAGAAGTGGCGCGCATGCTGGGCGGGATCGAGATTACGGAGACGACGCGCAAGCATGCGCGGGAGTTGCTGGCATCCTAGCGTCATCCTCCTTTCACCATTCTGTGGCAAAGTGATAAACGTTCCGCGCCCGCGGATCGTCCAACACCACCACAGGAGGGAAGTTCGAATGAGCATCGAAAAAGTGCTGTACCGCGCCCAGGCCACTTCGCAAGGCGGCCGTGAAGGTAGCTCGAAAAGTTCCGACAACGTACTTGACCTGAAGCTGAGCACTCCGAAAGAGCTCGGCGGCGGTGGCGGTTCCGGGACCAATCCCGAGCAGCTGTTCGCGGCCGGCTATTCGGCCTGCTTCCTCGGCGCCCTGAAATTCGTGGCCGGCAAGGAAGGGGTGTCGCTGCCGCAGGACCTGACCGTCACCGGCGACGTCGGCATCGGCCAGATCCCGACCGGCTTCGGCATCGAGGTCGACCTGAGCATCAAGGCGCCCGGCATGGACCAGGCCCAGCTGAAAGACCTGGTCGACAAGGCCCACGTGGTCTGCCCGTATTCGAACGCCACCCGCAACAACATCGACGTACGCTTGCATACCAGCACCTGACGTTTGCAATTGCACCGTTGTTGTTGGCTGTAGACACGTCAGCCAGGGGGGCGCCACTTATAATGGCGGGCGTCCCCTCACCCACTTGAGCTCATGCCTTTCAGAAAAGAACCGCCTTTCCCCCACGGTACCGTGCCCGGCAGCGCCATCGTGCTGGTCAACCTCGGCACGCCGGACGAGCCCACCCGCAAGGCGGTCCGGCGCTACCTGAAGCAGTTCCTTTCCGATCCGCGCGTGGTCGAGATCCCGGCCCGGATCTGGTGGTTCATCCTCAACCTGTTCATCCTGCCTTTCCGCTCCGGCAAGTCGGCCGCCAAGTACCGCACGATCTGGACCAAGGAAGGTTCGCCGCTGAAGGTGCATACCCAGAAGCAGGCGGCGCTGCTGGAAAAGACCCTGGCCGAGCGTGGCCATGAAGGCGTGAAGGTGGTGATGGCGATGCGCTACGGTTCACCTTCGCTGCCCGACGTGCTGGACCGCCTGCAGGCCGAGTACTGCCAGCGCATCGTGGTCCTGCCGGCCTATCCCCAGTATTCCGGCACCACCACGGCCTCGGTCTGGGACGCCGTCCATGCCCACTATGCCAAGGTGCGCAACATCCCTGAGCTGCGCCTGGTGCGCCACTACCACGACCACGAAGGCTATATCGAGGCGCTGCGCGTCCAGGTCGAATCCTATTGGGAAGCCCACGGCCGCGGCCAGAAGCTGGTGATGAGCTTCCACGGCACCCCCAAGCGCACCCTGATGCTGGGCGACCCGTATTTCTGCGAATGCCAGAAGACCGCGCGCCTGCTGGCGGTGGCCCTGGGCATGGGCGCCGACGAATACATCGTCACCTTCCAGTCGCGTTTCGGCAAGGCCGAGTGGCTGCAGCCCTATACCGCCCCGACCGTGCAGGAACTGGCGCGCCAGGGCATCGAGCGCATCGACGTCATCTGCCCCGGCTTCACCAGCGACTGCCTGGAAACCCTGGAAGAGATCAACATGGAAGTGCGGCACGACTTCGAGGCCGCCGGGGGCAAGGAATACCACTACATCCCCTGCCTGAACGAGTCGCCGGCCTGGATTACGGGCCTGGCCGAGGTCGCCGAACAGCACCTGATCGGCTGGCCGACCATCCTCACGCCGGCCCAGCGCGCGGCCCGGCGCCGCGATGCACAGGTCGGTGCCCAGCATGCGGCCCAGCTGGGCGCCTAAAGCTGGATCTTGTCGACCTGTTAAAATAAGCGGTTCCCCGTCAATGCCACGGCGCCGCGCCGATACCGACGTAGCACAGCCATGCCAGCACCGCCAGGGTGTACAGCACGACGGCGCCACTGATCAGTTGAAGTCTCATGATGTCTGTCCGGTAGATGCGGCCCCCGCCGCAAGCTTGACAGAAAGAGTAAGACTTTTCGGTGGGAAATGATTCAGGGAAACCGTAAATCTTGTAACAAATGATTTCTACTTTTTCACGGGCTGACCTGGAAATGCCCCTTGAAAATGTAGGACATCGCCCCATGTAGGGCCCTGTGTGTCAGGCAGGACACGTTACCAACTCAGCCAAGTCCTTGATTCTAGGAGTTTTTTCAATGCAAGACCAAGAAAACCAAGAGCTGTCCAAGCAGGACAACGCCGCAGCGCAGGCGGACACCACCGCAGCCGCCGCGACCGAGGCTGCACAAGCCAGCGCCGGCCAGGCAGGCGTTCCGCCCGCCCCTGAGTCGGACCTGGAAGCCCAGCTGAGCGCTACCGAAGCCAAGCTGGCCGAAATGCACGATGCTTTCATGCGCGCGAAAGCCGACGCGGAAAACATCCGCCGCCGCGCCCAGGAAGACGTCACCAAGGCCCATAAATTCGCCATCGAAAGCTTCGCCGAGGCCATGGTGCCGGTGCGCGACAGCCTGGAAATGGCGCTGAAGGTCGAGACCCAGACCGTCGAAGCCATCCGCGAAGGCGTCGAAATGACGCTCAAGCAGCTGACCGCCGCGTTCGAAAAGAACCGCCTGGTCGAAGTCATGCCGGCGGCGGGCGAGAAGCTCGACCCGAACAAGCACCAGGCCGTGGCCGTGGTGCCGTCCGAGCAGGAGGCCAATACCGTGGTCACCGTGCTGCAAAAGGGCTACATGATCGCCGACCGCCTGTTGCGTCCGGCCATCGTGACGGCGGCAGCGCCGAAGTAAGCAGGAGCTGGACGCTGCGGCCCTTGAAAGCACGCAGTATTTCCCAATATTGAATCCATCCGAAACTACAGCATTTAAAAGGAAAACAACTATGGGCAAGATCATCGGTATCGACCTGGGAACCACCAACTCCTGCGTCGCGATCATGGAAAATGGCCAGCCGAAGGTCATCGAGAACGCGGAAGGCGCGCGCACCACGCCGTCGATCATCGCTTACCAGGAAGACGGCGAGATCCTCGTCGGCGCCCCGGCGAAGCGCCAGGCCGTGACCAACCCGAAGAACACCCTGTTCGCGGTGAAGCGCCTGATCGGCCGCAAGTTCCAGGAAAAAGAAGTCCAGAAAGACATCTCGCTGATGCCTTACCAGATCCTGCAAGCCGACAACGGCGACGCATGGGTCGGCGTGCGCGACAAGAAACTGGCGCCGCCGCAGATCTCGGCTGAAGTCCTGCGCAAGATGAAGAAGACCGCCGAAGACTACCTCGGCGAAGAAGTCACCGAAGCGGTCATCACCGTGCCGGCCTACTTCAACGACTCGCAGCGCCAGGCGACCAAGGACGCCGGCCGCATCGCGGGCCTGGACGTCAAGCGCATCATCAACGAGCCGACCGCGGCCGCGCTGGCATTCGGCCTGGACAAGACCGACAAGGGTGACCGCAAGATCGCCGTGTACGACCTCGGCGGCGGCACCTTCGACGTGTCGATCATCGAGATCGCCGACGTCGACGGCGAGAAGCAGTTCGAAGTGCTGTCGACCAACGGCGACACCTTCCTGGGCGGCGAAGACTTCGACCAGCGCATCATCGACTACATCATCGACGAGTTCCGCAAGATCAACGGCCTCGACCTGTCGAAGGACGCGATCGCCCTGCAGCGCATCAAGGCTTCGGCCGAGCGCGCAAAGATCGAACTGTCGTCCTCGCAGCAGACCGAGATCAACGAGCCCTACATCGCCATGGCGAACGGCGCGCCGGTCCACCTGAACCTGAAGATGACCCGCGCCAAGCTGGAGTCGCTGGTGGAAGAGCTGATCTCGAAGACCATCGAGCCGTGCCGCATCGCGATCAAGGATGCCGGCGTCAAGGTCTCGGACATCGACGACATCATCCTGGTCGGCGGCATGACCCGTATGCCGAAGGTGCAGGAAAAAGTGAAGGAGTTCTTCGGCAAGGATCCGCGCAAGGACGTCAACCCGGACGAGGCCGTCGCTGTCGGCGCCGCCATCCAGGGTTCGGTCCTGTCGGGCGAGCGCAAGGACCTGCTGCTGCTGGACGTGACCCCGCTGTCGCTGGGTATCGAAACCCTGGGCGGCGTGATGACCAAGATGATCCACAAGAACACCACGATCCCGACCAAGTTCTCGCAGGTGTTCTCGACCGCCGACGACAACCAGCCGGCCGTGACCATCAAGGTCTACCAGGGCGAGCGCGAGATCGCCGCCGGTAATAAAGGCCTGGGCGAGTTCAACCTCGAAGGCATCCCGCCGGCGGCACGCGGCACCCCGCAGATCGAAGTGACCTTCGACATCGACGCCAACGGCA
Organism: Telluria sp. ZB4P36; assembly: GCF_059685865.1. Lineage (NCBI taxonomy): Bacteria > Pseudomonadati > Pseudomonadota > Betaproteobacteria > Burkholderiales > Oxalobacteraceae > Telluria > Telluria sp. ZB4P36. The sequence continues at coordinate 154,449 of NZ_JCASIE010000011.1, forward strand.
TCCTGCACGTGGGCGCCAAGGACAAGGCCACCGGCAAGGAAAACAAGATCACCATCAAGGCCAACTCGGGCCTGTCGGAAGAAGAAATCCAGAAGATGGTGAAGGATGCCGAGCTGAACGCGGAAGAGGACAAGAAGGTCAAGGAGCTGGCCGAAGCCCGCAACCAGGGCGACGCGCTGGTCCACTCGACCAAGAAGTCCCTGACCGAGTACGGCGACAAGCTGGAAGCCGGCGAGAAGGAAAAGATCGAAGCGGCTATTACCGACCTGGAAGGCGCGATCAAGAGCGGCGACAAGGCGGACATCGACGCCAAGACCGCGGCCCTGTCGAGCGCATCGCAGAAGCTGGGCGAGAAGATGTACGCCGACATGCAGGCGCAGCAGGCCGGCGCCGCCGGCGGCCAGCAGGCTGGCAGCCAGGGCGGCGAATCGGCTCCGCAGCAGGACGACGTGGTGGACGCCGACTTCAAGGAAGTGAAAGACGCGAAGTAATCCTCGGCGGGGAGGGGTGTTAGAGCCCGCCCCGCAGCACGGGAACTGCCGAGCCGCTGCGACCGATTGGTTCCCCGGCTCGGTTTTTTTGCATACACCGTTTTACCAGATCAACAAGCAAGGTGCCGCCAATGGCAAAGCGTGATTTTTACGAGATCCTCGGGGTCGCGAAGAATGCGTCGGAAGACGACATCAAGAAGTCGTATCGCAAGCTCGCGATGAAGTACCACCCCGACCGCAATCCCGACAACAAGGAAGCGGAAGAGAAGTTCAAGGAGGTCAAGGAAGCCTACGAGATGCTGACCAATCCGGAAAAGCGCGAGGCCTATGACCGCTACGGTCATGCCGGCGTCGATCCGAACATGGGCGGCGGCGGCTTCGGCGGCGGCGCCGGCGGCTTTGGCGATGCCTTCGGCGACATCTTCGGCGACATCTTCGGCGGCGGCCGCGGCGGCCGCGGCGGCGGACCCCAGGTCTACCGCGGCGCCGACCTGCGCTACAACCTCGAGATCACCCTGGAGCAGGCGGCGCACGGCTACGAGACCACCATCCGCGTGCCGAGCTGGGACAAGTGCGACACCTGCCACGGCAGCGGCGCCAAGCCGGGCACCCAGCCGGTCACCTGCACCACCTGCTCGGGCCACGGCCAGGTGCGCATGCAGCAGGGCTTCTTCAGCATCCAGCAGACCTGCCCGAAGTGCCACGGCAGCGGCAAGATCATCCCGGAACCCTGCGCAGCCTGCGGCGGCGCCGGACGCATCAAGCGCAACAAGACGCTGGAAGTGAAGATTCCGGCCGGTATCGACAACGGCATGCGCATCCGCTCGACCGGCAACGGCGAGCCGGGCACCAACGGGGGGCCGCCGGGCGACCTGTACGTGGAGATCCACATCAAGCCGCACCAGGTGTTCCAGCGCGAGGGCGACGACCTGCATTGCGAGATGCCGATCTCCTTCGCCAAGGCGGCGCTGGGCGGCGAGATCGAAGTGCCGACCCTGACCGGCAAGGTGTCGTTCACGGTGCCTGAAGGCACCCAGACCGGCAAGACCTTCCGCCTCAAGGGCAAGGGCGTCAAGGGCGTGCGCTCGGGCTATACCGGCGACCTGTTCTGCCACGTGGTGGTCGAGACCCCGGTCAAGCTGACCGAGAAGCAGAAGGACCTGCTGCGCGAGTTCGAGCGCTCGACCAACGAAGGCGGCGCCAAGCACAGCCCGCAGAGCAAGGGCTGGATGGACAAGGTCAAGGACTTTTTCGAGTAAGCAGCCAGATCAACCGCCGGGCGACGCAAGTCCCCGGCGGTTTTTTTTCGTTGGTATACTTAGCTATTCAGCATGCATCGCATCATAGGGAGAAACATGGACAACAAGACGACGGGCGTGACCGCCGAAGACCTCTTCGCACGCAACCGCAAATGGGCCGCCTCGATGGTGGCCGAAGACCCGACCTTCTTCAAGGCGCTGTCGGAACAGCAGGCCCCGGAATACCTGTGGATCGGCTGCTCGGACAGCCGCGTGCCGGCCAACGAGCTGCTGGGCATGGCCCCGGGCGAACTGTTCGTGCACCGGAACATCGCCAACGTGGTGGTGCACTCGGACCTGAACTGCCTGAGCGTGCTGCAGTTCGCGATCGACGTGCTGAAGGTGAAGCACATCATCATCTGCGGCCACTACGGCTGCTCGGGCGTGGGCGCGGCCCTGACCGGCGCCCGCGTCGGCCTCGCCGACAACTGGCTGGGCCATGTGCGCGACGTGCGCGAGAAGCACGGCCAGTACCTCGGCAACGTGTCGGGCCGCGCGGCGGTCAACCGCCTGGTCGAGCTGAACGTGGCCGAGCAGGTGGTCAACGTGGCGCACACGACCATCGTGCGCGACGCCTGGGAACGCGGCCAGCCGCTGACCATCCACAGCTGGGTCTACGGCGTGCACGACGGCCTGCTGCGCGACCTCGGCATCACGGTCAGCAGCTTCGAGGAGATCGCGCCCAAGCGCGAGCGCATGCTGAGCGGCTACATCGACGGGGACCAGGTGCGTGACGAACGCCGCGGACAGTGACCTGACCCGCCTGCGCGAACTCGTCCGCCAGTTCGTGGACGAGCGCGACTGGGACCAGTTCCATACGCCGAAAAACCTCGCCTCGGCCTTGACGGTCGAGGCGGCGGAGCTGCTCGAACACTTCCAGTGGTTGCAGCATGGCCGGTTCGAGGAACTCGGTCCGGACAGGCTGGTGCAGGTGCGGCACGAGATGGCCGACGTGCTGGTCTACCTGGTGCGCCTGGCCGACAAGCTCGACGTCGACCTGTTCGCCGCCGTGCAGGAGAAGATGGTGCTCAACCGGGAGAAATACCCGGCCGAGCTGGTGCGCGGCGATGCGCGTAAATACTACGAGTACAACAAGTAGGCGGATTCTCTATCGACTACCGGCTCCGGTCTTCCTTCAGAACCTGGCGTTCAGCGACACCTTGAGCGCGCGCGGCGAACCCGGCGTGATGTTGTTGTCGTTGTGCGCCGAGGCGTAGTATTTCTTGTCAAACAGGTTCTCGACGTTCGCCTGGAGACGGTAAGCCGGTGTCACCTGGTAGAACAGGGCAGCATCGACACGCGTGTACGAAGGCAGGCTGACCCCATTCGAGGTGGAAGTATAGATGCTGTCGCGGTAGACGATGCCCAGGCCGGCTCCCAGTGAACGGCTGAAGTCGTAACGGTTCCACAGGGAGAAGGTATGGCGCGGCACCATCGCCAGCGCCGCACCGGCACGCGCGGTGGCCGACTGGGTCGCTGTCAGGAACGCGTCTTGGTATGCATAGCCGCCCATGACACTCCAGGCGCGGGTGATGTTGCCCGAAAGGCCCAGTTCCACGCCCTTCGAGGTCTGCCCATCGACCAGGATGCTGGTGCCGGCGACAGCGCCCGGCACCACGACATTGCTGCGTTCGAGCCGGTACACGGCCAACGTCGCGTTGAACGAAGGGGTCACATCCCATTTCATTCCCAGCTCGACGTTGTCGAATTCTTCCGGGTCGAAGGCGCGGTTGCTCACATTCAGCGAGGTGAGCTGGTCACCCGAACGTGGCTGGTATGCCCGGCTGAAGCTGGCGTACAGCGATACCGGCTCGACAGGTTTGTAGATCAGCCCGGCGCGCGGTGAAACGGGCGTATCTTTCACTTCAACGGTGCCGCCGCTCGTTGCCAGACGATTATTGGCGTCGACACTGAAGCGGTCTTGACGCAATCCCAGGACTGCCTGCCATTGCGGGGACAGCTCCACCTGGTCCTGTACGTATACCGAGGCGACCTTGGCCACGCTGCGGTTGCTGACTGTGGACGTGGTGAAGGCAAGCGGTCCGTTATAGACCGGATTACTTGCCGGAACGCTCCCGCTGGTACCCGGGAAAGCGGCGGTCCGGCGCTGGTTGTCGGTATCCTGCTGGCCGAACTCGAACCCGAACGCGAGCGTGTGCTTGATGGATCCGGCCTGCAGCGCGACACTCAGGTCGGTCTGGTTGAAGCGATTGATGCGCCGGGTCTCGTCCCGGTAAGCGCCCAGCGCGAGCCGGCCGGTCGTCGCGGAAACCGCACTGTTCGCATAGACGTTCTGGTAGTACTTGTCGTACTCCGCAATGCGGGTGCGGTTGCGCAAGACCAGGCCGTTGCCGAAGACGTGGTGAATCAGGCCGTTGAAGGCATTCACGCGTACCGCGGCCGGGCTCAGTTCCTGGCTGCCGAAGAAAGTCGAGACATCGGTCTCGTACGGCCTGCCGTTAAAGGACGGCACACCCCGGTCGGCCACCCGCTCATCCTGGAAGTGCTCCACGTCGACGCTGATCAGGGTTGCCGGGCCAGCCTGGATCGACATGGCCGGATTGATGCCTTTGCGCTCGAGCGACACGCCACGGCGGAAGCTTTCCGAATCTTCGGCCATGGCATTGATGCGCAGGGCGACGCGCTCATTCAGCGCACCGCCCAGGTCGGCGCTGGCGCGACGGTGGCGGTGCGAGCCGACACTGAGACCGGCTTCGCGGACGGTCTGCAACTGCGCCTGCTTCGTGACCCGGTTGATGACCCCTCCCGCGCCGCCGCGGCCGAAGATCATGGCGTTCGGTCCCTTGAGTGCTTCGAGCCGTTCGATATTGTAGAAGTCGCGGTAATACTGGACATCGTCGCGAATGCCGTCGATGTAAAAGTCACCGGTGGAGGCGTTGCCCCGGAATACAGCGGCATCGCGGTTACCTTCGCCTTGCGCCGTCACGATGCCGGGCACGTAGCGGATCGCATCGGCCATGCTTTGCATGGCCTGATCGTCCATCAGCTTGCGCGTGATGACCGTGATCGCCTGCGGCGTGTCCCGCAGGAGGGCAGTGGTCCTGGTTGCGCTGCTGCTGGTTTTTTCATCGTAGCTGGAGGTGGCCGCAGCTTTCACCTCGACTTTGGGAAGCGCTGTGCTGTCGAGTTCGTCGGCTGCGGCGCGCGGGCCGGCAGAAAGGGCAAGGACTGCTGCGGCGATGTAGGTGAGACGGAAACCGGTGGGAGAGGATATGGAAATCATGCGTGGTGTGCTTTTAATGAGAATGATAATGAGAACTAATCTCATTTTATCTGCAAAGCAAGTTTTCTGTAAATATGCGATCTCAGTCGAACAAATTGCCGTTTCTGAGAACTCATCATTCTTGAAACAAAATTTCATAAATGGCACATCAAAGAAATATTATTTCAATTGACACCTTGCCTTACCGTGTTGGCATGGTTCTCGAGTTACCGTTAAGATTTTGTTATGGAACTTAGTTCCCTGACAGATCAGCACAAGCATGCTGCAGCCGCGCCGTATTGATCTGCCGCAGTTGATCTGAATCATTGGCCACTCGCGTCCGGACCAGAATGCTCGTATCATGGTTTCGTGCGCTTCACGACAAGGTAGAGACCATGCGCCCCATCGTCATCGTCCCCGCATGCACGCGTGATTTCGGCGAACACCCATATCACGCGGCCCAGCACAAGTATGTCGACGCCGTCGTCCTCGGCGCCGATTGCGCCCCCATGATCCTGCCTTCGCTGGGCGCCTCGCTGGACCTGGAGACGGTGCTCGCCCTGTGCGACGGCATCATGCTGACCGGCTCGGCCTCGAACGTCCACCCCAGCTACTATTCCGAGGAAGTGCTCGACCCCTCGCTGCCGCAGGATCCGGCGCGCGACCAGACCACGCTGCCCCTGATCCGCGAAGCGGTCAGGCGCGGCATCCCGATCATCGCGATCTGCCGCGGCTTCCAGGAGATGAACGTGGCCCTCGGCGGCAGCCTTCACCAGGCGGTGCAGGCCGTGGCCGGCAAGTTCGACCACCGCGAGAATCCCGAGCTCGGCATGGACGAGCAGTACGGCGACGCGCACAACGTCACGCTCACCCCCGGCGGCTGCCTCGAGCGCATGCTGGGGCAGCCCGAGATCCCGGTGAACTCGCTGCACGGGCAGGGCATCCACGAACTCGCGCCCGGCCTGACGGTCGAAGCAGTAGCGGAGGACGGGCTGGTCGAAGCCTTTTCCGTGTCGATCGCGCCCGGCTTCACGCTGGCGGTGCAGTGGCACCCCGAGTGGCGCATCCAGCACAACCCGTATTCGATGAAGATGTTCGGCGCCTTCGGCCAGGCCTGCCGCGATTACCAAGCCCAGAAACAACGGAGTTCCGCATGAGCGAAGTCGCCAACCGGACGGCCTGCCTGTGGGCGACGAGTGCCGTTCCCTAGCTTCCCTGCCTGAACCGAGCAGCGCGCATGAGCGCGCGTATCCCAAACAGACAGTGAGGCAATCATGGCAATCCGCGACAATTTTTCTTACACCGACATGGAGGAGTGGCTCAACGCCAAACGGGTCACCGAAATCGAATGCCTGGTCCCCGACCTGACCGGTGTCGCCCGTGGAAAGATCCTCCCCCGCATCAAGTTCACCGACGACCGCGGCATGCGCATCCCCGAAGTGGTGCTGGGCATGACCGTCACCGGCAATACCCCCGAGCGCGACGAATCGTACAACCGCGCCATCGCGGTCACCGACCGCGACATGATTTTAAAGGCCGACCCGACCACCATCACCATGGTGCCCTGGGCGGTCGATCCGACCGCCCAGGTCATCCACGACTGCTATTTCTCCGACGGTACGCTGGTCGATTATGCGCCGCGCAGCGTGCTGCGCCGCGTGCTCAAGCTCTACGCCGAGCGCGGCTGGAAGCCGGTGGTGGCGCCCGAGCTCGAGTTCTACCTCACGGCCAAGAACATCGATCCCAACCTGCCGCTCACCTCGCCGGTCGGCCGCAGCGGCCGCGCCGAGACCAGCCGCCAGGTCTACAGCATCGACGCCGTCAACGAATTCGACCCGCTGTTCGAGGACATCTACGATTACTGCGAGATGATGAACCTCGACGTCGACACCCTCATCCACGAGATCGGCGCCGGCCAGATGGAGATCAACTTCCTGCACGGCGACCCGCTGGGACTGGCCGACAAGGTCTTCTACTTCAAGCGCACCCTGCGCGAGGCCGCGCTCAAGCACGAGATGTACGCCACCTTCATGGCCAAGCCGATGGCCGACGAACCCGGCTCGGCGATGCACGTGCACCAGAGCGTGGTCGACCTGGACAGCGGCCGCAACATCTTCAGCAATCCCGACGGCACGGCGGCGCCGTCCTTCCGCCACTACATCGGCGGCCTGCAGCGCTACATGCCCTCGGCGATGGCCATCATCGCGCCCTACGTGAATTCCTACCGCCGCATCGTGCGCCACTCGGCGGCGCCGATCAACCTGCAGTGGGGCATGGACAACCGCACCGTGGGCTTCCGCGTGCCGGTATCGGGCGCGCAAGACCGGCGCGTCGAGAACCGCGTGATCGGCGCCGACGCCAATCCCTACCTCGCGCTGGCCGTGACCCTGGCCTGCGGCTACCTCGGCATGCTCGATGCGGTCGAGCCGAGCGGCATGGTCGAGGGCAGCGCCTACGACATGCCGGTCGAGCTGCCGCAGGGCCTGTCCGAAGCGATCACCCTGTTGCGCCGCGAAGACCGCCTGCGCGACGTGCTGGGCGAGCGCTTCATCGACGTGTACTCCGCGGTGAAGGACCTCGAGCACCAGGAGTTCATGCGCGTCATCAGTCCGTGGGAGCGGGAACACCTGCTGCTGCACGTCTGATGGGGGCGCCTAGCCCGGTTCACACAAGAAAAAATGGGAGCCGATCATGACCACCAATACGCCAGTGGCCTCGCTGCGCATCACTGCGCCCGAGGCATGCGAGACCTATGACACCCGGGAGCTGCAGCGCCTCGACAGCGCGCACTTCCTGCACCCCTTCACCGACCACGCCGCGCTGAGGGAACGCGGCGCGCGCGTGATCGTGCGGGCCGACGACGTCTACCTGTGGGATTCGGAAGGCAAGAAGATCATCGACGGCATGGCCGGCCTGTGGTGCGTGAACGCCGGCTACGGCCGCGCCAGCATCGCCGACGCGGTGCATGCCCAGATGCTGCAGCTGCCTTTCTATAACAGCTTCTTCAACACCACCAACGTGCCTGCGGTGAAGCTGGCGGCGCAGCTGGCGCGCATCGCACCGCAGCCCTTCCAGCACGTGTTCTTCACCGGCAGCGGCTCGGAAGCGAACGACACCATCGTGCGCATGGTGCGGCGCTACTGGCAGCTGGCCGGCAAGCCCGATCGCGACGTCATCATCAGCCGCCGCAACGCCTACCACGGCTCTACCCTCGCCGGGGCCTCGCTGGGCGGCATGGCCGGCATGCATGCGCAGGGCGGGCTGCCGATTCCCGGCATCGTCCACATCGGCCAGCCCAACTACGCCGAGGGCGGGCGCGGCATGAGCGAGGCCGAATTCGGCCTGGCGGCGGCCGGCTGGCTGGAAGAGAAGATCCTGGAAGTCGGGCCCGACAAGGTCGCTGCCTTCATCGGCGAGCCGGTGCAGGGTGCGGGCGGCGTCATCATCCCGCCGGCGACCTACTGGCCCGAGATCCAGCGCATCTGCGACAAGTACGGCATCCTGCTGGTGTCGGACGAAGTGATCTGCGGCTTCGGCCGCCTGGGCACCTGGTTCGGCTGCGAGCTGATGGGCTTCCAGCCCGACCTGATCGCCTTTGCCAAGGGCGTGACCTCGGGCTACGTGCCGCTGGGCGGGGTGCTGGTGGGCGGGCGCGTGGCGCACCTGCTGATCGAGAAGGGCGGCGACTTCAACCACGGCTTCACCTATTCCGGCCACCCGGCGGCCTGCGCGGCGGCGCTGGAAAACATCCGCATCATCGAGGCCGAAGGGCTGGTGGAGCGCGTGGCGCTGGAAACCGGACCGCACCTGAAGTCGCGCTTCGCTTCGCTGGCGATGCATCCGCTGGTGGGCCATGCCGAGACCTGCGGCATGACCGCGGGGCTGAACCTGGTGCGCCGCAAGGGCGCCACGGTGCATGACTGCGAAGCCTTCCCTACGGCTCACGCGGTGGGGATGCTGTGCCGGAAGCACATGTTCGACAACGGGGTGATCATGCGCGCGGTCGGCGACCGCATGATCGTGGCGCCGCCGCTGTCGATGACCAAGGCGCAGATCGACGAGATGGTGGAACGGATCGGCTACTGCCTGGATTTGACGCTGGAAGAGGTGGTGGAGCGGGGATGGATGGAGTAGCGGCACCCCTGTCCCGGCCAGCACCGGGACAGGGCGCTATCGCACAGTATCAGTTCACGCAGAAGAGACGATATGCTTGGTCGGCTCCCCACCATTCCGGAAAAACTGCGGCGCCAGCGAGCCCACGAACATCCCCACGAAGGCCGCCAGCAGCCCTGCCAGCTGTCCCGGGAAGTGCTCGCCCCAGGTGGTCACGCCCTCGAAGAACAGCAGCCACACGATGATGCCCGCGCCGATCGACAGGATCGCGCCCTGGGTGGTCGCGCGCTTCCAGTACAGGCCCATCACCAGCGGCACGAAGGCCCCGACCAGCGTCACCTGGTAGGCGCTCGACACCAGTTCGTAGATCGAGGTGCCTTCCATCGCGATCGCATACGCCAGCACCAGGGCCGCGAAGATCACGATGGTGATGCGCATCGCCAGCAGGTTCTGCCTGTCGCTCATGCCCGGACGCAGGTTCTTGAGGATGTTCTCGACGAAGCTGGTGGACGGCGCCAGCAGGGTGGCCGACGAAGTGCTCTTGATGGCCGACAGCAGGGCGCCAAAGAACAGGATCTGCATGACCAGGGGCATCTTGGTCATGATGAAAGTCGGCAGCAGGCGCTGGTAGTCGTTCTTGGCGATCTCCATCGCCGAGTTGCCCATCACGACCACGGCCGCGGCGACGATGAACATCGGCACGAAGGCGAACAGGATATAGCTGGCGCCGCCGATCACGGCGCCGGTGCGCGCGGTCGGCGCGTCCTTGGCCGACATCACGCGCTGGAACACGTCCTGCTGCGGGATCGAACCGAACATCATGGTGACGGCCGCGCCCACGAAGAAGGCGATGTCGGTGAAGCTCGGCTCCGGCAGCAGGCGCCACAGGTCGGCCTGCTGCGCCATCGCGAACACCTTGTCCGAACCGCCGGCCAGGTCGGCCGCGAAGAAGGCGATGATGGTCATGCCGACGACCAGCACGATCATCTGGATGAAGTCGGTGATCGCCACGGCCAGGAAGCCGCCCACCACCACATAGATCAGCACCGCCAGGGTGCCGATCAGCATGCCCATGGCCGGCGACATCGCGCCATTGGTCAGCACCGTGAACACCAGGCCCAGCGCGGTGATCTGCGCCGCCACCCAGCCCAGGTAGCTCAGGATGATCGCCACCGAGCAGAAGATCTCGATGCCCTTGCCGTAGCGCTGGCGGTAGTAGTCGCCGATGGTCAGCAGATTCAGCTTGTACAGCTTCGACGCGAAGAACAGGCCGACCAGGATCAGGCACATGCCGGCGCCGAAGGGGTCTTCGACGATGGCGTTCAGGCCGCCCTGCACGAACTTGGCCGGCACGCCCATCACGGTCTCGGCGCCGAACCAGGTCGCGAAAGTGGTCGTGATCACCATGATCAGCGGCAGGCTGCGGCCGGCCACGGCGAAGTCGGTGGTGTTCTTGATCCGCGTACCCGCCCACATCCCGAGCCCCAGCGTGCCGAGCAGGTAAAGCGCGACGAAAACGATCAAAGTGGTATTCATGCGGTGGGATTCCGGAAGAAGAAAGTTATCGGGCGGAAAATCCGCGATTATAAAGGCAGATTCCGGCGCTTGGATCAACTTTGCTAGTATTTGGCATCGAGTGTTGCTCAACAGTGAAGGAAACTGGCATGTCTATTACCAACTGGCATGAGCGGGCCGCAAACCTGGCCATCGACGGCCGCGCCGTCATCGACGGATTCCGGGTCGAGGCCCGCTCCGGCGCGCGTTTTGACTGCGTGTCGCCGGTCGACGGCCGCAAGCTGGCCGAGGTCGCGCGCTGCGACGCGCCCGACGCCGACGCCGCCGTCCTGAGCGCCCGCGCCGCCTTCGAGGATGGCCGCTGGGCCGGCATGGCGCCCGCCGCGCGCAAGCGCATCCTGATCCGCTTCGCCGACCTGATGCTGGAGCACCGCGACGAGCTGGCGCTGCTGGAAACCCTCGACATGGGCAAGCCGATCCGCTACAGCCTGAGCGTGGACGTGCAGCTGGCCCAGAACTGCATCCGCTGGTACGGTGAGGCGATCGACAAGATCTACGACCAGGTGGCGCCCACCGGCGCGGACAGCCTGGCCCTGATCACGCGCGAGCCGGTCGGCGTGGTCGCGGCCATCATCCCCTGGAACTACCCGATGTTGATGGCGGCCTGGAAGATCGGCCCAGCGCTCGCCGCCGGCAACAGCCTGGTCCTCAAACCGTCCGAGAAAGCACCCCTGACTTCCCTGCGCCTGGCCGAACTGGCGCTCGAGGCCGGCGTGCCGCCCGGCGTGTTCAATGTGCTGCCCGGCTACGGGGGCGAGGTGGGCAGCGCGCTGGGCCTGCACATGGACGTCGATTGCATCGCCTTCACCGGCTCGACCCGCACCGGCAAGCAGATCCTCCAGATGGCGGGGCAGTCGAACCTGAAGCGCGCCTGGACGGAATTGGGCGGCAAGTCGGCCAACATCGTGTGCGCCGATTGCCCCGACCTGGACGCCGCGGTGGAAAGCGCGATCGGCGCGATCTATTTCAACCAGGGCGAAAGCTGCAACGCGCCCTCGCGCCTGTTCGTCGAAGCCGCGATCAAGGACGCCTTCCTGGAAAAAGCGCTCGCGCTGCTTCCACGCCATGCACCGGGCGACCCGCTGGATGAAGGGACGGTGATGGGCGCCATCGTCGACCCGGTCCAGATGAAGACGGTGCTCGGCTACATCGAGGACGGCAAGCGCGAGGGTGCACGCCTGCTGGCGGGCGGCAACGCGGCGCGCCGGGACAGCGGCGGCCTGTACGTCGAGCCGACCCTGTTCGACGGCGTTGACGCCGGCATGCGCATCGCGCGCGAAGAGATCTTCGGGCCGGTGCTGTCGGTGCTGTCGTTTACCGACCTGGATGAGGCGGTGCGGCAGGCGAATGCCACGCCCTACGGCCTGGCCGCCGCCGTGTGGACGGCCGATATGAGCAAGGCGATCCGCACCTCGCGCGCACTGCGTGCCGGGACTGTGCACGTCAACCAGTACGACAACGACGACATCACCGTGCCCTTCGGCGGCTACAAGCAGTCGGGCAATGGGCGCGACAAGTCGCTGCATGCTTTCGACAAGTACACGGAGCTGAAGACGACCTGGATCCAGGTCGGCTGACAGCCTGCTTCCAGCGCCGCGCGGCGCGGGGGAATGCTCGTGTATGCTAGGCTGACGACAATCCTGGCACTGCCCCGGTACAGAAGGGCCGGGCGGGGCCATGCCTTCCATGAAAAAGTTCAAGCTGCGCGCGCCGGTCACCATCGCCACCATCCTCAGCCTGCTGGTGCTGGGAATCGCACTGAGCGTACTGGCGCGCGGCATCCGGAACCAGTCCGAGTCCTGGCAATGGGTGGTGCATACCCGCGAGGTGCTGGAGCACGTGCAGGCCACCCTGACCCTGGCCAGCGAAGCGGAAGCCGCGCAGCGCGGCTTCCTGTTGACCGCCAATGAACGCTTCATCGACAGCTACCGGCAGGCCCGCGGCGACGTATTGCCGGAGCTTGCACGGCTGCGCGAGCTGACCCGGGACAATCCCCGGCAACAGGCGGCCTTGCAGCCCTTCGAGGAAGCGGTGCGGATGCGCATCGACCTGCTCGAGCGCGTCATGCAGATGGTTCGCGCCGGCAGGAAACCCGACCTGGCGCTGCTGGAATCCGGACGGGTGCTCAAGCAGAAGATCCTGGCGCACGCGGAGGTGATCCGCACGCAGGAGCAGCGCCTGCTGCAGGAGCGCCAGCAGCGCGTCGAAAGCGGACGCCGCGAACTGATCGCGGCCTTCGCCACCACCGCGGCGGTGTCGGCTTTCCTGATCATCCTGTTGTGGGTGGTGTCCTCGCGCGACGCGGCGCGCCTGCTGGCCGAGCGTGCCCGGCTCGACGCGACGCTGCGCAGTATCGGCGATGGCGTGATCGCCACCGACCTGCAAGGCACGGTCAGCCTGATGAACCGGGTGGCGGAGGAACTGACCGGCATTCCCGAGCCGCGCGGCGTCGGCATGCGGCTCGACCAGGTGCTGCGCTTTCGCGAGCGCAGCAGCGGCCAGCCGGTCGCACTCGACGACGCCATCCACGACCGCGGCGAGCGGGCCGTCCTGGCCTCGAATGGCGGCGGCGACCATGCCATCGAGCTGAGTGCCGCGCCCATCGCACCGAACGGCGCCGGCGCCACGGGCACGGTGCTGGTGTTCCGCGACGTTACCGAGCGCAATGCACGCGCACGTGCCCTGGCCGAGTCGGAGCGCAAGCTGATCGAGGCCAACCAGATGCTCGAGCAGCGTGTCGAGGAAAGGACGGAACAGATCGCGGAAGCCAATGCCGAGCTGCGCGCCTTCGCCCACACCGTGGCGCACGACCTGCGCGCACCGCTGCGCAATGTCGAAGGTTTCGCCACCGCACTGATCGAGGACGAGGCGGAGCGCATGTCCGAAGACGGCAGGCTGTTCGCGAACCGCATCGTGGCCGCCGTGGTGCGCATGGACCGCCTGATCACCGACCTGCTGGCCTATAGCCGCCTGTCGCGCACCGAATTGCGGCTGGAGCGCGTCGACCTCGGCATCGTCATGAAGACCGTCCTGCGCGATCTCGAAGCCCAGTTCGGCGAAAGCGGCGCGCGGCTCGACATCGCCCATCCCTTGCCGGCGGTGCGGGGCAATGCGACCATCCTGGTACAGGTCATCGCCAACCTGGTGTCGAACGCCATCAAGTTCGTCGACAAGGGCGTGGTCCCGCACATCGATGTCAGTGCCGCGCGTGACGGGATGGCGGTGCGTCTGCTGATCGCCGATAATGGCATCGGTATCGCGCCGGAACACCGCGAGCACGTGTTCGGCGTGTTCGAGCGCCTCCACGGCCACGAACGCTATCCCGGCACCGGAATCGGCCTGGCGATCGTCAAGAAAGGCCTCGAGCGCATGGACGGAAGCGTACGCATCATGGCGCGGGAGGGCGGCGGCAGCATCTTCGAGCTGAGCATGCCGGCAGCCGACTGAGTAAGGGAGAGAATGATGGAAAGCATGAGCCACGAGGCTGACATGGCAGGCCTGCCGGTCATCCTGCTGGTGGAGGACAATCCCGACGATGTGCTGCTGGCGCGGCGTGCGGTGAAGAAGGCCGCCCTGCCGGTGTCGATGCAGGTCGTGGAAGACGGCGACGAGGCCGTCGCCTACCTCGACGGCAGCGGGCAGTTCGGCGATCGCGAACGCTCGCCGCTGCCGGCGCTGATCCTGCTCGACCTGAAGCTGCCCAAGCGCTCCGGCCTGGAAGTATTGCGCTGGGTGCGCAGCCAGCCGGCGCTGGACACCACGCCGGTGGTGGTGCTGACCTCGTCGAGCGAAGACGAAGACATCCAGAAAGCCTATACGCTGGGCGCCAATTCCTACCTGCAGAAACCGGTGGCCTTCAACGGCCTGGTCCAGCTGCTCGGCATGCTCGACCGGTACTGGCTGAGGAACAACCTGAGCGTTCCGCCGACGCCGGCGCCGGCGCCGCACTGAACAGCAAGCGATGACATTGAACATACTCCTGCTCGACGATAATCCGGACGACCGCGCCCTGGCGCGGCGCGAGCTGGAACGCAACCTGCCGGGCTGCGCCATCGCCGAGGTGAGCGACCGTGCCGCCTGGGAGCGCGAACTCCAGACCGGCCTGCGGGTCGACATCGTCATCACCGATTTCCAGATGCGCTGGATCACCGGCCTGGACATCCTCAAGCAGGTCAAGGCTTTCGACGCGCAGATGCCGGTCATCATGTTCACTGCCACCGGCACGCAGGAAATCGCGGTCGAGGCGATGAAACTCGGGCTCGACGACTACGTCATCAAGAGCCCGCGCCACTACGCGCGCCTGCCGGTGGCGGTGCGCGCCTGCCTCGACCGCAAGGAGATCCGCGCGCGCGCAATGCGTTCGGAAACCCGCCTGGCAGCCCTGCTGGAAAACATCCACCTCGGCGTGTTCCGCATGTCGCTCGAGGGCAAACTGGAGGAAGCCAACCGCGCCTTCTGGACCATGCTCGGGGGCGACCCCAGCGCGCCCGACTCCTTGCGCCATCCGCTGCTGGACCAGGTGACGAGCCGCCTGCCGCAATTGCAGGCGGCCTTCGACGCCACCGAACTGCAGGCCGAACTGGGTGCGAGCGACGAGGCCGGGCGCTTCTACGTCGTCAAGCTGGTGCGGGTCAAGGTCAACGGCCACGAGGCCATCGACGGCATCGTCGAAGACGCCACCTCGCTGCGCCGGGCCGGCGCCGAGATTCACCGCCTGAATGCGGAACTCGAGCAGCGCATCGTCGAGCGCACCCGGCAGCTGCAGGAAGCCAACGAGGCGCTCGAGACCTTCGGCTTCTCGGTCTCGCACGACCTGCGCGAGCCGCTGCGCACCATCCAGGGCTATGCCGCGGCGCTGCGCCAGGACCTGTCGGCGCGCGACTTCAGCAACTTCGAGCAGTACGTCGACCGCATCAACGCCATCGCCCGCCGCATCGACCTGATGGTGTCGGACCTGCTCGAGTTCGCGCGCCTGTCGCGCGCCGAGATCAGCACCGACAGCCTGCCGCTGCTCGACCTGGTGCAGGAGGCGCGCGCCGCCCTGCAGTGCGAACCGGCCTTCCAGGCGGCCGACATCCAGGTCGATATGCCCCAGGACCTGATGGTGCGGGCGCACCGGCCGATCCTGGTGCAGGCCCTGACCAACCTGCTCGGCAACGCAGTCAAGTTCGTCCGTCCCGACACCCACGCCGCGGTCCAGATCGTGGCGCGGGCGCGCGGGCGCACGGTGCGGATCGAGGTGCAGGACAACGGCATCGGCATGGCCGACGAAGCGAGGGCGCGCGTGTTCAACGTGTTCGAGCGCCTGCACGGCGAGGAGGAATACCCGGGCACCGGCATCGGCCTGGCGATCGTCAAGAAAGGCGTGGAGCGCATGAACGGCAACGTGGGTGTCGAGGCGGCGCCCGGCATCGGGTCGAATTTCTGGATCGAGCTGCCCGGTGCCTGACCAATTCGCCAGCGAAGGACCGCTGCGGGTCCTGCTCATCGACGACAACCCCGACGACCGGGCCCTGGTCGAACGCGAGCTTCGGCTGCGCATCGAGCAGGTCGCGGTGCGCCACATCAGCGACGCCGCCATGCTGGCCGAAGCGCTGGACGGCGGCGGTTTCGATGTCGTGGTCACCGACTACCGGCTGCGCTGGACGGTCGGCACCGAGGTGCTGCGCGAGATCAAGCGGCGCTATCCGCAGGTTCCGGTCATCATGTTCACCGGCAGCGGCAACGAGGAAGTCGCCGTCGACGCCATGAAAGAGGGCCTGGACGACTACATCACCAAGACGCCCAAGCATTACCCGCGCGTTCCCTTCGCCGTCATCGGCTGCTTCGAACGGGTGCACAACCGCGCCAGGCTGCAGGAATCGCTGGCGCGCGAGTCGCTGGCCAAGGCCCGCCTCGAGATCGCCCTGCAATCGGCCGGCATGGCGACCTGGCAGGTCGACATCGACAGCGGGCAGCTGAGCTGCTCGGACGATGTCGGACCGATGTTCGGCCAGCCGCGCGGATTCGTCCTCGCCAGCCCGGCGCATGCGCTGGAGCAGGTGCATCCCGAGGACCGTGCAGGACTGCTCGCGGTCTGGCACGCGGCCCTGGAAGACGACGGGCGTGTCGCCGCCGAGTTCCGCGTGCTGGGCGCCGACGGCCAGCTGCGCTGGATCGCCGGCAGCGGCAAGCTGCTGCGCAAGCACGACAGCGAGACCTCCCTCGTCATCGGCACCCTGCGCGACGTGACGGCCGAGGTAAGCGACAAGGAGCACCAGCGCAAGCAGCAGGAAGAGCTGCAGACGATCCTTGATGTGCTGCCGGTCGGCATCGCCGTCAGCCACGATGCCGAAGCCCGGCACATCAGCGTCACGCCCTATTTCTCCGCGCTGCTCGGCGTCGACCACGGCAGCGACTACGGCCGCCTCGGCACCAGCGAGCGCCCTTATCGCTACCTGCGCGGCGGCGACGTCCTCGAGCCGGACGATTGGCCGATGCGGGTCGCGGCGCGGCTCGGCAAGCCGGTGCGCGGCGAAGAACTCGACGTGCAGTTCCACGATGGCCGTACACTCACCATCCTGGTAAGTGCGGCGCCGCTGTTCGACGCGGAAGGACAGGTGCGCGGGGCAGTCGCGGCCATCATGGATGTCAGCGCGCTCAAGAACGTCCAGCGCGAACTGGAAAAGGCGAACCGGCAGAAGAGCGAGTTCCTGTCGGTGCTGGCGCACGAATTGCGCAACCCGATGGCCGCCATCGGCTACTCGGTCGAGATGCTGCGCCATGTGGCGTCTCCCGCCACCATCGGCAAGGCGCGCGATGTCATCACCCGCCAGACCCGCCACATGGGCCGCCTGCTCGACGACCTGCTCGACCTGAGCCGCATCACCCTCAACCGCATCGAGCTCGAGACCCGCCCGGTCGACCTGCGGCGCACCATCGAACTGGCCTACGAAAGCACGCGCGCGCTGATCGAAACGCTCGGCCACGACATCCGTTTCGACTTGCCGGCGGCGCCCATCATGGTGCCGGGCGACGAGGTAAGGCTGACCCAGGTCGTCAGCAACATCCTGAACAATGCCGCCAAGTTCACGCCGGCGCATGGCGCGATCACGGTTCGCGCCGCCAGCGGGGAGGGGCGGGCAGTCGTCACCGTCAGCGACAACGGCGCCGGCATCGCACAGGACCAGCTGGAATCGGTATTCGACATGTTCTCCCAGGGGCAGTCGAAGGTCAGCGGCGGACCGGAAGGCCTCGGCATCGGCCTGGCGGTGGTGCGCAAGCTGGTCGACCTGCACGGCGGAACGGTGCAGGCCTTCAGCGAAGGCAGCGGGCATGGCACGACGGTGCGCATCGACCTGCCGTGCATGGATACGGGCACTGCCGAAGAGCATGCGCCGGCCAGCGCCGCCCCGGCGTCCGACACGCATGTGCGGCTGCTGGTGGCCGATGACAACGTCGACGCCGCCGACCTGCTGGGCGAGGTGCTGCGCATGGAGGGGTACGCGGTCCAGGTGGCCTACCACGGCAGGGAGGCCATGCAGATGGCGGCGCAATGGCGGCCGGACGCGCTGGTGCTCGATATCGGCATGCCGCACGCGAACGGCATCGAGGTGGCGCGCTGGGTGCGGGCGCAAGACTGGGGCAGGAGCGTGGCACTGGTCGCCGTGACCGGCTGGGGCCAGCAGCAGGACCGCAACGCAACGCTGGAGGCGGGATTCGACGAACACCTGGTCAAGCCGGTCGGCCCGCAGGATGTCGTGGCGGCCGTCAGCCGGAACCTGGCCAGATAGTGCCTAGATCGCCATGTCGCGCAGGATCTTCGAGGCGTCGCGGTTGGCCCCCAGCACCGTCCCATCGCGCATGTGGATCTGCAGCTGCGACTGGTCGTCGGCCCGCATCGATTCCACGAAATCGAGGTTGACCAGGGCCGAGCGGTGGATGCGCACGAAGCGCCCCGGGTCGAGCTGGGCTTCGAGCTCCGCGATGCCGATCCGGACCAGGAAGGTCTGTCCGCGCGCCGTGATCACCGTGTATTTCGAATCCGACTTCATGTACTCGATGTCGGCGGCCGCCAGCGGGAAGATGCGCCCGCGGTCGCGCACCAGGATGCGTTCCAGCCGTGACGGCGCCACGTTCGCCTGTGCCAGGACCTGTCCCAGTGATTCACGCTCATGTCCCGGTCCCTCCAGCAGCCGCGCGACGGCGGCCGCGAAGCGCGCCTGCGTGAAGGGCTTGAGCAGGTAGTCCACCGCATTCAGCTCGAAGGCCGTCACCGCGTACTGGTCGTAGGCCGTGGTGAACACGATCCGCGGCAGGTAGTCGAGCTGGCGCAGCACGTCCAGGCCGGTCATCTCGGGCATCTGGATGTCCATGAACACCACCTCGGGACGCAGGCGTCCGATCTGGGCCAGGGCGCTGGCGCCGTCCGCCGCTTCGCCCACCAGGCGCAGGGACGGATGCCTGTAGATGGCGTCGCGCAGCACGTCGCGCGCCAGCGGCTCGTCTTCGGCGAAGAAAGCGGTTCTCATGTTCATGCGTAGCTCTCCTCGCGGATGGCGGGAATGGTGACGGAGACGCTGAAGCCGGCCCCGGGCGCGCTCCGGACGCGCAGGGCGGCGCGGCCGCCGTAGTCGAGCTGCAGGCGCCGCTCGACGGTGCGCAGGCCCAGGCCGGGCGAGGCGGCAATCTGCGCCGGATCGGCGCCGGGGCCGGTGTCGCGCACCGTCATGGTCAGCTCGCCGGTGCCGGAATCGCGCCGGGTGCTGATGTGCAGGATGCCCGGCCGGCTGTGCGGATTGAAGGCGTGCTTGATGCTGTTCTCGACCAGCGGCTGCAGCGACAGGGCCGGCAGCGGATGGTCTCCCGCATCCTCGTCGAGGTCCCATTCGACGTGCAGGCGCTCGCCCAGGCGCAGCTGCTCCAGTTCCAGGTAGTCGCGCACGAAACCGAGTTCGGCGTCGAGCGTCACGCGGTCGCTGCCGCCGCGTTCGGTGTCGAGCACGTAGCGCAGCATGTCCGAGAACTGGAACAGCGCGGTCTCGGCGGCCGCCGGGTTGCGCTGGGTGAGCGCGATGATCGAGTGCAAGGTGTTGAACAGGAAGTGAGGATTGAGCTTGTTGCGCAGCGCGCTCAGTTCCGAGGCGATCACCAGGTTCTGGGCCTCCTTCATTGCCAGCGCCTGGCGGTGCGCGGCGTCGCGGGCGCGGATCAGGTGGAAGATGCCGGCGCCGAGCAGGTAGGTCATGACGTGGTAGAGCAGGGGCCAGACGTACCAGCTGATCGGCTTGGCGGAGTTGAACAGCAGCCAGAAGGGCGTCTGCGAGACCACGGAGAATGCAAAGCCCGCCATGATGTGGGTGCCGATGATGGTGGACGGGCGGTAGCCGCGGCGGCCGAGGAAGCCGGTCAGCGGCCAGGCCAGCGCCAGCAGCAGGGCGGATGGCAGCAGGCTGGCCAGGGTCAGCAGCCAGCGGACCGCATCGAAGCGGCCCGCCGCCAGGATGTCCAGCTGGTCGGCGGACGACAGGAAAATCCCGTACACCAGCCAGGCCCCGATGTAGATGCGCCACATCAGGCCATGTCCGGTCGGTTTGGAAGGCGTTGTATTCATGTCTGCAGTATCGCCCTGGATGAGGCGGTGCGGGAGCACCGTGCCACGAACTGCAAGATATGGGGTCCGAACTGAGGATTACGGGCAGGGCAGGGTGATGGTCAGCCGCGTGCGGCCGTGGCCCGTGTCCATGCTCACGCTGCCGCCCTGCACCTCGGCCATGAGGCGGATCGAGTAGGTGCCCAGGCCGTTGCCGCCGATCTTGCTCGATGGCGCATACTTCTCGAAGAAGCGCTCGCGCGCCGCCGGCGGCACGTCGCCGGCGTTGTCGATCATGACGTGCAGGTTGCCGTAGCCGGGCGCGATGGACACGCTCACCTTGCCGGCTGGCGGCGAGGCCTCGATGGCGTTCTTCAGCACGTTGTTGAACAGCGAATAGCACAGCAGCGGCTCGCCCAGGCAGCTCACGCCCTCGGGCTGGTCGTAGCCGACGGTGACGTCGTCGCTGTCGAAGGTGAACTGGGCCTGCCGGCAGATCCTGCCCAGCATGTCGCCCAGGTCGAACACCTGCAGCGCCGGCTGGTAGCTGCCCTGTTCCATCTTGTAGACGTCGAGGGTGCGGTTGATCATCTCCAGCGCGTTCTCGGCCGCGGTCTCGATCATGTGGGCGTGCTCGCGCTGAGCTTGCGTGAGCGGGCTGACGAGCAGGGCCTGGCTGCCGTGCAGCGCCACCGCGATCGGGCTTTTCAGGTCGTGGCGCGTGATGCGGTCGACGTCCTCGCGCAGGCGCGCATTCTCGATCAGGAGTTCGTTCTGGCGCTTGACGTCCTGCAGGGCGGTGGCCAGCAGCAGGTGCGCCGACAGGCGCGCCTTCAGGATGGTCGGGTCGGCCGGCTTGGACACGTAGTCCACCGCGCCCAGGCGCAGGCCGGCCACCACGTCCTCGGTACCGTCGCGCGCCGACAGGAAGATGATCGGGATGTGCGCGGTCTTCGGATTGGCCTTCAGCTGGCGGCAGGTCTCGAAGCCGTCCATGAGCGGCATCATGATGTCGAGCAGGATCAGGTCGATGTGGAAGGCATCCGCGATCTCGAGCGCCTTCTTGCCGCTGATCGCGACCTTGATCGCGTAGTCGTCCTTCAGCACGCCGGCCAGCACCTCGATGTTGGTCGGGATGTCGTCCACGATCAGCACCGTGGATTTCTTGACGCGTTCGCCGATCGGCGCATCCAGGCCGATGACGTTCGATTCGGGCAGCACGGCTGCCGCCGGTTCAGGCACCGGCACGGGCGCCGGCGCGGGGGCAGGTGAATGCTGGCGCGCGAACGGGCCCGGTGCGGTCTCGAGCTGCACGCCGAGCATGCTCATGAACTTGCAGGCGAAGCTGTGCACCGTGAAGGGCTTGATCATGTAGGCGTTCACGCCGGCCTGCAGCGCGGTGCGCACCGATTGCGGATTCGCTTCCGCGGTCAGCATCATGAACGGCGTGTTGGCATAGCGGTGGTCGGTCCGCATCCACTTGAGCAGGTCGATCCCGCTCATCACCGGCATGCCCCAGTCGCCCACCACGATGTCGATCTGCTGCTTGCGCATGAGGTCCTGCGCGGTCTTGCCGTTATCGGCCTGGAACACGTTCAGGAAGCCGAGTTCCGCCAGCACCTGGCGCACGTGGGTGCGGATCAGGAGGTAGTCGTCGACGATGAGGATGGAGGCGGACTTGTCCATGGATTTCTTTTACTGAAGTAGATGAAGTTTAACAACTTATGGACACGCCGCATACGGTCTTGTTGTATGCATGACAGCACCGTTATGCATGAATTATCCTGTTCATTGCGTAAACTTGCATGTTTCTGCGCGTATGCGTAAAGTCTTGCGCAATAATCGGGAGAATACATGCAACTTGCGGAAGAACGCCGGCAATCGATCATCGACGCGGTGGACAAGGAAGGACGGGTGCTCGCGGCCGAACTGGCGCAGCGGCTGAATACGTCGGAGGACACGATCCGGCGCGACCTGCGCGACCTCGACGCCGCGGGCCTGCTGCGCCGCGTGCACGGCGGCGCGGTGCGGCGCACCAGCATCGCCAGCTTCGGCGAGCGCGCGGAAAGCGACCTGGCGCGCAAGGGCGCGCTGGCCCAGCTGCTGCGCGACTGCATCCGTCCCGGCGACACGGTGCTGATCGACGCCGGCTCGACCAACCTCGCCGTCGCCCGCCTGCTGGAAGACGGCCAGGCCGCCACCGTCGTCACCAACAGCCCCCAGTTGGCGCTGGCGCTGGGCGAGTTCCGCCGCACGCGTGTCGTGCTGCTGGGCGGGACCTACCATGCCGCGCAGGGCGCGGTGCTGGGCGCCTGGACGCTGGCCGAACTCCAGCAGCTGCGTGCGGACCTGTGCATCGTCGGCATCTGTGCGCTCGATCCCGAGCGGGGCCTGGCGACCGCCGACGCCGAGGAAGCGAGCATCAAGGCCGCCATGCTGTCCGGCAGCGTGCGCCGCGCGGCGGCCGTGCTGAACGAACGCCTGGCCGACAGCGCGCCTTTCCTGTTCGGCCGGCTGGCGGAGCTCGACCACCTGGTGCTCGAAGCCGACGCACCCGCCGACATCATCGCCCGCCTGCGCCAGGCGCATCCGGGACTCGACATCAAGCTTGCCGCCAGGGCCAGGACATGAGCCGGAATCAAGGCGCCACTTCCCTCGCGGCCGCACGCTGGTCGATCTCGACCGTCTTCCTGCTCAACGGCGCCGGCATCGGCCTGTGGGCCGCGCACGTGCCGGTGGTGCAGGCACGCGCCGGCATCGATACCGCGACCTTGAGCATGGTGCTGCTCACCATCGCGGCCGGTGCGCTGCTGGCCATGCCGCTGATGGGCGGCTTCACGGCACGCTGGGGCACGCGCCGCATGACGCTCGTATCCGGCTTCCTGTTCGCACCGATGCTGGCGCTTGTCATGAACGTCAGCGACTTGCCCCTGCTGTTCGGGGCGGCCTTCGTTTTCGGTATCAGCAACGGCGCACTGGACGTGGCGATGAACGCCAATGCCAGCGAGGTCGAGACCGCGCGCGGCATCCCGACCATGTCGTCCTTCCACGGCTTCTTCAGCCTGGGCGGCCTGCTGGGGGCGGCGCTGGGCGGCGTGATCCTCAAGCAGGGCTGGGGCGACGGGCAGGGCGCGCTGGCGATGGCCATCCTGACCGCGCTGGTCCTGGCCGTGGCGGCGCCGCGCGTGATGGCCTTCGCGCCCAGTCACGAAGCGGGCAGCCACTTCCAGCTGCCGCGCGGCGCGGCCCTGAGCCTCGGCCTGCTGGCGCTGCTGTGCTTCGCGGTGGAAGGCGCGCTGGTGGACTGGAGCGCGCTCCTGATGCAGGAGCGTACCGGCGCCGAGCCGGCGACGGCGGCGCTGGCCTACTCCGCCTTCTCGGTCGCGATGGCGGCCTGCCGCTTCGCGGGCGACCGCATGATCCTGCGCTGTGGCGCGCTGCGCGTGATGGTGCTGGGCGGCCTGGCGATGTTCGCGGGCCTGGCCACGGCGGTGCTGAGCACCCATTTCCTGCTGTCGGCGGCCGGCTTCGCCCTGATCGGCATCGGCGCGGCCAACGTGGTGCCGCTGCTGTTCGGCGCCGCCTCGCGCATTCCGGGCATGAGCGCGGGTGCGGGCGTGGCGGCGGTGGCGACCCTGGGCTATGGCGGCCTGCTGCTGGCGCCGCCGGTGCTCGGCTATATCGCGGCGCAAGCCAGCATCATGGTGGCGCTGGGCATGCTGTCCCTGTCGGGACTGGTGATTGCGCTGAGCGCGGGGGTGATCAAACGGCATGCCTGATCGCACCCCGAAATTACTTGACAACAATTCCAAGTGATCCTAAAGTGATATCACTTTGATGTTACTGTGATGTTGTTTTTTAGGAGGGGATCGAGCATGAATGCAGCACACACTCGCCGCGAAATGGCGTTCTCATCCACGAATGGCTACCTGGCAGCCATTGCCGGCGTCATCCTGCTGGGCGGCGCCGTCTACCTGTTCAATACGGGGCTCGAGCCGGCCAATGGCCTGCTTCCCTTCCTGGGCAGCCTGTTGATGGGATTGGCCGGGGTCATCTGCCTGACCGGCCTGTTCATGCTCCAGCCGAACGAAAGCGCGATCCTCACCCTGTTCGGCAAGTACATCGGCACCGACCGCAGCGAAGGCCTGCGCTGGGCTTTCCCCCTCTACGTCAAGCGCCGGCTGTCGCTGCGCGCCCGCAACTTCAACGCGCCGACGCTGAAGGTCAACGACAAGCGCGGCAATCCGGTCGAGATCAGCGCGGCCGTCGTCTGGCGCGTGCGCGATACCGCCCAGGCCGTATTCGAAGTGGATGATTTCGAGCGCTACGTCTCGATCCAGGCCGAAGCTGCGCTGCGTCATCTGGCATCGCAATATGCCTACGACGAGGGCGAGGACCTGCCGGAAGGGGAGACCACGCTGCGCGCCGGCATGGATGTCGTCGCCGACGCCCTCAAGTCCGAGCTGCAGGCGCGCTTCGAGGCAGCGGGTGTCGAGGTGCTCGACGCCAAGCTCACCCACCTGGCCTATGCCGCCGAGATCGCCCAGGTCATGCTGCGCCGCCAACAGGCCGAGGCGATCATCAGCGCCCGTGCGAAAATCGTGCATGGCGCCGTGAGCATGGTGGAAGCCGCGCTGAAAGGCTTGTCCGAACGGGGCATCGTCGAGCTCGACGACGAGCGCAAGGCGGCCATGGTCAGCAACCTGCTCGTGGTGCTGTGTTCGGACAAGGAAACCCAGCCGATCGTCAACACGGGCACCCTCTACAACTAGCAGCGACGAGCATGGCAAGTCCCGGCAAAAAGGCATTCCCCCTACGCATCGATCCCGCATTGTGGGAGGAATTGCAGCGCCTCGCCGCGCGCGACTTGCGCAGTGTGAATGCAGAGATTGAATTCCTGCTGCGGGAAGGGCTGGCGCGGCGCGGGGTGAAGAATATCGAGGCGAAGGGCAAACATGATGATTCGGAGCCGAGCAAGACATGAAGCGTAGTTCCAACGGCGGCCTCGTCTATTCCACCGAAACCGGCCGCATGTGCCCCGACTGCCGGCAGCCGGTATCCGAATGCACCTGCAAGCAGGCAAAGGCCGTGCCCGCAGGCGACGGCGTGGCCCGCGTCTCGCGCCAGTCCAAGGGGCGCGGCGGCAAGACCGTCACCCTCGTCAAGGGCCTGGCCCTCGATCCCCTCGCCCTGGCCGTACTGGGCAAGCAGTTGCGCACCGCATGCGGTTCCGGCGGCACCGTCAAGGACGGCGTGATCGAAGTGCAGGGCGACCATTGCGACCGGATCATGGAAGAGCTGAAAAAACACGGCCTCCAGGTGAAGCGCGCCGGCGGCTGAGCCTCTGTTGTAGCAATCAGGAAATTGCAATACTATCCAGAACGCTTTGGCGTGTTGCCGCCCTTCTCCTTGAGGACCTGATTGCATGAAGATTCTTTCCCTGACCCTGTTGGTGGCCGCCTGCTTCGCGCCCGCCTTGTCGGTGCCGGCACACGCCGCCGCCAAGCCGGCCGCGGCCGCACCGAAGGCCGGCCTCAAAGTGGACTATCAAAAGTTCACCCTGCCCAACGGTCTCGATGTGATCTTCCACATCGACCGCTCCGATCCGGTCGTCGCCGTCAACCTGACGGCCCACGTGGGTTCGGCACGCGAAAAGGCCGGCCGCACCGGTTTCGCCCACCTGTTCGAACACCTGCTGTTCCTGGAATCGGAAAACCTGGGCAAGGGCGGCCTGGACAAGATGAGCGCGCGCATCGGCGGCTCCGGCGCCAACGGCTCGACCTCGCAGGACCGCACCAACTACCTGCAGACGGTCCCCAAGGACGCGCTCGAGAAGATGATCTGGGCCGAAGCGGACAAGCTCGGCTGGTTCATCAACACGGTCACCGATCCCGTGCTGGCCAAGGAAAAGCAGGTCGTCAAGAACGAGAAGCGCCAGGGCGTGGACAACGCGCCCTACGGCCACACCCGCTACGTGATCAACAAGGCCCTGTACCCGGCCGACCATCCCTATAACTGGCAGGTCATCGGTTCGCTCGACGACTTGCAGAACGCGACCCTCGACGACGTCAAGGAATTCTTCCGCCTGTGGTACGTGCCGAACAACGTGACCCTGGTGCTGGCCGGCGATTTCGATCCGGTCCAGGCACGCAAGTGGGTCGAGAAGTATTTTTCCGAAATCAAGCGTGGCGCGCCGATGAAGGCCATGGCCAAGCGCCCCGGCGTGGTGAAGGAGACCGTCAAGCTGGCCCACGAAGACAACTTCGCGAAGCTGCCCGAGCTGAACATGGCCTGGCCGACCGTCGAGGACTTGCACGAGGACTCGTATGCGCTCGAGGTGCTGGCCGAATACCTGTCGCAGACCAAGCGCGCGCCCTTCTACAAGGTGCTGGTGGAAGACAGCAAGCTGGCCCCGAACGTCCAGATCGGCAACCAGACCTCCGAGCTGGCGGGCCAGTTCATGCTGCGCATCCGTGCCTTCGAAGGCAAGCCCCTCGACGAGGTGGCCGCCGCGGTCGACAAGGCCTTCGCCAAGTTCGAACAGGAAGGTATCTCCGAACGCGACCTGAACCGCATCAAGGCCGGCCTCGAGACCCGCTTCTACAACTCGGTGTCGAGCGTGCTCGGCAAATCGGCCCTGCTGGCCGAGTACAACTACCTGACCGGCAATCCGGGCTATGTGGCGCAGAGCGTCAAGAAGACGCTGGCGGTCACGCCGGCCGACGTGCGCCGCGTGTACGACACCTACATCAAGGGCAAGCCCTATGTCGCGACCAGTTTCGTCCCGAAGGGCAAGCTGGCCCTCGCCTTGAGCGGATCGGGCAAGGCCGACGTCGTCGAAGAAAAGGTCGTGCAAGGCGCGGAGAATGCCGTCGACCCGAGCGCGACCGCGGAATACACCAGGACCCCGTCCAGCTTCGACCGCAGCAAGGAACCCGCCTACGGTCCGACGCCGGAGGTGAAGGTGCCGCAAGTCTGGGACACCAGGCTGGCAAACGGCATGCGCGTGGTCGGCATCGAGAACAATGAAGTGCCGCTGGTGCAGTTCGATATCGCGATCGACGGCGGCCTGCTGCTCGACAAAGCGGAAAAGGTGGGCGTGGCCAACCTGATGGCACGCCTGATGACCCAGGGTACCGCGAAGAAGACCCCGCAGGAACTGGAAGAAGCGATCCAGCAGCTGGGCGCGAGCATCAATGTGTTCGCCCGGCCCGAGGACGTGCGCATCAGCGTGACGACCCTGGCGCGCAACTACCGCGCGACCCTGGACCTGGTCGAGGAAATCCTGTTGCAGCCGCGCTGGGACGAGAAGGAATTCGCCCTGATCAAGCAAAGTGTGCTGAGCCAGATTCGCCAGCAGGACGCCGATCCGAACGCGCTGGCCAGCCGCAATTTCAGCCAGCTGATCTACGGTAAGGACGATCCCCGTTCGCGCAACATCCTCGGCACCGCGGCGAGCGTGAATGCGATCACCATCGACGACCTGAAGGGGTATTACCAGGCCAACCTGTCGCCATCGGTGGCGCGCATGCACGTGGTCGGCGCCCTGCCGAAAGCGGTCGTGGCGAATTCGCTGGCGGGCCTCAGCCGCGCGTGGAAAGCGAAGGAGGTAGCGCTGCCGCCGGCGGCGGCCGCCGCCAGCCTGCCGCCGGCCAAGGTCTATTTCGTCGACGTGCCGGACGCGAAGCAGTCGGTGCTGCACATCGGCTACCGTGCGCTGGCCGTGACCGACCAGGACTACTACCCGGCCACCGTGGCGAACTACATCCTGGGCGGCGGCGGCTTCGCGTCGCGCCTGACCCAGCAGCTGCGCGAGGGCAAGGGCTATACCTACGGGATCAATTCGAGCTTCGGCGGCAGCAAGAGCGCCGGGCCCTTCATCATCGCCAGCGGCGTGCGCAGCAACGTCACGCTCGAGTCGACCCAGCTGGTGAAGCAGATCCTGCAGGACTACGCCCCGAGCTATTCGGCGGCCGACCTGGAGACGACCAAGAACTTCCTCATCAAGAGCAATGCGCGCGCCTTCGAAACCTCGGCGGCCAAGCTGGGCATGCTCGACAACGTCAGCAAGTACGGCTGGCGCGCCAACTACATCAAGGAGCGCGAACAGATCGTCAAGGCGATGACCCTGCCGCAGGTCCAGGCCCTGTCGCAGAAGTACCTCGACCCGTCGAAGATGGTCTGGCTGGTGGTCGGCGATGCGAAGACCCAGCTGCCGCGGATGAAGGAACTGGGCTTCGACGAGCCGGTCCTGATCGCCAGGTAAGCACACCTACTACAAGGAGAAAACAACATGTTCAGTCATGTGATGGTCGGATCGAACGATATCGAGCGCTCGAAGCGCTTCTACGACGCGGTGCTGGCGACGCTCGGCGCCGGCGAGGCCTTCCGCAACCAGGCGCCGACCGGCCAGGCCCGGCTCTTCTACCGCCACGACGGCGCCGCCTTTTGCGTGACGGAGCCGATCGACGGCGCAGCCGCGTGCGTCGCCAACGGCGGCACCATCGGTTTCAAGTGCAGCTCGCCGGAACAGGTGCATCAGTTCCACGAGGCGGCGCTGGCGCATGGCGGCAGCACCTGCGAGAACCCGCCCGGCCTGCGCGAAGGCAGCCTGGGCACGATGTACCTGGCCTATGTACGCGACCCGGACGGCAACAAGCTCTGCGCCCTGCATCGCCCGAAATAAAAAAGGCGCTGTCACCGTTATCTATGGATGACTCTGATTGCAATGCGCAGCAATTGCTCAACAGAAGTAATCCGGCCGCCATCGAGTGCCCAGCGCCAGCCCAGGTAGTTCGG